>CP079699.1:965521-1287362 GCA_021383565.1 Levilactobacillus brevis | reverse complement strand
TATGATTTGGGTTGTGTCTCGCGTACGCGCTTGTTATCATGGGGCTAGGCAAGACGAGTAGACGGAGTTGATGGGAAGGCTTTCCAAGGAGGTCCGACATGAACAACGATATCGATCAAATAGTCAATTGGTTTCGGGTCAAGAGCTTGCAGCAGATGCAGGACTTGGACGCGGATGAGCTTAGTCGGAGCAAGGTGACACAGTTGCTGTATTACGTGCAGGGCATCTGTGTCGTGGTCTATGGCATTCAGGCATTTTCTGATGAGTTGGTGGCCGGCGAACGCGGCGTCATGATTCCCGCGGTCGAGGCCCGGTATGCTGGACAGACGGGAATCGTCGGTCAGATCAGTGCCGATGACCAGGCGGACTACGATTACCTGACGGGGATTCAACAGTTTCAGGCGATTCTCGCGTGTGTTTGGCAGACTTTCGGCAACCTCTCCGCCGTCGAGCTCATGGAACAGGTCCAGTGCGATCAGCCGTGGGCGGAGACGCTGCCCGGTCACGTCATCGAGATGACGGCCATGGAAGACTACTTTAAAGATAAAGTCATTGCTCGCATTAAAACGGATTAGTAATTTAACAAGTGACACCAAGAAGCGCCATTCGCAGTACCGAGGAATTCCCCCAGTCTAACGAATGACGCTTTTAGCTTCTATTTAACTGATTAGCTTACAGTAAGTGAATGTTGGCCGCTTCGCATTGGTCGATCATGGCTTTCGGCCAGATGGACGTTTGGACTTCGCCCACGTGGGCCTTACCCAGTAATAACATACATAGCCGGGATTGGCCGATCCCGCCACCAATGGTGTAAGGCAGCTCTTCGTTCATAATCATTTGGTGGTAAGGCAGCTTCAGCCGATCTTCGGCGTGGGCAATCTTCAATTGCTTCTTCATGGAAGCGGCATCGACCCGAACCCCCATGCTGGAGATTTCAATCGCCTGTTGGAGAGGTTCGTACCAGAACATAATGTCACCGTTTAATTCCCAGTCATCGTAGTCAGGGGCCCGGCCGTCATGCCGCTTGCCGCTCTTTAAGGCACCGCCGATCTTCATGAGGAAGACGCAGCCGAGTTTCTTGCTGATGGCGTTCTCGCGTTCGCGGGGCGTCATTTCGGGGTACATGTCTTCCAATTCTTGAGTCGTGATGAAGTGAATCTCGTCGGGTAAGTGGTGAACGGCTTGGGGGAACTTGTACCAAACTTCGTGTTCCATGTGCTTGATGACCTTGAAGATGGTCCGGACGGTGGCCTTCAACGTTTCTTCGGTCCGTTCGTCCTTGGCGATGACCTTTTCCCAGTCCCACTGGTCGACGTAGGCGGAGTGGAAGTTGTCCAAGTCCTCGTCCTTCCGAATGGCGTTCATGTTGGTGTAGAGGCCTTCGTGCATCTTGAAGCCGTTCTTCTTTAAGGCCACGCGCTTCCACTTGGCGAGGGAGTGGACGATTTCAATCGTGGAATCGCCCATGTCGGCCATGGTGAAGGAGACGGGCTTTTCAACACCGTTCAAGTTGTCGTTTAGCCCCGTGGACTTTTCCACGAACATGGGCGCTGTGAGCCGGGAGAGGTTCAGTTGCTTACCGAATTCTTCCTGGAAGGTTTCGCGGATGTAGCGAATAGCTTCTTGGGTTTCTTTGACGGATAATTTAGGATCGTATGATTTGGGCACAATTAAATGCATAAGCGGATCTCCTTTGGGTTTTAGGTTCGAGATAAAATAAAAAAGTTTTTCCATCCCTCGTGTAATCAAGGGACGAAAAAACTTTCGCGGTACCACCCAAGTTGCCCACTCTAGAAATGGGCCAGCTCAATTAGAGTACAAACATACTCTACCGATGGTAACGTACCGGTTGACGGCTAACCCTACCGCGCAAGGCGTTTCAGGAAGCAACTAAGAAAGTGTTATTCCGAGAAGTCGAACACTGATTGGGTTTGCACTAAGTCCCAACTCACTGACAGGCCGACTAGACGTACTCGTCTTTCCTCCGTTTTTTATCTTATGGCCTTAATCCTAGCACCTTTTTTGAATTTGTAAATAAGAAAATTAAAATCCCACGAGAATTAGGCAACCCGATCAGCGGAAAAACCGCGGTAGTGCTGGCATCGTAGCTAGCCGAAAAAATATGAAGTTGGCCGTCAATGATTAGTCGGCCAAATAGAACGGCCGCGGTAGGGCTAAGTCGAATCCCACGCTTAGCGCGAATGGTCGATCTGTCGACAACCAACCGGATAAAATCCCATCAGAATGCGCTTTCAGCGCCATTTGCAGCTTGACATTTCACCCAGTCAAAATTAGAATATAATAATTAGTCTTACTGAATTCTCATTATATGGGTGAAAGGAGGAGTCGCAATGGGCAAACAACCACTGCAACTATTCATTAAGAAGCAGGTGCAGACCGATTTATACAAGAAGACAGGGTTGGAGAAGACCTTAACGGCGTTTAGTCTGACCACCATGGGCATCGGCGCCATCGTGGGTTCCGGGATCTTTATTACGCCGGGGCTGATCGCTGCCAACTATACCGGGCCCAGCGTCATGTTATCCTACGTGATTGCGGTGGTCGTCTGTGCCATGGCGGCCCTGTGTTATTCCGAATTTTCCTCGACCATTCCGTTGGCCGGGAGCGCGTATACCTATGTCTACGCCGTCTTCGGTGAATTCGTGGCCTGGATTCTGGGCTGGGCGCTGATCTCGGAATATCTCTTCGCGGTGTCCTCGGTGGCCGTGAGCTGGTCCTCGTATTTCCAGAACCTGATGGCGGGCTTCGGGGTAAAATTACCGCCGTTCTTACAGGCAGCGGCCGGAACCGCGGGCGTCAAGGGTGGCGGCATCGATATCGTCGCGCTACTGATTACGATGTTAGTGGCCGCCTTGCTGTCCAAGGGGATTCGGGAGTCGGCCCGGATCAACAATATCATGGTAATCGTTAAGATTCTCGTGATTCTGCTCTTCATTGCCATTGCTATCTTTTACGTGAAGCCGGCCAATTATCGGCCGTTCATGCCGTACGGTGCGCACGGTGTCTTCAAGGGGGCCGCGGTGGCCTTCTACGCCTACATCGGTTTCGATGCCGTGTCCACGGCTAGTGAGGAAGTGAAGAATCCCAAACGCAACATGCCAATTGGGATTATCTCATCACTGTTGGTGGCCGCCGTGCTCTACATCGGCTTGTCAGCCGTGCTGGTTGGGGTTGTCCACTATACGAAGTTGGGCGTGGCCGATCCGGTGGCCTTTGCGCTGAACCTGATTCATCAGGACTGGGCGGCCGGCGTCATTTCCTTTGGGGCCATCGTGGGGATGACCACGGTGCTGATTGTCATGTCCTACGGGGGCACGCGGCTGCTGTTTGCCATCAGTCGGGACGGCCTGTTGCCGGCGTCACTGAAGAAGCTCCATCCCAAGACCCACGTGCCCGTGGCCAATACCTGGATTTTCGGGATTGTGGCCAGTATCTTCGCGGCCTTTATTCCGATTGATAAGATTGCCGAGCTGGTGAATATCGGCACGTTGTCGGCGTTTGCGATGGTCTCGCTGGGCATTGTCTTCCTGCGTCACGATGAGCGCTTCAAGAGCATGGACACCTCGTTTAAGGTGCCGTGGTATCCGTTCTTGCCGATTGCGTCCTTTCTGGCCTGCGTGTACCTGATGACGCAGCTACAACCTTTTACTTGGGAAGCCTTTGGTATCTGGGTGGTACTGGGTCTGATCGTCTACGTCAGCTACGGCTATCACCATAGCCGGGTGCGGCGAGAGGCGGCCTAGCCAGCCAAAATGAAATAGGTAAGGGAAACATCGAAGCGTTGCTGCAGAGACGGCAACGCTTTGTTTTTTATTAAGAATATTATCGACTCAGGAAGTGTTAAGGAAAGGTCTCTATAATGGACAAGTCAGTTAAGCAGAGAAAAATTTAGCACCACCCGGTAAGTTCACGGGTGGCTGGAAGGGTGGTTAAGACAAACCATGATGGAACCACGACACAGACCAAGAAAACGGCGTCATCCGCTCCGCAATATCATTATTGTGGTGATTCTCGCCCTCTTAGCGGGAGGGACGGCCTATGGCATGCATAAGTACCAGAGCCTGAAGAATACCGTCAAGACCTCGTATCAGGCGTCCGGCGTGAAGAAGCTGCGTAACGTTAACGCCCAGTTGTCCGGGAAGAAACCCATCTCCATTCTGTTGATGGGGACCGACACCGGTGCACTGGGACGGACCTTCTCCGGCCGGACGGATAGTATGATGGTGGTCACGATTAATCCTAAGACCAATAAGACCACTATCACCAGTATTCCGCGGGATACGGCGGTGAATATCCCGGGCTACGAGGACTATGGTCTCTCGAAGATTAACGCGGCCTATGCCTACGGGAAATCCAAGACGGCCATCACCACGGTTCAGCAGATGCTGAATATCCCGATTGATTTTTATGCCATTATTAATATGGGCGGGATGGAAAAAATTATAAACGAGGTCGGCGGCGTGACCGTGAAACCAACCTTGAGTTTTAGTTACGGCGGCTATACCTTCAAGAAGGGCGTTAAGACCCATATGAATGGGAAGAAGGCCCTGGCCTACGCGCGGATGCGAGACGATGACCCTAAGGGCGACTACGGCCGGCAAACGCGGCAGCGTAAGGTCATCATGGCCCTGTTGGCGAAGTCGGGATCGGTCAGAACGTTACTCAATGAATCGTTCATTAGCTCACTGACTAAGCAGACGCAGACCGATTTAACCTTCAATGATCTGACCGCTTTGGCCACCAATTACCTGTCGGCCACCAAGCATATTAAGACGACCCACCTGCAGGGAACGAGTGAAACCATCAACGGTCAGAGCATGGAAGTTGCCTCGAAATCCGAACTACAACGGGTCACAAATTACATCAGAAAGGGCCTGGGATTGACACATAAGAAAACCGGTTCCATTGCTGATATGAGTGCAACCAGCACAACCACGACCAGTACAGACACCACCGGAAACGGGGGGAGTACGGGGGATGCTGGTGGAAGTAACGGTGGTCCCGGTGGTGGTTATTAAGCAGTAACAAAGATTTAGGTGAGACACTGTCCATGGCGAATGCTGATGGGCAGTGTCTTTTTATAATCCGAACGCCCGATTTAAAATTGAAGTGCAACACCCCTTAATGTCTTAAGGGGTGTTGCACTTCAATTTTAAATCGGGCCAGATATTTTAGGATTAAATTTGGAATCATTTTGAGTTTATCTGTGATTAACACCTGAGGTAGCTTAATCTTAAGCATGTTATACTTCCGAATTCAATCCTTGTGACCAGCGTAGCCCTTAACCTTTTTGTCTTGCCTTTAATTTTGATGCGTTTAACGTTGGTTAGCTTCTACGTGTTTTGTGTGTTTCTTGCTGGCATGGCTTAAGGGGGAGTGTGTGCCCTTGAGATTGCTGTTTGTTTTACTTCGGGCGGTAGGTATACTTGGTGTGCAGCTTCTTATTTGAAGGAGTCTTACCCTTAGCTTTTTGTATGGGTTATAAGAATGGCTTGGTTGGGACTGAAGTCAATTGATTTGAATTTTTTGGCCTTGAATCTAGGGACTGACGGTTTAACTGTTAACTGAGGCAATCGTTATTTATGAGAGTGTTCTTTAAGTATTTTATGTGTATAAATGATTTTTTAGCATATGAGTATGAAGTTTTATCGCTTTTACCAGTATGAGTGTCGTACCTTGGTATACCTCCATTTCGGGAACTTAAGAAGGGATAGAATTAAAATGGGAAAAGTAAGAATTCAATGGATAGACATTGCAAGGGCATTGGCAATGCTAAGTGTTATTGTTGGACATTCATTATATGTTGATATGGGGCAAGGGATGTTCACTGGAACGGCGTCAGTTAAAGGGTTCATTGAATTATTTGGGCGTATGATATATGCATTTCATATGCCTATTTTTTTCATACTTAGTGGGTATCTGTTTAGAAAAAAAAGCTACTCGAGAGAGGCTAAGGGAGCGCTTTGGAACCTTATATTACCTTACTTAACAACATGTGGATTGATGATAGTGTTAGAGCTGATTACTAATAGGTTATCGATATTCTTTCTGAAGCCTTACTTATCAAGTTTTCGTGATACTTTTGTTGCATCGCTATATGGTGTAGGACTTAAGCCTACGATGCCAATTTCTTTAAACGTTGCTCCAATAGGTGCCATTTGGTTTTTACCAGCAATGGCAATTGCTGTACAAATTTTCAACCTGGTTATAACTAAGACAGAACATTCTACGTATAAAAGCGCTAATCGTATATTTCTATTATTAGTGTTGGCTTTAATTGGTAAGTTGGTTTCTTCTTACTGGTTGCTGCCTTTTTCAATAAATGCGGCCTTGTTTTCATTGATTTTTTTGTATATAGGTTATCTCTTTAAGGAAGAAGATTATTTAAAGAATATCAGTTCAATGGCAATTACATTAGGAATCTTTGTGTGGGTTCTGGATGCATTTGGACAGACTTTTCTTCTGGTTTCAGTTTCATTTCCAGATACATTGTTAGCAATAGTAGGTGCGGTTGGTGCCTCGTTAGTTGTGTTCAAAATAGCTCAATTTTTGGATCGTGGTAACTGGATTTCAAACGGTTTAGCTTTTATTGGTCGAAATTCTATAATTATTTTGTGCTTTCATATAGTTGATCTGAATTATTCAAGGATACCCGATATGTTAATCCATCAACAAGTATTACGGAATGGGATGCTTCAGATAGCTATGATAAATGTTTATCGAATCTTAATTCCTGTAATAGCAACCTTTTTAGTTGTAAAAACCCCAGTGGTTCGATCGTTCTTTTTACATCGAAGTTATCCATTTAAAAAGATAGGTCTGAAATAAGTATTTGACGTGAACTCTCAGGGTAGACTTTTAATAGCTGTCAGCATTAGAATTGGACGCACATGAATAACAGGGTGCTAATGGAGAAGTCCATTAGCACCCTGTTACTAAAAATATAAATCTAACTCGTAATTAACCTCGATGACTCATCTGGTGCAACTTAACCTTAACCACATGAGCCTTCAGAATCCAGCCCTTATGTCCGGCATGGTCCTTAACCTTGTAGTAAGTGTGGGTCTTACCCTTGATCTTGATGCGTTCAACGTTCGTTAACTTCCAAGTTGTCCGCTGGTGCTTCTTAGTGGTCTTGCCCAGCGATTTTTGCAGGTGGGCGTCTTTGAATAACTGCTTACGGGCTTTCAGCCGGTAAGTATACTTGGTGCTCAGCTTCTTACTGGAGACAATCTTGGCTTTGGTCTTCTTAACCTGCTTGTGCTTATGCGGCTTGCTTACGGACGTTGGTTTAGCCGCAGCGGTCAACGCTGGCGTCAGGAAAGGTGTCGGCGTGATTGGCGTTGGGGCCGGTGTAGGTGCCGGCATTGGTTGAGCGGGTTGCGGACTCGGTACTGGAGCCGGCGCCGGTTGCGTTGGCGCCGGAGTTGGAGCGGGGGCTGGCGTTGGTTTAGCCGGCTCCGGGTTCGGTTTTGGTGCCGGTTGACTTGGTGCTGGCGTCGGTGCTGGTTTGACCGGTGCTGGGACTGGATCTGGCATAACCTTGTCGCCCTCTTGGTAGGCGGTGTTGGTGCCATCCGTTGACACTAAGTACATGGACCGCAATTTTTCTTTTTGGGCCCGCGAGAAGTGGAGAACGTTTGCGATGTAGCGGTCCATTGTCACGTAGCGAGTCTTAATTTCGCGGAAGTATTCCTTGAGCCATGCTGGCTTGACCGTTCGACCCGTTTGGTAAGATTGCATGAAGTCATTGGTGATGGTCTTCTCGTCCATCCCCAGAATCGACATGATCAGCACCGTGGCGATTCCCGTGCGGTCTTTACCCGATGAGCAGTGGTAGAGGGTGGCGTAATTGTTATGTAGCAGCATATTCAGGAAGCGGCTGTAACCTTGAACCGCCGACTGGCCGAACTCCAGCTGCTGAACGTAGAAGCCGCCATCACCGGCAAATTCTTCGTTCAGCGCGACACTATCTGAGAAGGCTTTGACGCCCAGAATGGAGATGCTCGTATTGTCCACCCCGGGGATATGTTGGTCGGGCAGACTATTGATCTGGCCATCAGTTCGGAAGTCGACGATGGAGGTCACGTGATAGTCGGCCGCGAGAATATGTTTGTCCTTGTTGGTCACTTTGTTCAGGTTGTCGGACCGTAGCAGGCGGTTCGGGCGAATTTGGAATTTACCATTGGCAGTCTTATAGCCGCCGATATCGCGCGTGTTCTTGGTTCCGGCCAACTTGACCAAGGTATCCTTGACGTCGCCGTACAGGGCAACCTGTTCGGCCATTTCGTCCTTGCTCAAGCGAGATTGAATGATGGGGTCCGCTGTGGCTAAGTCGGTCTGGCTAGTGGTCGTCCGGTTTCCCGTGGCACGCGTTTCAGTGGTCAATGGGGTTTGGGCGGTGGTAGCGGCACTGGCGCTAGGAACTCCGACGCTCATGAGCGAGAGAATGACGCCGGCGAGGCTTAGTGATTTGACAATAGTTGATCGATGCATGGATGATACTCCTCCTAATTGGATCAGTAATTTTTTATGACATCCATTAGATTATCAGACGAATGTAGCGGGGATGTAGATTTTTTGTATTAATTTTGTAAAGCCGCAAAAAGATGGAAATATAATTGTGTTTATGGGTGCGGTATCACACGCTAGGGAAGCGAAATGGAAGAGAACATTGTGATCACGTAAAATAAAATTTAGCCGATTAAAAAATGGATAACAGCTTAGATGAACTTTACTGGAATTGAATCGCTAGTTCCAGTATTGACCGTATACCGCAGTTTATTGCGTGAAACCAAACTTAAACATTTTGTTGATTCGTAATTCTTGCTACAAATTTGTAGCAATGATATGATAACCGTAGACATAAATGTGGAGGATAGCCATGGGTTCAGCTAGCGAAGCGACAATTCGACGATTCTTGCAAGACTTTAAAAAAGCCCTTAGTCACGGCAACTGGGAAATTGTCCAACGTAGAGTGGCATACGCTCAGGTAACCGAAATGACGCCCGAATCAATTAAAATTGTACTCATGAAACTTACGCCTGGTGATTACGTTAAGGGACCAGAACGAGATAGAGATAGACCCGGTGAATACCTGTGGGTTTTCTACAAAAATGGTGAAACTGAAAAGCGCTTATACATAAAATTAAAACTCATGAATGGACATGCCAAGGTCATTTCATTTCATGAAACAATTTACGACTAAAGGGGGGGGCGATACTAATGAAAACAGAAGTAAAGTCGGTAGATGAGACCTACACTATCCGAGGAGAAAAGGTAGATGTTGTGACGAGTGCCCGCTTTGACGTAGACAGTGGTGAACAAGTATTCGATGAAAAGCTTGATAATCAAGCAATTTTAAGTGCATTCGATGAATACCGGGGGAAGCACGGCATCATTTCTCCTGAACGCATTAAAAGGGTGCGTCATTCGTTTGGTTTAAGTCAAAGGGACTTCGCTACCCTATTAGGATGGAGTGCGACGACCATTGCCACTTATGAAACGGGCTCATTGCCTTCAGTAGCGAATAACAAGATATTGCTGGCCTTAGAGACAGATCCCGATGTGGCGCAACCGTTGTATGATACCTCTAAGGAAGCAATGACTGAGCGTGGTAAGGCGGCATTTGAAGAAAACGTTGGCACTTCCGGAGTAGAACAATCGAAGAAATTCATTGAAAAGGGAATTAATGCATTGTTTACGGATATTAATTACTCTGAATTTTCGGGATATAATGCCTTTGATTTAAAAAAGTTTTCCAATATGGTTTTATACTTCGTGATTAATGTGCCAGAACTGACGAAAACCAAACTCAATAAACTGTTGTTTTACGCGGATTTTACCCATTTTGCCCGTAACACGGTTTCAATAAGCGGGGTTTCTTATGCGCGGCTCCCTCATGGCCCTGTTCCGGATCAATATAGTTTGTTGTATGGATCCATGGAGAGCGCTAATCTTATCGTTGAGAAGGAAATTAGTGCAGGTCAATATGATTGGAGTTACTATGCGCCCAACGCAGACTTCAATGCGACATTGTTTTCAAAAGAAGAATTAGCAGTTATGCATGCCACGTTGGAACGCTTTAAAGGTATGACTGCCAAGTCAATCGCTGCTTTCTCCCATAAGGAAGAGGCTTGGATTGATAATGAGAATGCCGAGCTGATTTCGTATGACTACGCAAATTCACTAACTATTTTAAATGAAAACTAGTAACGCTTTCGTTCTTGCGGAGGCGTTTTTATATTCGCTGTTCCGAGATTTCAGAGAGTTACAAAAGTAAAAGATGCACCGGCTCTTTTTGAGCTAGTACATCTTTTCTTGTTCACAAGTTACTTAGTACCTCAACGCCCCATCCGTCAAATTAACCGATAGACTGCCATCGGCCACCCAACCGGTCAAGTTCTTCTCAAAGGTGTCCAGCACGGGCTTGGTGTTTTCCTTCGCGAATCCGGTTTGGTGCAAGGAATCAGGACGTCCGGGTAATCTTCCCAAAAGGTTGATGCGAAACAAAAGTTGATCGACTTAATAGGCAAGTGGTAAAAAGTCTTATCTTCGGATGATAAATAAGCTAAAGGGCAATCGTCAATTTTGATCGGTTTTACGTTTCCGACAGTGGTTCATAGCAGTATCTATAGCACCAATCTCATTGAGATGTTCAACAAAAAAACTAAGTGTCAGACCAAAAAGAAAAAACAATTTTCCAATGAATCGACGCTAGAACGGGTTTTGGGCACAGTCATTCGTGACTATAATAGCCGAAATTTTGAGCGAACGCAGCGAGGATTCAAACAAATTTAGTACACATTAGATGCAGTGCATGAATAGCTAACTAATGGGAGAGGTCTTCTATTACACAAAAAATTTAACACTTCCGGAGTATAGCCTGCAATAGAACATTTTTTTCTCTTTTGCGCCGGTCGAATTTAATCCTATGTGGTTAGTGTATATCAATAACTATTTTTGATAGTGGTTATCTGTGAACTTGTTTTTAATTTCGAGAGCAACTGACTTATGTTCTGGATAAATGAAATTTCGGGTAATACCAATTCTCGCGAGTTCCTTACGAATTGCACATTTGTGATCAGCAGGGATATTCAACTTTACGAGGCCACCTTGGTCGTTGGTTACGCGTAAGATATTAATTCGATTTTGAGATTCGTCTTGCACAGTTTTAAAGTTATAATGTTGTGCAGGTATAAATGGAATAAACATAAATAATCCCCGTTGATTTCTGATGCGTTCATCAATTATTCTTGGAGATACAATTTTTGGCAGTAACATTTCTAATGGGTTGATTTTTGAAGTGAAGTCGCCTATATCTTTTCGTATCTCATGATAAAGTCGTTCTGAGCAAGCGCTTTTCATCAAAGTACAGTAATTATTTGCTATATCGTTTAGTACGCCAGAAGGATGAGCCGTTTTCTTAATAGGAACCCCTTTATAGATCATTGGCCAAAGTGGCTTATTAAGTACAGTGTGTTTTGAAGATAAGCACTTAAAGAAACTGTCGAGCCCAGTAATAAATGCTAAACGGTCTGTTTTATTTAACCGAGTTAATGATGCTTCAACCTCAATTTCATCACTAAACGGTGTTTTAGATATTTTGGATTTACCCCGCCCATAATTGTATATTATTTCGTTAGAGAGTCGTTTGTTAAATGGCCCGGAAGTAGATTTTTGAAATGCTTTTGAAAGCTCTGCTATCTTGAAGCTGTTAGTAAATAAATATACTTCACCATCAGAGTCATCGTGTTTTTCAACCGCAAAGTATAATGCAACTAAAGGATTTGTAGTTAAATCTAGCAATCTAGTTGGTAACTGATGGTGTTGCATCAGTGCTAGCCGGTCAAAATTATTCTGTGTGACATCGAAAAGCTCGGGATCTCTTGCTAGAAAGTCATTGAATAAAGTGGTTTCGTTTTCGTAAAACTCCTGTTTCTGAAGTAGGCTGGGCAGTGTGTTGCCGTATTCCTTACTTTGTCCTCGAAAATATACTGCTACATTTTTGGATTTACGATTATTCTCCTCATCATCGTTATTTTCCGCGTAATATTTTTCGCTGTAATCAATCAAATAATTGATAGATTTGATATATTCGGAGACGCTTGAAATTATTTTGTTATACAAGTTGGGTCATCTCACCTTTAGATTTTGGTACGAAACTTTACGGTTTAATCGACCTGCAAAGCCTCATTTGGTGTTAACACAGAAAGAACCCGCCGTAGCGAGTTCTTTCTAAAGATATAACGTTAATACCTAGTACCCCAACGCCACATCCGTCAAATTAACCGGCAAACTCTCGTCGGCAACCCAACTCGTCAGGTTCTTCGCAAAGATATCTAACACCGGCTTAGTATTTTCCTTCGCAAAGCCAGTCTGGTGGGGCGTGACCAAGACGTTGGGATAATCCCACAGCCGCGAGTTCTTATCCAGCGGTTCTTCTTCGAAAACGTCCAGTGCCGCGTGCAACACGTTTTGATAGAGTAGGGCGTTCATCAACGCCTGCTGGTCGACCGACTTGCCGCGACCGACATTGATGAAGATATTGAGCCCATCCAATTGCTTGAAGAAGGCGTCATCGAAGTAGTGGACGGTCGCACTGGTTGCGGGCATGGCGTTAATCACCGCATCCGCGTCTTTCAAGAGGGTACTGTCGTCGGTGAGACTGACCGTATCCTTGAAGCCATCTACCGGATGACCGGAGCGGTTCACACCGTACGGCTGGTTACCGAAGCCATTTAACAGCTTGGCAATCGTCTGGCCGATACTGCCGGTGCCGTAGATAACGACCTTTTGACTCGCCAACAAGCTCAAGTCGTCACGTTGCGGGACCTGCCAGAAGTGGCCGGCCTGGTTCTTCACGGCCTCGTTAAAACCACGGATAAAGTACAGCAGGTAGCCAATCGTTGATTCCGCAATCGCCGGTGAGTAGACGCCACTGGCATTGGTGACCCGGACGTTGTGGGCCTTAATCCAGTCTAGCGGCAGGTAGTCAATCCCGGCGCTGACCGTTTGAATCCATTTCACCTGATTGTTCGGCGCCATCAAGGCCGCTGGGCCCACCTCTTTATCCCAGCCGAAGATGATGGTGATTGGGGCCTTACTCTCCCAGTCCGTCGAATCCACGATCTCCACACCGGTTTGTTCCAGTCGGGTGCGTTGGTCCGTCGTCAAGGGTTGTAGGGCAAGTACGCGTTCTGTCATGCTGAAAACCTCCTCATACCAATTACTTATCTTTATTTTAGCACGACTCCACGCAATTTTAGCGTTTAATTTGAAAGCGCATGCATTATTTTTCACCAGTCTGACACACTTTTTCAGAAGTGTTACGAAAGTCAACGAACAATGATCGCACGAATTTCGAATATATTCCATTAACTTTGGCGATATTGGTAGTCAACCATTGAAAATTCACTTATCACTAGATATAATAAGTTCAAGACAGCAATTATTTATTTACACTAATAACGTTTGGGGAGGTTAGAAAAATGCTAAATCTTGGTCTGGATATCCTAGGCCTAGCGCGGTTCCAATTTGGAATGACCACTGTCTTTCACTTCTTCTTCGTTCCATTTTCAATCGGGTTAGCCTTCGTGGTGGCCGTCATGGAAACCATGTACGCCATCAAAGGTGATGAGGATTACAAAAAGATGGCGCAGTTCTGGGGCAAAATGTTCCTGTACAGCTTCGCCGTCGGTGTGGTTACCGGTATTATTCAGGAATTCCAATTCGGGATGAACTGGTCCGAATACTCGCGGTTCATGGGGGACATCTTCGGGGCACCATTAGCCATCGAAGCCTTGGCCGCATTCTTCTTGGAATCCACGTTTATCGGGATGTGGATGTTCACGTGGGATCGCTTCAACAAGTGGGTCCACACGCTCTTTATTTGGCTGGTTATGTTCGGGTCTTCACTATCCGCATTGTGGATTTTGGCAGCCAACAGTTTCATGCAGAATCCTTTAGGGTACATCATCAACCAGAAGACGGGCCACGTTCAAATGGTCAGCTTCGGTAAGGTGGTCGGTAACCCGCAGCTGTGGAATGAATTTCCACACGTTATCTTCGGGGCTTTTGTAACCGCTGCCTTCGTGATCGCCGGGTGCTCTGCTTGGCGGTTACTGAAGAAGGACCACGTGGGCTTCTACCGCAAGTCCTTGAATGTTGCGCTGGTCATCGGGTTAATCTTCTCCCTGGGCTCCATCGCCAGTGGGGACTTACAGACCCGTTACCTGATCAACAATCAACCCATGAAGTTCGCCGCCATGGAAGGGCTCTACAAGAACTCGACCAACAAGGGTGAATGGGCAGCTGTTTCCGGCTTCGATACCAAGCAACACAAAACGACTTGGTCCGTCGACGTGCCGTACGTTTTGAACTTATTGAGCTATCACAAGACGACCGGGACGGTTAAAGGCATGAATCAAGTCAACAAGGACATGCACGCGAAGTACGATAAGAAGTTCGGTAGTGACATGAACTACTACGTCCCAACCAAGACGTTGTTCTGGAGCTTCCGGATCATGGCAGGTGCTGGGGCCCTGTTCGCCTTACTCGCTATCGTGGGCTTAATCTTCAACCGTAAACGGTCACAACTGATTATGAAGCAACGGTGGTTCCTGTACATCTTAGGGCTATGCCTGTGGCTACCATTCGTGGTCAACACGGCCGGCTGGTTCGTCACTGAGTTTGGGCGGTACCCTTGGATTGTCTACGGTCTCCTGACGATCGCCGACGCCGTTTCGCCAAATGTTTCCGTAGCCTCGTTACTGACGACCAACATCGTTTACTTCGCCATGTTTGCCATCATGGGGCTCGTGATGATTATTCTCTGCCACCGGACGTTAAAGGCTGGTCCGGACGCCGAGAACACGGATGGCTACTCAGCTGGTGATACGAAAGAGTTAGATCCTTACTCGAAGGGGGCGTTCAATCATGACTAGCCTACAATTTCTGTGGTTTATTCTGATTGGTGTGTTGTTCAGTGGTTTCTTCTTCCTTGAAGGGTTCGACTTCGGTGTCGGGATGTTGGTGAAGAGTTTCGCCAAGACCAGTGATGAACGGGACGTGGTTATCAAGACCATTGGCCCGCACTGGGACGGTAACGAAGTCTGGCTGATCACGGCCGGTGGGGCGATGTTCGCGTCCTTCCCAATGTGGTACGCCACCTTATTCTCCGGTTTCTACTTGGTCTTATTCCTGATTCTAGCCGCCCTGATTTTCCGGGGTGTATCCTTCGAATTTCGCGCAAATATGAAAACGGATACCTGGCGGAACTTCTGGGAATGGGCCGCAACCATCGGGAGTTTCTGTGCCGCCTTCCTCTTTGGGATGTTGTTCACGGCCATGATTGCCGGGATGCCGATTGACAAGAACGGCGACATGACCGCCCACTTCGGCGATTACGTCAACCTCTTCTCCATCGTCGGTGGGGTGGCTGTCACGGTCCTCTGCCTGGTTCACGGGCTGAACTTCATCCGGCTGAAGACGTCTGGTAGCCTACGCGACCGGGCCTTGGCCTGGAACAAGATTCTCTATCCGGTGCTCTTCGCCGGTGAAGTGGTCTTCGCGGTACTCCTGTTCTTCTCCACGGACTTCTTCGACAAGAAGCCAATGACCACCACGGCGATTGTCGTGGCGCTGGTCATCTTCACCGTCCTGGCTTACTGGGGCGTACTGGGGAATCATGAATGGCTCTCCTTTGTCGGCAGTGGTCTATCACTCATTAGCGTGGTGGTCCTAATCTTCAACGGTTTGTTCCCACGGGTCATGATTGCCAACAATCCGGCCAACTCGCTACTGATTAAGAACTCGTCGAACTCGCCATACACGCTCCATCTGATGACGATTCTCACGTTTAGCATCCTACCAATCGTGTTGATCTACTTCATCTGGAGCTACTGGGTCTTCTACAAGCGCTTGGCATCACCTAAGCAAAGCGCGTAGCCATTAAAATTAGATTTCGGGGATGTCGTCTTCGGGCGGCATCCTTTTTATTAACCGCGATGTAAGCGGGAAAACACCCGCGGAATCGCGAATGTAAGCGCTCGAAAATTACCACTGAAAGCTGTATCATAGCAGTAAGACTTACTTGTTTAGAGGGGGCGTTACTTTGATTGATAAACGTGTGTTTAAATTTCCTGGCGTCAAGCCGGCCGCGGCAATCATGGCGGTCTTGACGTTTATCCAAGCCTTTATGATTATCTTTCAGGCGAAGTACCTATCGGTTGCGATCGTTAACTTGTGGCAGCTGAAATCAGTGCGGACGATCGTCGTGCCACTGGCCTTATTTGCGGTGACCTTTCTGGCGCGGCATCTCCTGACCTTATCGAAGAACTGGCTCCTGTATCCGTTCGTGGAGACCACGACCAAGACGCTACGGAAGCAATTCATGGCCAAGCTCTTTGACCTCGGGCCCAGCGTCGTCGCTCAGAAGGGGACCGGGAACGTGGTCACCATGGGACTGGAAGGGATCGATAAGATTCAGACGTATCTGATGCTAATCATCGGCAAGGTCTTGGACCTGTCGCTGACGCCGTGGATTGTCCTGATTTACATAGCCCTGATTCAGTGGAAGGAGGCCCTGTTTCTCCTGGCCATCTATCCGTTGATTATCTTCTTCATGATTATTCTGGGCCTGGCCGCCCAAGCCAAAGCCGATCGGCAGTACGCCGGCTATCAGCGGTTGTCCAATCACTTCGTGGACACACTGCGGGGGCTGCCAACGTTGAAGCAGCTGGGATTGAACAAGACCTACGCCAACAATGTCTACCAGGTGAGTGAAGACTACCGC
Organism: Levilactobacillus brevis; assembly: GCA_021383565.1. Taxonomy (NCBI): domain Bacteria; kingdom Bacillati; phylum Bacillota; class Bacilli; order Lactobacillales; family Lactobacillaceae; genus Levilactobacillus; species Levilactobacillus brevis. The sequence goes on along the minus strand of CP079699.1, from coordinate 1,270,546 downwards.
AAGAAGACCATGTCGACGCTAACGATTGCCATGACCTCAACCTTTGCGCTGGACTTCTTCACCACCTTGTCGATCGCGATTATCGCCGTCTTCCTGGGCTTCGGGTTGATGGACAATACGATTCAGCTGTTACCGGCGCTGATTATCCTGACGCTGGCACCGGATTATTTTGCGCCGATTCGTAACTTTGCCAACGACTACCACGCCACGCTGAACGGGAAGAACGCCTTAACGGCGGTGCTGGACATCTTACAACGGCCGACACCAAGCGACCGGGATCTGCTCGAGATGCGTGACCCAGTCTGGCAGGATCACGACGCAATTAAGCTGGAACACGTCAACGTGAGCTATGGTGACGCGCAGAAGCCCACGTTAAAGGACATCAACTTCACCGTTCAGGGCTTTCAGAAGGTGGGCATCATCGGGGCCTCGGGTTCCGGGAAGTCCACGCTGATTAACACGCTAGGGGGCTTTCTGAGCCCCGACACCGGTCAGATCATGGTGCGGGATACCGCCGTGCCCCATCTGGACCAGCGGGCTTGGCAGCGGAGCTTCGTCTACATTCCTCAGGCGCCATACCTGTTCCACGCGAGTCTACGCGATAACTTGGCCTTCTACGCCCCCACGGCTAGCGACGAGGCGGTTACGGCCGCCGCGGCCAAGGCGGGCTTAACCGACTGGATTGCCACGCTACCGGATGGCCTGCAGACGCCGATTGGCGAGGGGGCCCGTGGTGTCAGTGGTGGTCAGGCCCAACGAATTGCGCTGGCGCGGGCCTTCCTGGATGACTCGCGGCGGATTCTCTTATTCGATGAACCCACGGCGCATCTGGACATCGAGACCGAAGTAGAGCTGAAGCAGACGATGCTACCGGTCTTTGACCACCATCTGGTCTTCTTTGCGACACACCGGTTACACTGGATGAACGAGATGGACTACATTCTGGTGATGGATCACGGCGAGATTGTCCAACAGGGGACGCCCGCCGAACTTCAACAACAGGGCGGCGCTTACGTTCGGTTACGGTCTGAAATGGAAGGAGCGACGGTCAAATGAAGGGATTCTTCGCAACATTTAAGCACGATCATTGGGTCATGCCGTATTTGCGTCGCTACAAGAAACTACTGGCACTGGTCCTGTTTCTGGGATTCATGACGTTCTTCTGTGGCGGGGCGCTGATGTTTAACTCCGGTTACCTGATTAGTCGGGCGGCCACGCATCCCTACAACATTCTGATGATCTACGTGCCCATCGTATTGGCACGGGCCTTCGGGATTGGGCGGCCAGCCTTTCGCTATGCGGAACGTCTGACCAGCCACAACTGGGTCTTACGGATTGTCTCGGACTTTCGGAAGCGACTGTACGAGGCCGTCGAGAAGCAGGCGGTGGCGATTCGCCAGACGCACCAGACGGGGGATGTTCTCAGCATCTTAGCCGAGGATATCGACCACATCGAAAACCTCTATCTACGAACGGTCTTTCCGCTGGTCATTGGCTGGTTACTCTACCTGTTTGTGGTGATCGGCATTGGCTACTTTAACTGGGCCTTCGGGCTACTCATGCTGGTTCTGCTGGGTGTCATCGTAGTTCTGATGCCGCTATTGTCCGTGACGGTCAACGGGCGGCGCGAATTCCAAGCTCGGCAGGTTCAACGGACCTTCTACACGCAGCTAACCGACGCCGTTTTAGGCTTGGGAGATTGGTTAATCTCCGGGCGCCGGCAGGACTTCTTGGCCCAGCAGGACGCGCCCATCGACCAGATCGCGGCGTTACGGCGTTCGGACCATCATTTTCAGTGGTGGCGGAACTTTGCCATTCAATTTATCTTCGGGGCCGCGGTCATTCTTCTAGTCTGGTGGGCGGGTGTCATGTTCACCCACAACCAGGCTGAGGCCAACTGGGTCGCTGCATTTGGTCTGGCACTCTTCCCTACGGTCGAACCCTTCGCCGATATGAGCCAGGGGGTCAGCGAGTGGCCGGTCTATCAGAACTCCATTCAACGGGTGAATGCCCTGGACGAACACGAGCCGGAACAGGTCGCCCAAACCACCATTGGCGCGCTGGACGAATTGAAGCTGGACCACGTGAAGTTTACCTATCCGGGGGCCAAGCGGGAGGTCATCGACGATCTTTCGTTAACACTTCATCCCGGCGAAAAGCTGGCGCTACTTGGCCCCAGCGGCACTGGGAAGAGTACGCTGTTGAAACTCATCTTGGGCGATGAGACGCCGACCAGTGGGCAGATTACCCTGAACGGCGAGTCTATCTCACGCTTACAGGAGCAACGCGCCACGCTGTTTGGTGTGCTGGACCAGCAACCGTATCTGTTTAATACGACGGTCATGAACAACGTCCGGCTGGGAAATCTAAACGCCACGGACGAGGAAGTCATGGCCGCGGTAAAGGCCGTCGAACTGGACGACCTGATTACGCGGTTACCGGCAGGCTATCAGACGCAGGTTCAGGAGGCGGGGAGCCGCTTCTCCGGCGGCGAACGGCAGCGGTTATCGCTGGCCCGGATTCTCCTGCAGGACGCGCCGATCATCATCCTAGACGAGCCCACGGTCAGCCTCGACCCGATTACCGAGCAGCACCTGCTGGATACGGTCTTTGACGTGTTACACGATAAGACGATTATCTGGGTAACCCACCACTTGGCTGGGATTAATCATGTCGATCAAGTACGGTTCATTGAGGACGGTCACTTTGATATGCAGGGCACGCCGGCCGAGCTGTACCGTGATAATCCGCGTTTTCAATCGCTGTACAACTTGGATCGCGGCCGGTAAAGAAACACCTATTGAACATACGTTCGGCATAATTGTTTAAAAAAACCTCTGATTGGGTTGGTCAGAGGTTTTTCTGTTGCGGTAAAACGTGGATCGAGTCCAGCGTTTGGCCCCAAGGTTGGGTGTGCTCAGGGCAGGTGTCGTGTGTGCCTGTATCTGGTGGTGCAGAAAGAATGTGTTTTCATGCTGGTAGACTGCTTGATACTGGTACTGGATGGTTGGGTACGATCTTGTAGATTGGTTAGTGGTGCTTGCCTCATCGATGTGTTGAAAGCGGACATTTTTTGATTAAGTGCTGGGCTCAACTGTCATGATACGGAATGACCCGTTGAATGGCAAGGGAAGGGGTCTGCGATCGTATCTAGCCATTAAGTAGTTTATTTGCGGAATTATCCGGTGATGAATTGGTCGATTGACTGGGCATAGCGGCGTCAAAAAAGCCATCGACCGGTGATGGCGATGGCTGACGTTTAATGGGATAACATGAAACATGGTGGCCCGTGACGTTTGTTAACCCAAAATGTCCACGTGTTTGGTCATTGCAGGGTTCGATACGATTGTCGACGTTGAATCGCGACTTCTTCGGGCCACTCCTGTATAGTGAACGGTACGAGCTAATGGTCGCGGCGCAGCAGCATGGCCGTGAGCGTTGCGAGGTCGGTTCGATTTTGACCGGCCGGAAGCGCGGCGATGGCGTCGAGCGCTTGATCCGTGAGTTGACCGGCGAGTTGGCGGGCCTTGGCGACACCGTGGTGCTGGGCGACCAAGCTCTGAACCGCCGCAATATCGGTGCCCGTCATCGCCTGTTTCTTCTTCAGCAGGTGGTGGAACTCATGTGGCGCCTGTGGAATAGCCAGAATGAGGGGCAGGGAGTACACACCAGAACGCAGATCCTCTAGCACCGGCTTGCGGGTCTTCTTGGGATCACCAGCGTAATCCAAGATATCGTCCAAGATCTGATAGGCACTGCCGATGGCGAGCCCAATCTCTCGGGCCTTGGCGACGACGGTTTCCGGGGCCGCCGCCAGCCGGGCGCCCTGATAGCAACTCAACGCGAAGAGTTCGGCCGTCTTGCCCGCAATTTCCTTGAGGTAGGCGTCAATGCTGACGTCTTCTTGGTAGTTTAGCGCCATTTGGCTTAGTTCACCCTGTAAGATGCGGTGCATGGCGTCGATGTGGTTCTGAATCAGATCACGCTCAGCAGTGGACTTCAAGACTTGGTTAAAGTAGGCCGTGAACATGAAGTCACCGGCGTAAATGGCGTTGCGTTGGCCGTATTTCATCTGAATGGTCCGTACGCCGCGGCGGGTCGGGGACTCATCAATGACGTCGTCGTGAATCAGCGTACCCACGTGGAGAATCTCCAACGCGGCGGCCCCGGCCTGTAGCTGGTCCGGGGTGGCCCGATCGCCAAATGCGGCGAATAAATAAAAGTAACCGGGGCGCAGGAGCTTACCGCCGGCGTTTAATAAAGCTAATATTTTACTGTGGATGGGTTGGTTATCTAACTGGACCGCGGCTAACAAGTAATCTTGTAGCGCGACGAGTTGCGGTTCCACCTGGGGAAATTGCCGCCAAAGTTGTCGATCCATACTGCACCTCACTATATGTACGTTAAAATTTATCTTACCGACATGTGGAAACGTTGTCAAATAAAGGTTATCCTAAAGCTAGAATTCATTTTCGGGGGGATTAACTTGACGCTCAATATCTTTTTGGAATTAGTGGAAATTAAGGCGAAAATCGCGTCGGTGTGGCCGTTTCTGTTAGGTCTCATCTTTGTTCAGGCGAACTTTCATCAACTGAATTGGTCGGTCACGGCGCTGTTCTTTATCGCTATGTTGCTGTTTAACATGGCCGTGGACATCAACGATAACTATCAGGACTACACCAAGGCCGGCAATCAGGCGGCGGAGTGGAAGAAGAAAACCAATATTATTGGCGTGCAGCACCTGAAGATTCACCGCGTCTTTGCGCTGATGGCAAGCTTCGCCGTGGTGGCGGGGCTGATTGGCCTGTATCTGGTCTGGGTCACCGGCTGGCCGCTACTGGTAATGGGGGTGCTGTGCTTTCTAGTCGGCTACCTGTACGCCGGCGGTCCGCGGCCGTTGTCGGGGACGCCAACCGGAGAGTTCTTTGCCGGCTTTACGATGGGCTACCTGATCATGCTGATTACCGTCTACCTGAACCTCTATCAGACGGGGCAGTTCACGGGGATGCTCAGCCTCCGCGTCCTGTTGGCCTCGGGGATTGCGGTGATGGCAATTGCGGCGTTGTTGCTGGCCAACAACATCTGCGACGCCCAGGAAGACCTAGACCTGAATCGTAAGACAATTGTCTATTATCTGGGTAAACAACGTGCCCTATGGCTCTTTGCCAGCTTTTACATTGTCGGGTATCTGGCGTTGATTGCCAGCGTCGTGCTGGGTGATTTGCCCGTCTGGTCGTTGTTGTCCCTAATCAGTATCCCACTAATCTACAAGAATGTGGCCGCTTTTTTCCGGATTCAGGTCAAAAAGCAGACTTTTATTTTGGCCGTGAGAAATCTCGCCATTTTGGCGTTGACCATGGTCTTAGCGGAATTGCTGGGGTTATGGATTGGTTAAGCCTTGGTAAATGTCGGCGCGGGGCGTTGTTATTTTAAGGTTCAATCAGGTAGAATAAAAGTAATTAACGTGTAGCCTTGAATGGGACAGCGAGTAAATCGCCCGTTTGGCCCAGTCGGGGTGCACTAAATAAATGGAGGCCGCGTTGTCATGAAACTTTTAGAGGACCGCATTCGCCAAGACGGAACGGTTTTACCGGGAAACGTCTTGAAGGTCGATAACTTTTTAAATCACCAAGTTGATCCGCAATTAATGGATCAGTTGGGTGCCGAATTTGCGCGGCGCTTTGCCGATGCCGGCATCACTAAAATCTTAACGGTCGAGTCTTCGGGGATTGCCCCCGCGGTCTTTACCGGACTGCACCTCAACGTGCCGGTCATCTTTGCTCGGAAGCACAAGAGCCTGACGCTGACGGACCATCTCTACACGGCGAAGGTCTACTCGTACACCAAGCAGGTCAACAACGATATCTCGATTGACCGTCGCTTCTTAAGCCCCGAAGACCGGGTGCTCATCATCGACGACTTTCTCGCTAATGGGCAGGCGGTTCAGGGCCTGCTAGACATTGCCAGAACCGCCCAGATTGAAGTGGCTGGAGTCGGTGTGGTGATTGAGAAACGGTTCCAAAAGGGCCATCAAATGGTGGAAGATGCCGGCATCCAACTGGAAGCGTTGGCCAGCATCGCCGCCTTTGAGGATAACACAGTTATATTTGCAAAAGATTAACTAAACACCTGGCTTGTTTATTCACGGCGCAAACTTTAAAATAAAGCGTGTAGGGGATAAACCAGTGCCTAGAATCATTTAAATCTGAGTTAGAAAGTAGGGAGCAAATTGGCGAACACAGTCTTATATCCTGGAGATACGATTGGCGTGATCGGGAGCAGTGCCAACGCGGCAATGCTGGTCACGACCGCCCGGAAGATGGGTTTACGGGTCGGTGCGTACGGTGCCGATGAAACCAGTGAAGCATTACAATTAGCGGACTTTAAAGCGATCGGCAGTAATAAGGATAGCGATAAATTGCAGCATTTCGCGGAAAGCTGCGCGGCCATCGTCTACGATTCCGATCAAGTCAGCACGTAGGTTGTGAAGTTCTTGGCGCAATACACGCGGATTCCCCAGGGTTCGGATATGCTCGAAATGATGCAGGACCGGCTATTGGAGCGGGCGTTCTTTGAACAATTGAACGTCAACATCGCGCCTTACGCCACCATCATTAATCTCGATGACGTCTACCAATCCATCAACGCGATTGGCTACCCGTGTGTCTTGAAGCCTATTCAGAAGGAATGGTCGCGGGGCAGAGAACTCGTGATTAAGACCCAAACGGACATCGCCAAGGCGGCCGGACTTTTGGACTGGGGTACCTATATCCTGGAATCCCAGATTGCCTATGATCGCGAATACTCAATTATCGTTGCGCGGGATCAGGACGGCAACGGGCAAGCCTTTCCCATTACGGAAACACAGTCGGTGGATGACCGGCCAATCCGGACGTGGGTTCCCGCACAGGTCGACGATGCGGTGGCTGGAGAAATTCAACGCATTGCCACCGAGGTGACCAAGCACGTCAACTACGTCGGTGTCTTCGAGGTCTCCTTCTACCTGACGAGTAGTGGGGCCATCTACGTCAAGAAGATTGTGCCGGCACCGAGCGAAACGGGCTACGTCTTCGAAGCCGCCGCTAACGTCACGGAATTCGACCAGCATTTGCGGGCCATTGCCGGCTTGCCGTTGGCCTCAGCGCACATCCTCACGCCAGCGGTCACTGCAGCCTTTACCAAGGCACAGTTGCCGGCGATGCGGACACAGTGGCAGTTGAAGGCCAACTGGCACTTCACGTTCTACCACCTGAAGCATCAAGAAGACGATGATCTGATGGGTCACATCGCCGTTCAGGGCGACAGCATCAAGCCCATCCTCGATCAACTCGATGATACCAACATCTGGTCCGACGCGGCGGCTACTCCGGACGATCCGGCGCGGTCGACGACGGATGACTAACTTAAATTAAACATCAGCGACTGCATTGTTCCGGAAGAAAGTGTTCGGGGCAATGCAGTTTTGTGGTTTTGGCGAAAGACCGGCAGATAACTACTTGGTAGCCATATCATAAGGCACATCATAAGAGTTTTTGAAAAGTCGGTCAAAAGGGTAGGCGCTACGGCGAACTTTTGCTAAAATGGGGAAGGATTAGAAAAGGGGAACATGTGTACGTAATCGACGACAGACCTTGTGCTGTTGGCAAGGCGACGGAGAAGGTCGATTCAAGAAATAAACGGTCAGCGCGGCCAAGTTAATCGTGCGTTGACCAGCGAAATCGCTGAGGGCCATTTGGGTGCTAGCGGTGTCGTTACCCTCGGAATTTTGCTATAATAGTCAGGACTAACTACAGAGAGGATTGTGTTCACGGTGGCAGGAGAAGAATTGTTAACTGGCATGAATGATAAACAAACGGAGGCGGTCCTTCAAACGGAGGGGCCTCTCCTGGTATTGGCGGGTGCCGGTAGTGGGAAGACGCGGGTCTTAACGCACCGTGTGGCCTACCTGATTGAGCACAATAACGTGATGCCTTGGCGGATTTTGGCGATTACTTTTACGAATAAGGCCGCTAAGGAAATGCGCGAACGGGTCGCCAAACTGTTGGGACCGGACGGCAATGACGTATGGGTATCAACGTTCCATGCGCTGTGTGTGCGGGTCTTACGGCGAGATGCCGACAAATTAGGCTACAACCGGGCCTTTACGATCGCGGATACCGGAGAACAACGGACGCTGATTAAGCGCGTCTTGCAGGAACAGAACCTTGACGTGAAGAAGTTTGATCCGCGTTCGGTGCTGGGAGCCATTTCTAACGCTAAGAACGCCCTGCAGACACCAGCCATGATGCGTGAGGCGGCGGGCAATCCGTTCGAGACAACCGTGGCCGACGTGTATGAGAGCTACCAACGGCAGTTACAGGCGAACCAGGCCATGGATTTCGACGACCTGATCATGCTGACCATCAAGTTATTTAAGGACAATCAAGAGGTCCTGGCGCACTATCAGGACAAGTTCCAATACATCCACGTCGATGAATATCAGGATACCAACGACGCCCAGTACATGCTGGTCAACATGTTGGCGAAGAAGTACCACAATCTCTGCGTCGTCGGGGATGGTGACCAGAGTATCTACGGGTGGCGGGGTGCCAATATGGAAAACATCCTGAACTTTGAGCACGACTACCCGGACGCTCACGTGACGTTGCTGGAACAGAACTACCGGTCTACCAAGACCATCTTGAAGGCCGCCAACGACGTGATTCAACGCAACGTTAACCGGAAGAAAAAGGACCTCTGGACGGAGAATCCGGAGGGCGAACCCATCTCCTATTATCGCGGACAAAATGAAAATGACGAGGCCCATTACGTGGTCGCTAAGATTCAAGAAGAACGAGAGAAGAATCACCACGATTACGGCGATTTTGCCATCCTGTACCGGACCAACGCCCAGTCGCGGGTGATTGAAGAAACACTGGTTAAGGCCAACATTCCTTACACCATGGTCGGGGGTCACAAGTTCTACGACCGTAAGGAAATCCGTGATGTTTTGGCCTACCTGACACTGATCGCCAACCCGGCCGATTCCATGAGTCTGGAACGGATTATCAACGAGCCCAAGCGCGGGATTGGCGCGACGAGTTTAACGAAGCTGCGGGACTTTGCCGATTTCAACGGCTGGAGCGAGCTGGAAGCGACGCAAAATATCAGCCTCGCCACTAATTTGGGCGCCCGTATCCGCAATGCGATGGAGAAGTTTGGTTTGACCATCAAGGCGGTTCAGGACCAAGCCGCAACGGCGAGCGTCTCGGATATCACCAGTCAATTGCTGGATCAGACCGGCTACATGGCAGCGCTGAAGGCGTCCAAGTCGCTGGAAGCCGAAACGCGAATTGAAAACATTGAAGAATTTCTGTCCGTCACGCAAAAGTTCGATGACGGCTGGGACAACGAGGATCACGATGAAAATGACGACCGCTTGGTAGAATTCTTGGCTGATTTAGCCTTAGTCTCGGCTCAAGACGACGTCGACGAAGAACCGGCGGAAGTCACGTTGATGACGCTCCATGCCGCTAAGGGGCTGGAATTCCCCGTTATTTTCTTGATGGGTCTGGAAGAGGGGATCTTCCCACTATCACGGGCACTCCTCGAAGACGACCAACTGGAAGAAGAACGGCGTCTCGCCTACGTTGGCATCACGCGGGCCCAACAGAAGCTGTACCTAACTAACGCTTATTCGCGGATGCTCTACGGTCGGCGGCAGAACAACCCAGAGTCGCGGTTCATTACCGAGATTGCACCGGAATTGCTACATCTGGATTATAGCGAAAGCAAGGCCGGATTGACGCCGAGTCGCCGGGACGTGCCATTTGCCCGACGGACCGCTAGCGCCGTGGCACAACCGTACCACGGTAAGACCGGCCGAATCACCGAACCCACCGGGACCGGTGCTGGTAAGGTGGCGTGGAACATTGGCGACAAGGCCAGTCATAAGAAGTGGGGCATCGGAACCGTGGTCAAGGTCAGTGGGACTGGCGAAGACGCGGAACTCGATATTGCCTTTCCAGAACAGGGTGTCAAGCGGTTATTGGCCGCCTTTGCGCCCATCAAGCGGGTTGACTAATTGAGTTAACGTGGGAGGATAACATGACGGATAAGCCCATTAATACTTTAACTGAATCACAGGCTGCCGAGGAAGCAGCCGAATTACGCCCCCAGCTGATTAAGTGGGGGAAAGCCTATTACGATGCCGATACCCCGACCGTTGAGGATGACGTTTACGATCGCGTGTATGCCCGATTGGTCGCCTTAGAAACGGCCTTTCCGGCAATCGTCACGCCGGACTCACCAACCCAACGCGTGGGGGGAACCACTCGCGGCGACCTGCCGAAGGTTACCCACGAGATTCCGATGTTGTCGCTGGGCGATGTCTTTTCGCTCGAGGAACTTGGTGAATTCGACGAGCGTCTGCGGGCCAACGTGGCTGAAGACTTTGACTATAACTGTGAGCTAAAAATCGACGGACTAGCCATTTCACTGCGGTACGAGAACGGTGAGTTTGTTCAGGGCTCCACACGGGGTAACGGGCAGATTGGCGAAGATATCACGGCCAACCTGAAGACGATTAAGTCCATTCCGCAAACGCTGAGTCGTCCACTGACAATCGACGTGCGCGGGGAATGCTACATGCCCAAGGCCGCCTTTCTGGCGTTGAACGAACGCCGGGAAGCCGCCGGCAAGGCGCCGTTTGCCAATCCGCGAAACGCGGCGGCCGGCTCCCTGCGGCAGTTGGACGTTCAGGTTACGGCGGAACGGCAATTGGCCACGTTCATGTACAACATTGCCGATTACGAACCGCTGAATACGCGGACACAGAGCGGGCTACTCGATGAGTTGGCCGAACTGGGTTTCACGACCAATCCGACCTACCAAGTCGCCCACAACATGGCCGAGGTGGGGGCGTACATCGATCAGTATCAGGCCAAACGGTCCGATTTACCTTATGGGATAGACGGGATCGTCATCAAGGCCAATCCGTTGCCACTTCAGCGGTCGTTGGGGGCCACGGTTAAGGTGCCGCGGTGGGCGATTGCCTACAAGTTCCCCCCCGAAGAGGTCCAAACGAAGGTCCTCGATATCGAATGGACGGTGGGCCGAACCGGTATCGTCACGCCGACCGCCGTCATGGAACCCGTCGCACTGGCGGGAAGTACCGTGGCGCGGGCGTCGCTACACAACCCGGACTACCTGGAAGCCAAGGATATTCGCTTAGGGGATACGGTGCTCCTGCACAAGGCGGGCGACATCATCCCTGAAATTTCTCAGTACGTCGCCGATAAACGACCGGCCGACGCCAAGGCCTATCCGATTCCCACCAAGTGCCCGTCGTGTGGCGCCGAACTGGTTCATTTGGATGAGGAAGTTGCCTTGCGGTGTATCAACCCTAATTGTCCGGCACAGCTGGCCGAGGGGATGAACCACTTTGCCTCCCGCAACGCGATGAACATTGCCGGCCTGGGCCCACAGATTGTGGCGCAGCTTTTCGACCGCAAACTGGTCACCAACGTGGCGAGTTTGTATCGCCTGACTGCCGATCAATTATTAACTTTAGATAAATTTGGGGAGAAGTCAGCCCAAAACCTCTTGACAGCAATCGATAATAGTCGCAATAATTCATTAGAACGTTTGCTATTTGGCTTAGGCATTCGGCACGTGGGCGCCAAGGCGGCCCGGTCGATTGCCGCCGAATTCGGTGATCTCGATAGCTTGATGGCTGCCGATAGTGAGACCATCGCGGCGATTGATACCATTGGCGGCATCATTGCCGATAGTGTGGTCACGTACTTTAGCAGTGATCAGGTCCGTGACCTGGTCCAGGAGCTCGCCGACCTTGGCGTTAACCTGACCTATACCAGTGGCCCAGCCACACCCGTTGACCCCGAGGGACAATTCGCGGGCCAACGCATCGTGTTGACCGGGAAGCTCCAGGAGCTCACGCGCCCCGAAGCCACGGCCTGGTTGGAGCAACACGGCGCCACGGTCACCGGGTCCGTTTCCAAGAAGACGGATTTACTCATCGCTGGGGAAGCGGCCGGTAGCAAACTCACCAAGGCACAGAGCCTAAACGTTCCCGTGTGGAACGAAGCTCAGCTGGCGGCGGCAATGAATGACAACAAATGATGACCTTTAGGAGGAAACAAGTCGTGAAACGGTTACGAACTTTTATCGCGTTGGCCGCGGTACCATTATTTCTGGCTGCGTGTGGTAATTTAAGTAGTTCCAGCATGTCTTCCGGTTCCGGAAGCAATAAATCTGGGGGCACCCAATTGACGGGACAGTCGACGGATGGGGACTACGAAGGGGTCATTAAGAGTGGCCACTATCAGACCAGTAAGTCGCGGGGGGTCACGAACAGTCAGGACTCCGGGAACACCTACAACTTGAAGAGCTTTGAAAACGGTATGTTGAGTGTGTCCAAGAAGGTCTTCTCGACCAAGAAGTACGTCTTCCAAGAAGGGCAGTACCTGAGTAGTTCCACCGTTCAGAATTGGCTGGATCGCAAGTCCAAGTCCAATCCGGATGGGTTGAACCCCACCAGCAACGGCTCAACGTCGCCCACTAAGCGGAATCCCGTTTACATCCAGGCACTGGAAGAACAGGACTACATGACCCAGAAGGATAATAAGTTATCGCTGGGTGGCGTGACGATTGGGATTGCGGTCAACTCTGTGGACTACTACAAGAAGACCCAGTACGGGGCCACGTACGAGACGAAGATCGACAAGGCTACCGGCGAGGCCTACGCCAAGAAGGCGGCCAACACGGTCTTACAACGTCTCCGCAAGAAGTCCGCGTTGAAGAACGTGCCAATCGTGATTGCCGTTTACCGCCAGGCTTCCAATGATAGCCTGGTCGGCGGGACCTTCCTGGCTTATTCCAACAATAAAGCCGGTGCCACGAGCATTAAGACGTGGACGCCACTGGGCGACAAGAATTACGTCTTCCCAATTGAGAGTGGGTCCAGCAGTCCGAACAGTAATGACGAGAGTTCCTTCACGAACTTCAAGACGCAGGTTGAGAACTTCTTCCCGAACCTGAGTGGCGTGACCGCACAAGCGCGTTACAACGGCAAGAATCTTCAAGGCATGCACGTGAACATCACGATTCAGTTCTACAGTCAAACGGAAATCATCAGCTTTACGCAGTACCTGCAAACGGCGGCGCAAAAGTATCTGCCGTCCGGGGTACCGATTGATATTACGGTTTCCTCGACAGATGGGGTGCAAAGCTTCCTGTCCCGTTCGACCGGATCGAAGAAGTTTACCAGTCACGTCTTTAATAGCTACTAAAATTTAAACAATAGGTTTGGTGAGGTTGTGGGTGTTTGTGTCGTCAAGGATACAGGGGCCCACAACCTTTTTGTCCACCGGGTGACGTGATCCGCGGTGAAATGAGTTGTCACGTCCCTCTTTAACTGGTATCATGGGCTTTCAGTGGTCAGCCCCGCTTTTGAAATCACCAGAAAATTAAGCGTGGGCGGGCTAAACCGGGCCAAGTTAATGATGAAGACCCTTACTTAAAATTCAAGTCAACCGGTATCATGAAAAAAGCCAGCATTTTCCCGTCAGAATCTTTGGCGGTTCGCGGATATATGGTAGAATGTTATTGTGTGTTTATCTTCCGGAATGTGGAAGATAGACGGTGAATGCGGATAAATTAGAAAGAGGGATATTGATGGCTAATCGAATTAATCGAGACCAAGTTCAACACGTTGCTAGCTTAGCAAAACTTGAATTTACGGATGCTCAGTTGGATGCTTTTACGCCCCAATTGGATGACATCATTGGCCTTTTTGAAACGCTTAGCGACGTTGATACTGACGGCGTTGAAGCAACAAGCAGTGTTTCTGATCAATTAAACGTAATGCGCGAAGATGTCGCCGACAATTGGGGACAGAGTCAAGCGCTCCTTAAGAATGCACCGGATGCCGCTCGTGGCTTCGTGAAGGTACCAGCCATCATTGATGAAAGCGAGGATAACTAACAGATGAACTATTTCAAGCAAGATCTGGCCAGTCTCCACGCCGATTTGGTGGCCAAGAAGTTCAGCTCTAAGGAACTGACCCAAGCCACCTTCGACAACATCAAGGCCACCGACCCGAAGATTGACGCCTTCTTGGCACTGAACGAAGACGCGGCTTTGGACCAAGCGGCGAAGATTGACGCCGCTGGGATTAACGCCGACCAACCATTGGCCGGGATTCCCGTGGCCATTAAGGATAACATCGTCACCAAGGGCCTTACCACGACGGCAGCTTCGAAGATTCTCGAAAACTTCAAGCCCGTCTACGACGCCACGGCCACGACTAAGCTCGCCGATGCCCAAATGGTGACGGTCGGGAAGACCAACCTGGACGAATTCGCCATGGGTGGGTCGACCGAAACGTCAGCCTTCAAGCAAACCAAGAACGCTTGGGATCAGACCAAGGTTCCTGGTGGGTCTTCGGGTGGTTCCGCTGCGGCCGTTGCTTCCGGGCAAGTCGTCGCAGCCTTGGGAACCGATACCGGGGGATCTATTCGTCAACCGGCATCCTTTAACGGCGTGGTCGGCATGAAGCCGACGTACGGTCGTGTTTCCCGGTGGGGCCTGATTGCCTTTGGGTCCAGTCTGGACCAAATTGGCCCGTTGACGCGTGGCGTGAAGGATAACGCCACCATCTTGAGTGCCATTGCCGGGCATGACGATCACGACCTGACCAGTTCCACGCAGGCTGTCCCTAACTTCGCCAGCGACTTAAACGATGCCGCCAGCGTTAAGGGCCTGCGGATCGGGTTACCGAAGGAATTCCTGGCCGAAGGGGTCGATGAAGATGTGAAGGCCGCTATTCTGGCTGCTGCGGATACCTACCGCAAGCTGGGGGCCACGGTCGACGAAGTTTCTCTCCCACACAACAAATATGGGGTCGCCGCTTACTACATCATCGCCTCATCCGAAGCCTCATCCAACTTACAACGGTTCGATGGGATTCGTTACGGCTACCGGGCCAAGGACGTTCAGAACCTGGAAGACGTCTACGTGAAGTCCCGTTCTGAAGGCTTTGGCGACGAAGTTAAGCGCCGGATCATGCTGGGGACCTTCTCCCTGTCGGCCGGATTCTATGACGCCTACTTCCTGAAGGCGGCCAAGGTCCGGACGGTCATCATCAACGACTTTAAGGCCGTTCTGAAAGACCACGACTTCATCATGGGGCCGGTTGCACCAACGCCAGCCTTTGATTTAGGGGCCGAAATCAAGGACCCCATCACCATGTACATGAACGATATCCTAACGATTCCCGTGAACTTAGCGGGGCTACCAGGTCTGTCCTTACCAGCCGGCTTCAGCAACAACTTGCCAGTTGGGATGCAACTGATCGGGCGGCCGTTTGACGAAAGCACGCTGTACAAGGCGGGCTACGTCTTCGAACAAAACACTGACTTTCATTTACAAGTCCCAACGTTAGGAGGTCAAAACTAATGAACTTTGAAACGACTATTGGACTAGAAGTCCACATCGAGTTAAAGACCAATTCAAAGATCTTTAGCCCATCCCCCGTGGCTTACGGGGCCGATCCTAACGCCAACACCAATGTGATCGATTGGGGGTACCCTGGGGTCCTGCCAACGACCAACAAGGGTGTTGTGGCGGACGGTATCATCGCGGCCTTGGCCTTACACGCCACGGTTGAACAACACACGCATTTCGACCGGAAGAACTACTTCTATCCCGATAACCCGAAGGCCTACCAGATTACGCAATCCGACAAGCCAATCGGCCATGACGGCTGGGTTGAAATCGATGTCGATGGCGTGAAGAAGAAGATCGGGATCTCCGAGATGCACATCGAAGAAGATGCCGGGAAGAACACCCACGAACGCGACTACTCCTACGTCGATTTGAACCGGCAGGGGACCCCGCTGATTGAAATTGTGTCCAAGCCAGACATTGCCTCTCCAGCCGAAGCCTATGCTTACCTGGAAGCCCTGCGGCAACGGATTCAATTCACTGGGATTTCCGACGTGAAGATGGAAGAAGGGTCCATGCGGGTCGACGTCAACATTTCCGTGCGTCCCGTAGGCCAAGCGAAGTTTGGGACCAAGACCGAGCTGAAGAACTTGAACTCCTTTAACTACGTGCAACGCGGGTTGGAGTACGAAGAAAAGCGGCAACAACAGGTCTTGATGTCCGGCGGATCCGTCCAACAGGAAACGCGGCGGTTCGACGAAAAGACCGGCGAAACGATCCTGATGCGGGTCAAGGCCGGGGCCGATGACTACCGGTACTTCCCAGAACCAGACCTGCCTGCCTTGAACATCAGCGATGACTGGATCAAGGAACTGGGCGATGCCATGCCAGAGATGCCAACCAAGCGGCGTGAACGTTATGTCAATGAACTTGGGTTGACGGATTATGACGCCATGGTCATCACGCAGACTAAGGAAATGTCTGACTTCTTCGACGCTACGGTGGCCTTAAAGGCTGATCCGAAGATGGCGGCCAACTACCTGCAAGGGGACGTGAACGCCTACCTGAACGATAACCACGTTGATTTACAAGCCACGAAGCTGACTCCCGCTAACTTAGCCGGGATGATCAACTTGATTTCCGATGGCACGATCTCCAGCAAGATGGCTAAGAAGGTCTTCAAGGCGATTACCAAGGGTGAGGAACCCAAGGCCTTTGTCGAGAAGAACGGCTTGGTTCAACTGTCCGATCCTGCCAAATTGCAACCCATCATTGACGATGTCTTGCAGGCCAACCCACAATCCATTGAGGACTTTAACAACGGGAAGAAACGGGCTGTTGGGTTCCTGGTGGGGCAGATTATGAAGCAAACGCACGGGCAAGCAAACCCACAAGTCGTTAACAAGTTGTTAATGACGGCATTACAGCAATAGAGAGCAATGGAGGCACATCATGCGTAAACGGGCACGGGTCATTTATAATCCAACTTCAGGTCGTGAAGCCCTGAAGAAAGACCTGATTGACATTCTAGCGGTGTTTGAACAAGCGGGGTACGAGACGAGTGCCTTTGCGACCACAGCCGACCCTAATTCGGCTCAAAACGAAGCGACTCGGGTAGCCAAGGCTGGCTTCGAGCTGATCGTGGCTGCCGGGGGCGATGGGACGATCAATCAAGTTGTAAACGGGATTGCTGGATTACCACATCGTCCTAAAATGGCCATTATTCCTGCCGGTACCACGAATGATTATGCCCGGGCGTTACACATCCCGCGCGAAGATCCGTTGGCGGCAGCGAAGGTGGTCTTGAAGGACCAAACCATTAAGATGGATATTGGTAAAGCTGGCGATTCGTATTTCATTAACATCGCCGGTGGCGGGTTGTTGACGGAACTCACCTATGACGTGCCGTCCAACCTGAAGTCCATCTTCGGCTACTTGGCCTACCTGTTGAAGGGGGCCGAGCTGTTACCACGCATCAAACCGATCGACATGGACTTGACCTATGATGGCGGTCATTTCCGCGGGAAGGCGTCCATGTTCCTCTTGGCGTTGACCAATTCCATCGGGGGCTTCGAGCAGATTGTGCCCGACGCCGCCCTGGATGACGGGAAATTTACCATGATCATCGTGAAGACGGCCAGCATGCCGGAGATTCTCCGGCTGATGGGGCTGGTCTTAAACGGGGGTAAGCACATCAACGACCCCCATATCATCTACAAGAAGACCAGCAAGGTGATTGCCAAGCCGGTCGAGGAGCGGATGATGATTAACCTGGATGGCGAATACGGTGGGGATGCCCCCATGAAGTTCCGTAATCTGGGTCAGCATATTGAAATGTATGCCAACCTCGACGCCATTCCGGATTCGGCGGTTACTAGTGAATCGCCGGAGATTCTGGAAGCAGAGCAACGGTTCGTCAAGCAGGTGGAGAGCCTGCCCGACGACCAACAGCCAACGGAAGACTAAGATACTGAAGGGATTTTGCGCGATTTTTTAGGGGCAAAATCCCTTTCTCATTAAGGAGAACACATGAAAACTAAAGCACCAGTCACTAAAAACGAACGACTCGACGTCACCATTGCCGACCTGACTTATCAGGGAATGGGCGTGGCCAAGGTCGACGACTTCCCATTATTTATCGAAAACGCCTTACCCGGTGAAAAGTTGACGATTCAGGTCACCAAGGTTCAGAGTCATTACGGTTTTGCCCGGGCGATCACGTGGAAAACAACCTCACCGGATCGGGTCGAAGACGTGGACAAGACGTACCGGCAAACGGGGATCGCACCGCTCCAACACTTGGCTTACCCGGCCCAACTGAAGTTCAAGCAACACCAGATTGCCGAACTCTTCAGTAAGGACCATCAAGATGTCGAAGTTGCCCCAACACTGGGGATGGAAAATCCTACCCAGTACCGGAACAAAGCGCAAGTGCCCGTTCGGATGGTTAAGGGCCAGTTGGAAACCGGCTTCTACCGCCAGCACAGCCACGAGCTCATCCCCTTAACCGACTTCTACATTCAAGATCCCGCCATCGATGCCGCCATCGTAAAGGTTCGGGACTTACTCCGTCAGTTTGAGATTCCGGCCTACAACGAAATCAACGACAAGGGCGTCATCCGCAACATCATGGTGCGGCGTGGTTACTACAGTCATGAGATGATGATTGTCCTGATCAGTCGGACCCAAAAGTTGCCGAGTCAGGCCCAATTGGTTGAACAGATTCACGAAGCCTTGCCGGAAGTCACGAGCATCGTGTTAAACGTTAATGCCAAGAAGACCAACGTTATCATGGGCAACGTGACGCGGACGCTGTACGGCAAGCCGACGATTGAAGACAGTCTGTTAGGCTTGACCTTCGCCATTTCGGCGCGGTCCTTCTACCAAGTCAACCCGCAACAGACCGAAAAGCTTTACCAAATGGCCATCGACAAGGCCGGCTTGACTGGCGCGGAGACCGTCATCGATGCTTACTGTGGGATCGGGACGATTTCACTGGCCTTGGCTAAGCATGCCAAGCAGGTCTACGGGGTCGATATTGTTCCTGAAGCCATCGAAGACGCCAAGGTGAACGCCCAAAAGAACCATTTGACCAACGTGACCTTTGAAGTCGACAAGGCCGAAGATCAGATGGCTAAGTGGCAAGAGGCCGGTATCAAGCCCGACGTCGTAGTGGTTGACCCACCACGTAAGGGTCTGGCCGAAAGCCTGATTGATTCCACGGCGAAGATGGGCCCGAAGAAGGTTGTCTACGTCAGTTGTAACCCAGCAACGCTGGTCCGCGATGTCGCCCGGTTCCAAGAACTCGGCTACGCCATCGACGGTCCAATCCAACCCGTTGACCAATTCCCACAGACGCCACACGTGGAAAGCGTCACGGTGCTGGTGAAGAAGTAATCTCATTTTAAATCGTCTTCTAAACGCGGCTGTCCATCGGGATGGTCGTTTTTTTATCCGGATTATAAGACTCACAGTTTCCTCTAGATGGATAATTATTTGCACATGAAATTATACCGATCACCGAAATAAAGGTAATTTACTAATACAAATATGATTTGTAAACGTTATCTCCCATAAACTGTTTTATTGATAACAGTTTAGTAGTATAATATTACCTGCACCTGGTTGTTTGACGGGCGACACGAAATGAACCATGTGAATTGAGGGAATGCGGATGAAACGAATAGGATGGTTAGCCGTTGGGGTAGCGGCATTGTTGTTAGGGCTGAGCGGAACTCAGACAGGTTATGCGAGTGATCAGTTGGACTTAACGACGGGGTTGAAGACAGTTCCGCAGGGATTGCCGCTAGATAAATATTTTCAGGCTGGAAGCTCTAATAACAATAAAGCCAATGTTGTCGCGGGGCAAAACGCGGATTCTCCGAACACCCAGGTGGTTGAGCTGACGACTGGTGGGAGTCAAGTGGGTTCCATCTGGTCGCTACCGGACTTTAAGTTTAATTTGAATGAAAAACAGGTCGCTTCCATGTGGCTTAACTTTGGCTCGAAAGGATATGACTCGAGTTATGCACCTCAAGTAGTTCCCGGCGACGGCATGGCGCTGGTCCTGCAAAACGCCAATAATCCGATGGCGGCCACCCCTAACTTTGGGACAAATTCACCGTATGGAGAAACGCTAGGCGTCTGGGGCGTCGCTAACTTGGGAACGACCGATACCTCGGCTGTTGCCGGGACGGCGATTCAGAATAGTTGGGCGCTGGAGTTCGATTCGTATTTGAATCAGGCAACCGAACTGGCCAACGCCAAGAGTGCAGCGTCATTTGATGCGGACACTACGGGTGGAAAGCTGACCGCACCACACCTTGCAGCTAATTATCCAGGACAGGCGTCGACGTATACGCCCGTGACGAAGACTGAAGGCGGAATAGATATCTTTGGGCATAACGTTGGTGGGACTACGGGGACTTACATACAGATGGTCCACAAGGGCGTCATCCAAGGCAGCAACTTCAAGTTTCTCTCCGACGGCGCCTGGCACCACTTAACTTTGAGCTATACGCCTAAGTCTGGGTCGGCTTCTGCGAAGATGACCTACACCTTCAACGATAAGAATCCGACCACTGGGGCCAGTCAGCCCGGGCAGACCAGCAGTATGGATGTTGACCCCAGCATTATCGATCCCGATAATACCGGCAAGGCTACGTGGGGCTTCACCGGGGCCACTGGGATCTATAGTGAGGCCAACATGGTTGCCTTCGAACAGATTCCTAATCTGGTAAATGCCACGGCTACCGCGGACCTGACGGCCAACGGCAAGTCCGTCAGCGATGGCGGAACCATCAAGGCCAACTCGCCGGTCGCGTTGACCTATAACGCGAGCTACAACAGTGGGACGGCGGACTGGCAAGGCATTCAAGCCGAGCTTAAGCTACCAGATCACCTGACGATCACCAAGGGGACCGTCAGCTATGCCAATGGAGACACGACCACGCTGGGAGCCGCCGACCTTGCCGCCATCAATCAGGGGAACGGGGTCGGTTTAAAGGACCTGAGCAAGGCCAATTCGACCGCCAAGATTTCCTTAACTGGGACGGCGGCCAGTGTGACCAGTAGTACCGCGGTTCCGGCCACCGTGAGTGAATTCAAAGGGAGCAACGCCATCGTTCAGGCGACGTCGCCGAGCTTTACCATCACGCCGTCGACCCTACATCTAGCCACGGATCAGACGGCCATCTCGGCCGATGGCACCACCGCCGTGCCGGTGACCGGGACGGTGACGGATTCCGCTAGCGCCGTGACCAACAGTAATCTGACGATTCACGGGACCTTGAATGATGCGAAGCTGGACGACACGGCACTTTCTTCGAGTGATGCGGCGGGGAAGTTCTCCGTTTCCGTGCCCGCCGATAAGCTTCAACCGGGCGCGAACGTTCTGGATCTCACTGCCGAGGATAAGACCACGGGGGCATTGTCCAACATCGGTGAGGTCATCATCACGGTTGGCGAGCTGAAATTTCAATCGGTGAGTGGAACGGCGCAGTATCAGGCCCAACTGACCGGGACGTCCCATTTGGTCGCACGCGATAGTTCGAGTGATTTAAATATTGTGATTCAGGACACGCGCGCCAGTGGGAACAACTGGCAACTGACGGCCGCCGCTACGCCGTTGACAGCCGCGGATGGCGACCAACTGGCGGGACGGTTGGTCTACGTCAACGGTACGGCACAGACTACGCTGGGCGCTACCGCCGTTCCCGTCATGACGCACACCGATGGGGCCAGCACCACGACCGACGTGACGGGCGACTGGGCCGCCAATCAGGGCCTACTACTGGACCTAGATGGCGATGCGCATCAGTCGACGGCCACTTACAGCAGTCAGATCACTTGGGCGCTGATCAATTCCGTCGGTTAATCTGCAACATTTTGTTTTGGCCATTGAGTATGTGGTTGACCGCTCGTGGGTCAATCTGGGGGATTTTTAAACAGTAGTTGTGAGAAGCCGGGAGTCAGTTCCCGGCTTTTTTCGTGTTGTTACCCCAACATCTAGGGGTAGGGAATGACAGACACAGCTGGTGACACCAAATAAATCAAGTTTTACTCACGACCAGTAAATTTATGACCAATTAAACGATGTCAGTGACCGGTCATTTACCCCCGCGGTGGCTTGATGATTCCAATAGCGTGAGCTCGCCAGTTAAATGGATTTAGCCGTTGTTGTCCACTTACAATTAGTCGCTCGGAGAAAAAGCTTGAGTCGCACCCGTTAATTATGTTACATAGCGGCTGGCGGTAAAATGTCTAGGGACAATCCCAATTTTCTATATATTGTATTTTATTCTGGCCTCTGATACTATATATAGTGCATTCTTGATGACAGGAGCGATGACAATGATGAAGACAGCAACGGCCGCAACGATCACGTTGACGGCTGATTTCATAGAAAACGTGGTCCAAACGGTGACGCCACACTGGGGTGAACTGGGGTGGGTGACCTACAAGCGGACCTACGCGCGGTGGCTCCCCGAGCAACAGCGGACCGAGGAATGGCCCGAAACGGTGAAACGCGTGGTGGAGGGCAACATTAACCTCGACCCGCGGCTTCACGATGATCGTGCCGACGCCCAAGTGGTGGCAGATCTAACCCATGAGGCCCAGCGGCTCTTCAAGCTAATCTATGGCTTGGCCGCGACGCCCTCTGGCCGCAACCTATGGATTTCCGGGACCGACTACCAACAGAGAAATGGCGACGCACTCAATAACTGCTGGTTCATTGCCGTTCGGCCGCAAGTTTACGGGGATAGCCACATTATTCCCAGTTACTTGACGCCCAATCAAGTAGCGGTGTCAATGCCATTTTCCTTCATGTTTGACCAGTTGATGAAGGGTGGCGGGGTCGGCTTCTCCGTGACCCCCAACAACGTTCGGCAGATGCCGCGCGTCGACCAGGCCATCGACCTGACCATTCTGATCGATGCCGCCAGCACCTCCTACGAGGCCTCGGTAGCGTTAGGTGCCGTGGACCGGTCCGCATGGTTGCGGGACCACTCGTTGGCGGGGACCCGCTACTATCGGTTGCCGGATACCCGCGAAGGCTGGGTACTGGCCAACGCCAACCTCATCGATGCGCATTTTGCCGGGACCAATCCCGACCGGCAGACCCAGGTCGTGTTGGATATCAGTGACATTCGGCCTAAGGATGCGCCTATTCATGGTTTCGGGGGGACGGCTTCCGGGCCCATGCCGTTAGTCGAGATGCTCTTTGATAGCAACAACATTTTAAATGCCGCGGTAGGCCGCCACCTGACCGCCGTGGATTGCACGGATCTGGGTAACCTGATCGGCAAGACCGTAGTGGCCGGCAACGTCCGACGTTCGGCCGAGCTTGCCCTGGGTGGTGCCGAGGATCATGACTTCATGACCATGAAGCAGGACAAAGAAAAGTTATATCATCATCGCTGGGCCTCCAACAATAGTGTGGCCGTTGACCAGCAATTCGACGATTACCAGCCCATGGCTGAGGCTATCCAGCAAAATGGGGAGCCGGGAATGGTCAATCTCGACCTATCTCGGAATTACGGCCGGATAGCCGATGGCCGTCAAGAGGGCATCGACGGCGCCGTGGAGGGGACCAATCCTTGTGGTGAAATCTCACTGAGTAACGGTGAACCCTGCAACCTTTTCGAAGTCTTCCCCAGCGTGGCCGAGGATCAGGGCTGGGCGCTCGAGGACGCCTTTGGTCTGGGCGCACGGTACACGAAGCGCGTGACGTTTAGCCACTACGACTGGGAAGTCTCACGCCGGGCCATCCAGAAGAATCGCCGGATTGGCGTGTCCATGTCGGGAATTCAGGATTGGATCTTGAAGACCTTTAAGCAGCGTGTGGTGACGGGCTTCACAACGGAGAAGACCGCCGACGGTCAGCTGATTAGCCGGCCACTGTACAATCAAGCCGCCGTTAAACGGGTTAGTGACCTGTATCACGCCGTGGTCGCCGCCGACAAGGCTTATTCCCAGACGCTGGGATGCCAGCCGTCCATCAAGCACACGACGGTCAAGCCCTCCGGCACCGTGGCTAAGTTGGCCGGTGTCTCCGAGGGGATGCACTTCCATTATGCGCGCTACCTGATTCAGCGGATTCGTTTCCAGGACAGTGATCCCTTACTGCCGGCGCTGCGGGCGTGCGGCTACAAGGTGGAGCCCGACGTTTACAGTCAAAATACGATGTGCGTGGAATTCCCCGTGAAGGCCGCCCACGCCGATGATCCAGCCTTTGCGTCCGCGGGGAGCGTGTCGATGGCCGAGCAGTTTGCGACCCAGGCCTTCCTGCAGACGTATTGGTCCGACAATGCCGTGAGTTGTACGGTGACTTTCCAGCCAGAAGAGGGCGACCAGATCAGTCGGCTTCTGCGGCAGTACCGTCACACGATTAAATCAACCTCGCTGCTTCCATACAGTGGCGCGGACTTCAAGCAGGCGCCCAAGGAACCCATCGACGCGGCGACTTACCGGCAACACCGCGCTCAGATTACCGGAGACGTGGCGGAAAAATTCGCCGAGTTGAACGGCAATCATGATCAAAAGGACGTGGAACTGGTCGATCAATCCGATTGTGCCAGCGGTGCCTGCCCGATTCGCTAGGCACAACTAGCCGGGGCAACCCGAGACGAAAGGTGAAGAAGATGACGAAAATTTATACGCGGGTCGGCGATCACGGGCTGACCAAACAAGTGAGTGGCCAGATGGTGGCAAAGACGGACCTCCAGATTGTGGCGCTCGGCGAAATTGACGAGCTACAATCCTATTTAGGCGTGGTGGTGACCAGCCTACAGCCGAACCAAGGCGACTTAGGCAACGAGCTGTGCGACGTGCAACGCAAGCTCTACGTGTTGGAGGCCGACATCAGTGTCAAACGCCATCAGGAAATGGCCGCGGCTGATACGACCTGGCTGGAACAGCGGGTGGATGCGTTCATGGCCGCCACGCCGGACCTCAAGGAATTCATCCTTCCCGGGGGTTCACCAGCCGGCGCGCACTTGCAGTATGCTCGGACGGTGGCCCGCCGTGCGGAACGGTCCGCGGTGGCTTTAAATACGGTTCAACCGCTAGATCCCGCCATCTTGACGTACCTCAACCGGCTGTCGGATTACCTCTTTGCCATGGCGCGGT
Organism: Levilactobacillus brevis; assembly: GCA_021383565.1. Classification (NCBI taxonomy): domain Bacteria; kingdom Bacillati; phylum Bacillota; class Bacilli; order Lactobacillales; family Lactobacillaceae; genus Levilactobacillus; species Levilactobacillus brevis. The sequence goes on along the minus strand of CP079699.1, from coordinate 1,245,472 downwards.
ACGTGAATCATCGGGATGGTTACGTGGAGATTCCTAGCAATAAGGAGAAGGCCGAACGTCAGGCAGCACGAGCAGCTCGGCGCCAGGCTAAATCAGAACTTTAGGTGGCTGGGCAACGAGGGTTGTGGTGGTCGGCCGTCTTCTAATCCCTAAGCAACCAGTGTGTGAAGTCAATCGCAAGTTAACCAACGCCAAACCCAAGAGGCCGGGATTTTATCCTGGCCTCTTGGCATGTGGCGCTTGGGTTCAGCCGTGTCTGCCAGGAGAGTGGCAGACTAAGACTTTTTTGACCGGCTCAGGAAAGTCGATGTTACCGGGGTTAGAAGACGGTGGACTAGACCAAAGGAATGACTATTTTGTACCGGAACGGTCAATTTCTTCGCGAGCGCGAAATCCTACTAAGACTAGTAGAAAATAAAGCCAACTTTGCAAGATTTTCGAAGGGCAGGCGTGTTTTTAGATGATATGATGGCTACTGTTAGCGGTTACAAGAAAGGCGGCGATAGGGGATGAATGGCGGTACTGTAGCAAGTCAAACGTTTTTCAATCAATTACATCCGGCCACCCTCGCCGGTTACTTTGTGGCCTTATTTACAATCTTGCTGCTGTTTAACCATTTGATCGTGGCGGGAACGTTGTTTGTGGGAATCGTGGGGCTGAACTGCTGGTACTTCGGCTGGCAACGCGTTAAGGGCTTACTGGCCGGAACCAGCGTTTTTATGCTGACGATTCTGCTCTTTAACATTCTGCTGAATCAACGGGGAAACGTCCTATGGCAAGCAACGTTGGGGCCAGTAACCTTTCGCCTCACGCGGTCCGCGCTCCTCTATGGCACCACGATGGCCGTGATGCTGGGCGCCATGATTCTGACGTTCGTGCTGCTCAACGGGAGCTTAACCACACCAAAGATCAGCTACCTCTTGTTTCCCGTTGTGCCACGGCTGGCCATGTTGCTGACGATTTCGATGCGGCTCGTGACCCTCTTCTCCCAGAAGTTCCACCGGCTGATGATGCTCCAGAAGACGCGGGGACTCGTCGTGACGGAGGGGGCGTGGTCACAGCGCATTCGGAAGACCGGTCAGCTAATGCGGATTCTTCTGATTGATTCCATCTCTTCATCCATGGAGACGGCGGTTCTGATGGAGGCCCGTGGGTTCGGTGCCCGTCGTCGGAGTCACTATCAGACGTATCACTGGCGGGCCGCGGACGGCTGGTTTCTCGGGAGTGCCCTGATACTCTTCGACGTCGCCCTGTGGCTACGCTGGTCAGGGTGGGGGTGGACTACCGACGTTTATCAGCTGTCATTAGGCGGCACGACGGATTGGCTACTGGCAATTCCGGTCCTCGGGCTCGCCGGCTTACCCTTACTGGGCGAAGGAGTGTATCACTTATGGGAAAATTAATCACGGTGGACCACCTCGCCTTTAGCTATCCGGAGGCGGTGTCGGCCACACTCGAGGACCTGTCGTTTACGGTCGATCGCGGGGACTTCATCACCATTGTCGGTGCGACGGGTAGCGGTAAGACGACGCTGTTAAAGCAACTCAAGCCGGAGCTTCAACCGGCTGGGACGGTAACCGGGCAGGTTCGGCTGGACGGCCAATCACTGGGGGACCTGACGAGTCAAGAAAGTGCCCAGCGGTTGGGCTACGTGGCCCAAGACCCGCAGACCCAGCCGATCATGGCGACCGTGATTGAGGAACTGGCCTTTTCCCTTGAGAATCTGGGGATGACCACCGCCGATATTACCACCCGTGTGGCCGAACTCGCCAACTTTCTGGGGCTCGATCAGCTTCTCCAGCGGTCCATCGAGAGCCTATCCGGCGGACAGTTGCAGCTGGTCAACCTGGCCTCCGTGTTGGCGTTGAAGCCCGACGTGATTCTACTGGATGAGCCGACCGCGCAGTTGGACCCGACGACGGCCCAGAATTTTCTAGCCGTCCTCCAACAGGTCCACGACGAGCTGGGGCTGACAATCATTTTGACGGAGCACCGGTTGAGTAACGTCTTGGCCATGAGTAATCGGCTATTGCTGTTGCGAGACGGGCAGCTGGCCTATGATGGGCCGGTGACCACCGGCTTGGCGCGGATGAATCGACTGCCGGAGCTGCAGGCATTTGTGCCCGCGGTCCCCGAGTTCTTTCTAGCCCACGACCTTCCCGTGGTGGACCTGCCCCTGACCGTCCGGGCCGGTCGCCAGCTGATTCGGCAGGCGGGATGGACCTTCACCATGACGCAGCGGGCACCCCACCTGCAGCTAGCGGCGGCCCCACTCTTGACGGCGAAGAATCTGATCCTGAGTTATCCGGGAAATGCCGCCACGACGCTGCAACAGCTTAATCTGACCGTGGCGCGGGGCGACTGGTTAGCCATCATTGGCAAGAATGGTTCCGGTAAGTCAACGCTACTCTCGGTACTGGCCGGTCTACGGAAGCCGCAGCACGGCCGAGCACGGCTGGGCAAGGCGGTGACGTGGCGGTTCAAGAATGCCGAACGACTCACGCAGTTGGGGTACCTCTCCCAGAACCCCACCGAGCAGTTCAGTGGGGAGACGGTTGCCGCGGAGCTTCGCCAGCAGGCCGAATTGGTCGGAGCCTCGGCGGTCGAGGCGACCGTCCGTGACATGCTTCACCGCCTACAGCTTGAAGCGGTGGCCGACCGGAATGCCTTCGACCTGAGTGGGGGTCAACAACAACTCCTGGGATTGGGATTGGCCTTGATTGGCGATCCTCAAGTCCTCCTCTTGGATGAACCAACCAAGGGCCTGGACCCTACGACCAAACAGCAGATTGGGCAACTACTCCAGCAGGCACACGCGGCCGGCCTGACGCTGGTCATGGCCAGCCACGATATGGACTTTTGTGCCGAGTTTGCCACGACCTGCGCCTTCATGTTTGACGGCCAGCTCTCACAGCAGCAGGGCACGCGTCAGTTCTTTACCCATAATTTTTTAGCAACCACGGCGGTGAACCGCCTATTACGCCAGCAGGTCCCGCAAGCCTTATTCTGGCGGGACGTGCAGGTAACCTTGAAGGGAGGTGATCGCTTATCGAACAACGACGACAATTTGACTGGCGCTTAGCAGTGGCCGTGCTTCTGATGGGGCTATTGCTGGCGGGGATGCTGCTATTAAAGGGCAAACACTACCTGGCCTTTAGCTTTGGTTGCCTAATCTGTAGCCTGTTACCTGCCTACTGGCACTTCGAGAGACGCCAAATGACGACGCGCCTACTGGTCTTTCTGGCCGTCATCGTCGCCCTAGGCGTGTTGGGGCGCGTGCCACTGGCCGCCATTCCCAACGTGCAACTCACCAGTTTCGTGGTGATTGTCAGCGCCATTAGCCTGGGACCCGAGTTGGGATTTGTCAGCGGGTCCATGATGGCCCTGGTCTCCAACTTATTTCTGGGACAGGGGCCCTGGACGCCGTGGCAAATGCTGGCGTGGGGCCTCATGGGGTTAACAACTGGCCTGATCTACCGGGGCAAGCTCAAGGATAGCGTCTGGCTACTCGTCATCTGGGGGGCCTTGTGGGGATTCTGGTTCGGCTGGATTATGGATTTATGGTACGCCTTGGCCTACGTTCGGCCATTGCGGGGGGCCAGTTTCTTTGTCGCCTTCGCGGGGAGTTTCATGTTTGACGCGCTACACGCGGCGACCAATGCGGTTAGTCTGGCAATTTTGTACCGACCGTGGCGACAGCTGATGAAGCGTTTAATGATGAAATACCAAATTTTACCAAAAGGATGATGGGATAATGTTTAAGACAAATAAAGTAATCGCAGCTTCAATGACGGCAGTAATGATGTTAGGCGCAGTGGTGCCCGTGGCGGATGTCAGTGCGGCCAGCGTCAAGACGGCCAGCAAGAGTTACCGGACCAGTCATATTAAGAAGGCCAATACATACGCCAAGAAGATGATGAAGGCCAACAAGGACGGCCTGAAGAGTCAGGCGAAGATTTTCAGTAAATCCGCTTACCCAACAACGGGGGCCGCAGCTGGTTACTCAGATTTCCTTTTGGGCCTGAAGAAGCAGGGGTACAAGTTCACCAAGAGTCAAAAGAAGCTCGTTAAGAAGAACCTCGTGGTATCGAAGAAGAGCGATCCCGCCGTCTTGGCCAACGCCATCATTGGGTTACAGGCTATCGGCGTCAATCCAACCAAGTACAAGCCAGCCGGCGCTAAGAAGAACTTGAACCTGGTCAGCACGCTGTACAAGAAATCCATGACCAAGCAAACGGTCAACGTCCAGAGTACGGCGCTGATCGCGGTTTCCTCCAACAAGACTTTTAAGAAACCTAGCAAGGCCGCCTTCTCCAAGGCTTCCCTCAGCCTGAAGATCGCTAAGAATCAGCAATCTAACCATGGGTGGGCTTATAACAATACCGCCGCTAGTGTTGACAGCGATACGACGGCCGTTGCCGTGAACGCCTTGACGATGGGCAAGAGCAAAAACAAGAAGGTTACCGCCGCTGCCAAGGCCGGTCGAAGCTACCTCAAGAAGGCAGTTTACAAGAACGGGGCCTTTGGCTACGTTTACAACGGCAAGACCAACCCGAACGCCAACTCTACGGCCGAAGCTATCCTGGGCTTAGCAACCAACAAGACGGCCTTCAACTTCCTGAACAAGACGGCCATCAAGAAGGGCCAAACGGCAACGCCACTGCGGACCATGCTCAGCTACGTGAAGAGTGACGGCACGGTCAAGGATGCTTACAGCATGACCTTAGCCTATGGTCAAGTGAGCTTAGCGGCCAGTGCTTACCACAACGGCAAGTATTCCTCAAAGATGGTGTACACGTTCAAATAAGACTTTGCGATAAGGAGTTGGGTTCATGAAGAAGTCGGTAGGTATTATTGTTGCGGCGGTCGTCACCATTTTCGTCATCGGTGGGGCCTTGGCCGTGCAGCAGCATCGGCAACAAGCGACCACGGTGCCCGCAAAGGAGCGGGTTATCGCCAGTTCTGTCGCCACAACGCAGTCTGAATCGGCCGGGGATCAAGCGACCGCGTCGTCCAAGCAGGCCCACCAAAAGTCCACGGCGAGTTCGACCAAAGCCCCCCACCGGCGGGCCACTTCTTCCGTAAAATCGGCCACAACCAAGTCCTCGCGTGCCCGGCAGTCGGCCACCTCACGGACCAGTCAGTCCACGACTATGCCGGTGCGTCGCCAGAAGGCCACAACGACCACCAAGGCCGTGACGACGACGCAGAAACGTCAAGCCACGTCGACAAAGGCCAAACAACCCGTCGCAGGCAAGGCTTATCTGGTGGTTTCGGGCTACAAGAAGACCTTTTTCAAGGGCAACGTCAAATTAGGTGCCCATCCCACGGCCTTTTCCGTGCTGCAGGCGGCTAAGCTCAAGCTGGTTTACCAGAATGGAGTGGCGGTCTACGTCAGCAGCATTAACGGCCTCGCTGAGAACGACGTGAAGACGGGGAGCGGGTGGAAATATCGGGTCAACGATAAATTTATTGATCAGGCCGCGAACCTGAAGCACGTGAAGAACGGCGACCGGGTTCACTGGTACTTTACGACAAAGGGGTATTAGACGATGCAACGGGCGATGTTTATTGGGGCCATTGGCTGCGGGAAGACTACCCTCCTCCAGCGACTTAAGGACCTCACCATCCACTATGACAAGACGCAAGCGGTGGAATTCTATCAAAATATTATTGATACGCCGGGCGAGTACATTGAGCATCGGCGGATGTACACCAACATTGCGACCACGGCGATGGATGCGGACGTGGTGGTCATGCTCCAGAGTGCCACGGACCAGCGCTTAATCTTTCCGGAAGCCTTCAGTACCATGTTTGGCCGCCCGGTGATTGGTGTGGTGACCAAGATTGATGTGGCCACCGACCAACACGCCATTGACTGGTCGTGTGACCAGCTCAAGCGTGCGGGGGCCCAGCAGATCTTCACGGTCTCGGCGCTAACGGGAGAACACACGACGGCGCTACGCGAGTTCTTGGAGGCCGATCCTGAGGTTAAGCTTTTCGATAGATAAAAAGTTGTTTTAGTAGCTACCGTCGAGCTGACCGCCTTACCGTTCGCCAAATTTGGTCTGGAACGTGGTGGGCAGGACGGAAAAAGCCAAAAGACGGTCTTTTCCCTCGCTTTGAGCCGAAAAATCACGTCTCAAAGTCGCCATTTTACCAAGTAAGACACTTGGTAAAATCCTACGGCTGAGACCAAATTTGGCGAACTCACGGCTACAGGAGACTTATAATCGAATGTTTTGGCCGAAAGCAACCACGCCAGCGATGGTGGTGTAAACTTCGTGGCTTTAACCTTTTGTAACCGGAATCTCTGGCAGACGAGGTGGCCAGTAACGCCTGATCTAGTGGCTTCAAACCTTGTCAGCTGTGAATTTATCACCATTTTGAACCTTCAGCTTTAAACAATTTAAGCAAGTGAAGGGCCCTGCAATTGGTAGACGGATATGTCTAACGGTTGTCGGGCTTTTCTTGTGGCCAGCGTTGCGACTTTTTTGGCGCGAGCGGGTCACAATAATCCTAGGATTGAGAAAAAACGCCAGCAATCTGTTCTTTCTTGTTAGCGCTTACACGACTGAACAAAATATTTCCCGTGCTGGTCAAAAATGGTGCGGTAGGCCTATGCTACACTACGCTTGTTCATAATTCACCGGGCATAGATGACTGATTCTGTCGGTATTTGTGCAGGGACTAACAAATTAGCGAAGGCGGGTGTTTGGTAATGGATGGTTTTATTGGCGAATTCTTTGGAACGTTGATTCTGATCTTACTAGGGGCAGGGACTTGTGCGGGGGTTAACCTAAGGAAGACCTACGGCACGGGCTCCAACTGGGCCTATATCAGTATTGCCTGGGGATTAGCGGTGACCATGGGTGTTTACGTGGGAGGTGCGTTAGGCTCGGACGGGCATCTGAATCCGGCGGTTACGATTGGATTTGCCGCGTTTGGCTTCTTCCCGTGGAGCGACGTGGTGCCTTATCTATTAGGCCAATTCTTGGGGGCGTTTGTGGGTGCGGCGTTAGTTATTATTCAATTTTATCCCCACTTCAAGGCGTCGCCAGACGAGGCCTCGGGCAACATCGTCGGTATCTTTGCGACCCGGCCGGCTATCTCCAGTCCGTGGTTTAATTTCTTCTCCGAAGTGATTGCGACCTGGGGTTTCACGTTTATCTTGCTTAATCTAGGTGACTTCACGCAGGGACTCAAACCCTTCATCGTCGGCACGCTAATCACCGTCGTTGGGATGGCTCTCGGGACCACGACCGGGTTCGCTCTGAATCCGGCGCGTGACTGGGGCCCGCGGCTGGCGCACACCTTGCTGCCGATTCCCAACAAGGGGTCGAGTGAGTGGGGCTACGCCTGGGTACCGATGTGCGGTCCGATTGTCGGCGGGGTTCTAGCGGCCGGGCTCCAAGTCCTGGTTAGCTAAACGCGATCATTAACGATACGACAAAAAAGCCACCAACCGCGAAGTTGGTGGCTTTTTGGGTTGTTAGGCGACCTCACACGGTTCTGGCCGCCTTACCGTTCGTAAAATATGAGCGCCCCAGTAGCCTCCGGCTGACAGAAAATCCGCCTGCTGTGGGGACCGCCTGTAGCCAAAGGACGGGCTTCCGGCTCGCTTAGAAGCCTGACAACACCCGTCAGTCTTCCAAGTCGTCCCACGGTCTAAGCTGGTAAAAAACACCAGCTAACACCGTCGTCACGGCTGGCTCCATTCCTGTCCTCCTGCAGCATTAGATGGCGTTAAGTAACCGTGGCAGTGCACATTGTCACGAGTGTCGGTGGCACTTGACTGACCGGTTAAACGTTGAAATGATCTCACTTATGTAGCCGAGAGTGAAGCGCAGGATGAGCTCAGCCGCGGGATTATCTGAACGGCGTTAGCCGGTTAGATAATGGCGACTTGGAAACACCGCTTTTGGGTGGTTCCAAGCGAGTCCGGAGACCGCTCTATGGCTCGGGGCGTCCTGCCCACCGCGATCCAGCTCATCCTGCGCGAACGGTAAGGCGGCTAGCGTAAATTATTTAGATAAAACGTTTTACTAGTGACAATTGCCGAGCCAACTATGACGACTAGGCCCGGTACGAGCGGTGTTAGCGGTTGGTGTAATCCGTGTAAACCCACTGGATGACCGACTTATCGTGAACCGTAATCTCATCGGCCGACTGCTTGGGCTGCTGCCCATCGACGGTGTAAATCCAGCCGCGTTCGCCGTCAGCGTCACTTAAGTCGCCAATGCTGTTGACGTAGGTCGCGCCCTCGGCGGATTCGGTGTGGTAGTCGATGTGGTGAGCCTTGAAATATTCTTGAGAGATATCGATGATGGAGCCCTGTTCATTCCAATCGAGCTCGCGCGGAATTGTGTAGACCTTGCGAATGGAATGGTTGCGTTGGCGATACTCGGACGGCGTGAGGCCGGTCTTTTTCTTGAAGATCTTGGTGAAGTAACTGGTCTGTGTGAAGCCAATCTGCGTAGAAATTTGGTTGATCGGCGTCAGCGTCATCGACAGCTTCTCCTGAGCCAGCGCAATCTTTTGATTGTTGACGTACTCAATGAAGTTGACGTGCAAGTATTTCTTAAAGAGGCGGCTGAGATACGACGCCGACAGGAAGGCGTGTTGGGCAACCTCGTTTAATGAAATCGGGCGCTGAATGTTCTTGCGTATGTATTCGATGGCCAGGCTAATACTATGAAAGGCCTCGTCGTTGTCGATTGGCTGACCGGCGATGCTGGCGGTCGGCGGCACGAACTGTGCGGCGGGGCGGTTGCTCTCGGCCCCCATGCGAATAAAGCCGTCGAGACTTCCAATCTGATCGACCTGATCGGAGGTGAGGGGTTCCCACACGCTGACGGTTCCGAGAGTCTCCTCGGTAAAAATCTGCCGCATGAGATTTTCTAAGTAGGCGCGTGAGAGAAAGAGGCGCTTCTTGGAAACGTTGGTGCTCTCACACATGATGGCACCCCAGAGCTGAATGTTCCGGCTCACGGGAAACAGTGCGTACTCATCGAACCCGTTATTACTGAGATTATCTTGAATCACAGACTGGTTAACGTAGACAAAGTCATCCTTCAACAGGATCCCCGTGAAGTCGAAAAAGATGGTTTTAATCTGTGTCAGACTAGTAAACGTGGCTAATGAGTGTGCGAGTTCGCGGTAGTTTGCTTGACTTGGTGAATAAGTAGGCATAATCGGTCCTCCCCATAAGGTCCTGAATCCTCGTCTTGTAATATTTGGCTAAGTGCCGTCAAAATAATGATGAATCCGCTATCATTGCATAATTGTAGTTGATTCTAATTCTAACTTCAATCGAAATTTTCAAATTTTTTGTAATATTTTGAGCTTTTTGTTAATCGTCGGTCGATTCGAACTATCTTGTCGCAAAAAGTACAAATTTGAGAGAAATAGTGCAACCAAGCTTTTTTATACTGAAAGCGTTTTAAAAGTTCAGGCGATCACGATCGTCTACCACAAATGGAGGTTTTCATCATGGAACAAGAAGCACTGGGTTTAATCGAAACAAAAGGGTTAGTTGCCGCTATCGAAGCTGCCGACGCAATGGTTAAGGCAGCCAACGTTGACTTAGTCGGTCAAGAAAAGATTGGCCACGGGTTAGTGACGACCATGGTTAGAGGCGATGTGGGTGCCGTGAAGGCCGCTGTTGATGCCGGCGTTTCCGCTGCTGAAAACATTGGTGAAGTTCTTTCTAACTACGTTATTCCTCGTCCCCACACCGACGTTGAAAAGATTCTACCAACGAAGAAATAGGCGTTGTCGGGTAAATAACGATGACCAATCAGGAAATGATTAATCAAGTCGTCGCGCAACTTCTGCGTCACGGGGTAACGGTCACACCGACCCCGCAGTCATCGGGAGGAAAAACAATGGATAATTTTTTGAATACGACTAGCGTGGTCCCCGAGTTCGTCGGGGCCAGCGAAATCGGCGACACGATTGGGATGTGTATTCCCAGCGTGGACGCCTTACTGTTGGACCATTTACACGTTCAAAAGCGCTTTTCAGTGATTGGGGTATTGAGTTCCCGGACAGGTGCCGGTCCCCAGATCATGGCGATGGATGAGGCGGTTAAGGCCACCAACACCGAAGTCATTGATATTGAAATGCCGCGGGATACCAAGGGCGGCGCCGGCCACGGTGTGCTGATTCTAATCGGCGGATTCGATCCGTCAGACGTTCGGTCAGCCATTCAGGTGGCCTTGGACAATCTCAGCCGGACGTTCGGCGACGTCTACAATTCGGCGGCTGGTCACCTGGAACTCCAATTCACCGCCAGAGCCGCGGGTGCCTGCCACATGGCCTTTGGCGCCCCTGAAGGGAAGGCATACGGCTTAATCTGTGGCGCACCTTCAGGAATTGGCGTGGTCATGGCCGATACCGCCATTAAGACGGCCGGCGTCGACGTCTTGACCTTCGCCTCACCCGGTCACGGCACCAGCTTTTCCAACGAAGGGATTGTCCACATCAGTGGCGATTCTGGTGCGGTCCGTCAGGCAGTCATTGCCGGCCGTGAAGTTGGCCTGAAGCTCCTGGCCCAGTTAGGCGAGACGCCCGTCAACGATTTTCCATCATACATTCGCTAGTGAAGGGGGATATTTAAGTGAAACGTCAAAAGAGATTCGAAGCACTTGAGAAACGCCCGATCCATCTGGATGGTTTCGTCAAGGAATGGCCCGAAGAAGGCTTTGTTGCCATGATGGGCCCCAACGACCCGAAGCCTAGCATCACCATTGAAAATGGCGTGGTGACCGAGTTAGATAGTAAGAAACGCGCAGATTTCGACCTGATCGACCTCTACATCGCCAACTACGGCATCAAGCTAGAAAATGCCGAAAAGGTCATGGCCATGGATTCCACCAAGATTGCCAACATGCTCTGTGACCCTAACGTCAGCCGGAAGGATATCATCGCGTTGACCACGGCCATGACCCCGGCCAAGGCCGAAGAGGTTATCAGCAAGCTGAACTTTGCCGAAATGATCATGGCCACCCAGAAGATGCGGCCACGGCGGACGCCGGCGACCCAATGCCACGTGACCAACATTCGGGATAATCCGGTTCAGATTGCCGCGGACGCTGCGGATGCCGCACTCCGGGGCTTCCCCGAACAAGAAACCACCACGGCGGTTGCCCGCTACGCCCCATTGAACGCCATTGCCTTAATGGTCGGCGCTCAGACCGGTCGTCCCGGCGTGATCACCCAGTGTTCCGTTGAAGAAGCACTGGAGCTGAGCCTGGGGATGCGGGGCTTTACCGGCTATGCCGAGACCATTTCCGTTTACGGTACCGATAAGGTCTTCACGGATGGTGACGATACGCCTTGGTCCAAAGGGTTCTTAGCTTCCTGCTACGCCTCACGGGGACTGAAGATGCGGTTTACCTCCGGTTCTGGTTCTGAAGTTATGATGGGCTACACCGAAGGCAAGTCGATGTTGTACTTAGAGTCACGTTGTATCTTTATTACCAAGGCTTCCGGCGTACAAGGCCTCCAAAATGGTGGGGTTAGTTGTATCGGAATTCCCGGGTCCGTACCTTCTGGGATTCGCTCCGTTCTGGGCGAAAATCTCCTGTGCATGATGCTTGATTTGGAATGTGCTTCGGCCAATGACCAAGCCTTCTCCCACTCAGACATGCGACGGACGGAACGGCTACTGGGGCAATTCATCGCCGGAACCGACTACATTTCTTCCGGGTACTCCTCAACGCCTAACTACGACAACACCTTTGCCGGCTCTAACACGGATGGTCTGGACTACGACGACTACTACGTCATGGAACGGGATTTGGCCATCAACGGTGGGATTCACCCGGTTGAAGAAGAAACGATCATCAAGTCGCGGAATCAAGCCGCACGGGCCTTACAAGCCGTCTTTGCCGATCTCGGATTACCAAAGATTACCGATGAGGAAGTGGAAGCCGCAACCTACGCCAACACGTCTAAGGATATGCCGGAACGGAACATGGTTGAAGACATGAAGGCCGCTCAAGACCTGATGGACCGCGGCGTTACCGGTGTTGATATTGTGAAAGCGCTGTATAACAGCGGGTTCAAGGACACCGCCCAAGCCGTTCTTGACTTACAGAAGCAAAAAGTTTGTGGCGACTTCCTGCAGACCTCCGCTATCTTCGATGAAAAGTGGAATGTTATTTCTGCCGTGAACGATGCCAACGACTACCAAGGTCCTGGTACCGGGTACCGGTTGGAAGAAGACACGGACGAATGGGAACGGATCAAGAACTTACCGTTTGCCATCGATCCGCAGAACATGCAGCTCTAAACAGAGAAGGGGGTCAATCCTGTGGTTCAAGAAATTGATGAAAAATTACTACGCAGTATTATTCGTAACGTCATTGCCGAAACGAATGCCGTCGACACGCCGATTTCCTTTCAGGCGGACACGGCCGTTGCCGCACCCGTCAACAGCGATCAGCCGGAACCGGAGAAATCCGTGGACTGGTTCAAACACGTTGGTCCGGCCAAGCCCGGCTATTCACGCGATGAAGTGGTCATCGCGGTCGCACCGGCCTTTGCAGAGGTCCTCGATCACAATCTGACCGGGATCAGCCACAAGGAAATCTTGCGACAAGTTGTCGCGTGAATCGAAGAAGAGGGCTTGAAAGCCCGGATCGTCAAGGTTTACCGGACGTCGGACGTGTCCTTCTGTGGGGCCGAGGGGGATCACCTCTCTGGGTCTGGCATCGCCATTGCCATTCAGTCGAAAGGGACGACGATCATTCACCAAAAGGACCAAGAACCTTTGTCCAACCTGGAACTCTTCCCCCAAGCACCCGTGATTGACGGGGATACCTACCGGGCCATCGGGAAGAACGCCGCGGAATACGCCAAGGGCATGTCGCCAAGTCCGGTGCCAACGGTCAACGACCAGATGGCGCGGGTTCAGTACCAGGCGCTCTCAGCGCTGATGCACATCAAGGAGACCAAACAAGTCGTGATGGGCAAGCCCGCTGAACAGATCGAAGTTAACTTTAATTAGGAGGAACGGTTATGAGCGAGATTGATGACTTAGTAGCAAAGATCGTCCAGCAGATTGGGGATACGGATACCACGACCGCCACTGCGACGACCCACCCCCAAGCCGCCGCACCGCAAGCGGCGCTGACGAAGAAAGACTATCCGCTTTACTCGCAACACCCAGAATTGGTGCATTCGCCATCGGGTAAGCAGTTGCAGGATATCACGCTAGACAATATTTTAAGCGACAAGATCAAGTCCAATGACCTGCGGATTACGCCGGATACCCTGCGGCTGCAAGGTGAAGTGGCTAACGATGCCGGTCGAGACGCCGTGCAACGGAACTTCCAACGGGCCTCGGAACTCACGTCAATTCCCGATGACCGGCTGTTGGAAATGTACAATGCATTACGGCCGTACCGGTCGACGAAAGCCGAACTGCTAGAGATTTCGACCGAGTTGAAGGACAAATACCACGCTCCAATCAATGCCGGGTGGTTTGCACAAGCTGCCGACTTCTACGAATCCCGGAAGAAATTGAAGGGTGACAATTAGTTAGGAGTCTTCGCATGCAAAAGGTGATAGGCGTAGACATTGGTAATTCCTCGACAGAAGTTGCCTTGGCCAACATTTCCGATCAAGGGTCAGTCGAGTTTATCAATGCGGATATTGCAGAAACGACAGGGATTAAAGGCACCAAGCAGAATCTGATTGGGATCAAGAAGGCCGTGACGCAGGTGCTCAACAAGAGCCAACTCACGCTGGAAGACATCGACCTGATCAGAATCAACGAGGCGACCCCGGTAATTGGCGACGTGGCGATGGAGACCATCACCGAGACCGTGATTACAGAGTCGACCATGATTGGCCACAATCCCAATACTCCGGGTGGTGTGGGAATTGGTTCGGGATATACCGTGAATCTGTTGCAGTTGCGGCAGGAGACGGATCGCGACCGGCCCTACATTGTCTTGATTCCCGCCGAGGTGGACTTCGAGGACGCCGCGCGGTTGATTAATCTTTACCAGCGCGGAGGCTACACCATCACGGCAGCCATCCTCCAAAACGATGACGGGGTGCTGATCGACAATCGGTTGGACCACATGCTGCCGATCGTGGATGAGGTGGCCCGGCTGGACAAGATTCCACTGGGAATGATGGCCGGTGTCGAGGTTGCCGGGAAGGGACAAGTGATTGCCCAACTCTCTAACCCGTATGGCATCGCCACGTTGTTTGACCTGACGGCCGAGGAGACCAAGAATATCGTGCCGGTCTCGCGGGCGCTGATCGGCAACCGGTCGGCGGTGGTCATCAAGACGCCTAAGGGGGATGTCAAGGCGCGGGTCATTCCGGCCGGGAGCATTCAGATTCAGGCACAGGATGGGTCGGACAAGATCAATGTTGCGGCTGGGGCCGACGCCATTATGGCGAAGATTAACCAGTTCAACCGGATTCAAGATATCACGGGTGAGGCGGGCACCAACGTCGGCGGCATGCTTGAGAAGGTTCGCCAGACGATGGCCGAGCTCACCAAGAAGCAGAACCACGAGATTGCGATTCAGGACCTGTTGGCCGTGGATACAGCGGTTCCCGTCAAGGTTCAAGGTGGCCTGGCCGGGGAATTTTCAACCGAACAGGCCGTGGGGATTGCCGCCATGGTGAAGTCGGATCATTTGCAGATGCAGCAGATTGCGGACGCCATCCAGGCAGACCTCAAGATTCCCGTTGAAATCGGTGGGGCCGAGGCCGAAGCCGCCATTCTCGGCGCGTTAACCACGCCGGGAACCACCAAGCCCATCGCCATTCTGGACCTGGGTGCGGGGTCGACGGACGCATCGATCATCAACCAAAAAGACGAGATCGTGGCGATTCATTTGGCCGGTGCCGGCGACATGGTGACCATGATTATCAATTCTGAATTGGGGCTGGACGATGTCTACCTCGCAGAAGACATCAAGAAGTACCCACTGGCTCGGGTGGAGAATCTCTTCCAGATTCGTCACGAGGACGGCGCCGTCGAGTTCTTCGACGAACCGTTGCCGTCCGAGATCTTTGCCCGCACGGTCGTCATCAAACCCGATGGCTACGTGCCACTGCCCGGGGACATGAACATCGAGAAGGTCAAGCAGATTCGCCAGACCGCCAAGAAGCGGGTCTTCGTAGAAAATGCGCGCCGGGCACTGCAACACGTGAGCCCGACCGGCAACATTCGCGATATTCCTTTCGTCGTGATCGTCGGCGGGTCCGCACTGGACTTCGAAATTCCTCAGTTGGTCACCGATGAGCTGTCGCATTACAGCTTGGTGGCCGGCCGGGGGAACATTCGGGCCGTTGCGGGACCGCGGAACGCCGTGGCAACCGGTCTGATTCTCTCGTATGCCCGGGAGAGGGGTGCCGCACATGGTTAAACCGATGGAAAAACCAGCCATTCTGATTGGCGTGCCGGACGCAACCAGTCAGGTACCGGCGGCCTTACAGCCGTTGCTCAACAGAATCGAGGAGGAAGCTATTCCGGTGCAGACCAAGGTCATTGTCGAAGACGACGTTGTGGCGCGCGCCTACCAAGCGGCGCTCGCGTCGCGGTTGTCCGTTGGCATTGGCTTTGCGGGTCAGCAGGTGGTCGTGCACTACAAGAACTTACGGCCCACCCAGCCACTGTTCTCGGTGATGACGACCTCCAACGATCAGTTGCGTCGGCTCGGGGCCAATGCCGCGCGACTGGTCAAGGGCGTCCCCTTCAAAAAAATAGACGATTAGGTGGTTAGACATGATGGACGCAATTGGATATTTAGAAACAGCGGGCCTACCGAGCGCCATCGTTGCCGCGGATAAGATGCTCAAAACGGCAGCAGTCGGCTTGTTGGGTATCGAGAATACCAAGGGTGGCGGCTGGGTAACGGTCGGCATTCACGGGGATGTCGCTGCGGTATCGGTCGCCGTTGAGACGGGACGCCGTGCTGTGGGTGCCGCGTACGTGGGCGCAACCGTGCTGGCCAATCCGGCACCGGGTGTGCAGACGCTGAGTCATACGCCGGTCTTCTCGCGGGAACCGGCACCGGCCACGCCGCCTGAGTCAGCCGCTCCAGTAGCGACGCCGACCGCAGCTCCGGTAACCCCGGAGACGGTGGTCGCCAAACGGCCCACGGCGCAACCGACCGTGACGGCGCCAACCGCCCCCCAACCCGCCAAGCAACCGGCAGCTACCAAGCAGGCCACGTGCAATCTGTGCAACGACCCAGATTGCCCCCGCAAGCTCGGTGAACCCCGGAAAAAGTGTATTCACTACCAAGAACTTTTCGGCAAGAAAAAATAGGGTCGACTAGAACAGAACAAGTCTCAGTTAAATTTAGGAGGAAACAAACATGAATAACGCATTAGGTATGATTGAAACCAAGGGTCTCGTTGCATCGATCGAAGCGGCAGATGCCATGGTTAAGGCCGCTAACGTTGAAATGATGGGTCAAGAAAAGATTGGGAGTGGCCTGGTAACGGTGATGGTCCGCGGAGATGTTGGTGCCGTTAAAGCCGCCGTTGATGCTGGTGTGGCCGCCGCGGAAAACATCGGTGAAGTGATGAGTTCTTACGTCATCCCACGTCCGCACGCTGAAGTGGAAAACATTTTACCCAGCGCTAAGAAGCCCGTCGCAAAGTAGTTAATCAGCAGTGAAGGTGGCCATAGACATGGACGAAACAGCATTACGTGAACTCATTCAACGTGTTATCAAAGAAGAATTGGATCCCGATCGCATCCCGATTGGGGTGTCCAATCACCATATTCATTTAACCCAGGCGGACTTCGCCACGTTATTTCCCAACCAGGAGATGACGGTGCTCAAGCCGCTGAAGCAACCCAACGAATTCGCCTCCAAGCAGACGGTGGACATCGTGGGACCCAAGGGCACGATCGAACATGTGCGGGTCTTGGGGCCTTGCCGGGCACACTCCCAGGTGGAAATTGCCCGCTCTGAAGCCATCCGCATCGGGGTTGATGCCCCGATCAGATTGTCTGGTCACTTAGACGGCGCGCCTGCTGTGAAGTTGGTGACGCCCAACGGTGAGGTCACGGTTCAAGGCGTGATCATTGCCAAGCGGCACATCCACATGAGTAATCAGGACGCCGCCCGCTTTGGCGTCAAGTTGGGCGATACCGTCGCCGTTGAGATTAAGTCCCAAGATCGGCGGACCATCTTCAACGACGTGATTGCCCGGCCACGTGAGGACTTCGTCTTGGAAATGCACATTGATACCGACGAAGCCAACGCGGCCAACGTGAACGGCGACACCATCGCCCGGATCGTCAAGGTCAAGTGACGTCGATAAGCTAAAACGAGGTGGTGAACGATTTGGAACAGTTAGTGGCGCAAGTCCTGACGAAGTTAAAACAACGGGAACGCCGAACCTATGACTGTGTCTACGATCGGCATGCGGCGGTTCCCGATACGCAAGTCTTTTTGGACCATGCAACCGTGACCGTGGCGAACCTCTCGATTGAACTCGTGAGTCATTTATACCGGCTGGACACCACCGATCCCTGGGTGGCCTGGCTCCTACAGGCGATCGACTACCGGGTACAGCTACGACTCGTGGTCAACGACCTGAGCCTGCAGTTTATCCCGCGTACCATGTTGTTGGACTGGCCCGTCATCTTCATGACGCCAGAGTTTCGCCAGATTCGTGCCGTGTATCCCCACGCAATTGCTAGAGCGACGATTGCCGGGTTACCGGACAAGACGATTCTGGTCGTGACGCCTACCCAACGGTTGACCGCTGAAGCGCGGGATACCCTGAGTCGCAAGCAGATGAACCTACAGATGAGGACTGATGAAGCATGTATATGGCAAAAGTAATTGGCAGCGTCGTCTCGACGCAAAAAGATCCGTCGTTGGTCGGACGTAAGTTGATGATCGTCCAGCCGGTGAATTCGGATGGCCAAGCCGTTCGTCATCAGGAGGTTGCGGCTGACTCTGTTGGCGCCGGTATTGGCGAATACGTTTTATTGGTGCGTGGGGCCGGTGCCCGGCTGACGAACCACAAGGACGCGACAACGGTGGATGTCAACGACTGCGCAATCGTGGGCATCATTGACCGATTTGATCAGTAAGAGAGGGGTGACGGTGAGATGCCGATATATACCAAAGGTGGCGACAAGGGCTCGACCAGTCTGTACGATGGTACGCGGGTGAAGAAGGATTCGCTACGCGTCGAAACGTACGGGACGTTTGATGAACTCAACGCCAACGTGAGTCTCGCCGATAAGTTTTGCGTGAAGGCGGAGAACCAAGAGATTTTACGCCAGATCGAATACAAGATGTTCTTCCTGCAAGGCGAAGTGGCCACGCAGGAAGCCACAAAATTTAACGCGAATAGTCGGGTCATTACGGACGACGACGTGTTGCAGTTGGAGCGGATCATTGACCGGTATACGGCGGAACTGCCGCCGGTCACGAGCTTCATCCTGCCCGGGGCCAGCACGGCGGGGGCTCAGCTCCACGTTTGTCGCACCGTCTGTCGGCGAGCAGAGCGGCTCTTTGTCCGCTTTGCCAGCGACAATCCGGTCCGACCCGTCCTCGAACGGTACATTAACCGTCTGTCGGATTTCTTCTATATTATGGCCCGCTCTGAGGACTATGAATATCAAATTAACGAGCTCACTGACCGCGTCATCGCGCAGTACGCTCAAGCAATGGGGCGAAAACAATGAATGAAGAACAACTTAAAGAATTGGTGCGCGGGGTCTTAGCCGGTCAGGGCGAGCCGGGCAATAATCTCTTCGACCGTCATAAGATGGAACGGGTGATTGACGCAGCGGTTGCCAAGGCCGATGAACTCAAGGTCGGTGTGACCATCTGTATCATGGACCAGGCGACCACGCCACAGATGATGTACCACATGCCCAACGCCAACCTGGTCAGCGTCACGCTGGCCCCGAAGAAAGCTTGGTCGGCGATTGCCATGAAGGAACCCACCAAGGCGATTAGCCGTGATATCCAACCGGGAGGACCGTTGTATCAGATGGAAACCATGCTGGACGGTCAATTGGTCTCATTTCCCGGCGGTATTCCGTTAGAGATTGAAGACATTGCCATCGGCGCGATTGGCGTCAGTGGTGGTCTGATTGAAGAGGATCAAGCAATTTGTGAAGCAGCGGTGGCTGCCTTTCTAAAGGAGAGTAAGTAGTATGCAAACAGAAGAAATCGAACAAGCAATCCGCAAAATTTTGAATGAAGAATTAAGCCAAAAGCCAGGGGCCAACGCGGCCGCAGCACCCGGCAACAACGGAATCTTCAAGACCGTCAACGAAGCCATTGCCGCGGCAAAGGCCGCCCAGATTGACTTTGGCGACCAGCCAATCGCCGTGCGTAATCAAGTGATTGACGCGATTCGTGAGGGCTTCCGGCCGTACATTCAAACCATGGCGGAACGGATTCACGAGGAAACCGGGATGGGGACGGTCAGCGCTAAAGTTGCCAAGTTACACAATGCACTGTACAACACGCCGGGTCCCGAACTGCTTCAACCGGAAGTGGAAACGGGTGACGCCGGGCTGGTGATGTACGAATACGCCCCATTCGGTGTGATTGGTGCCGTGGGTCCTAGTACCAATCCGTCCGAAACGGTGATTGCCAACGCCATCATGATGTTGGCCGGGGGCAACACGGTCTTCTTCGGTGCCCATCCTGGTGCGAAGAACATCACGCGCTGGACGATCGAAAAGCTCAATGAATTCGTGGCCAAGGCAACCGGCCTGCACAACTTGGTGGTTTCTCTGGAAACGCCGTCGATTGAATCCGTGCAGGAAGTCATGCACCATCCGGACGTCGCCATGCTCTCCATCACTGGGGGTCCCGCCGTGGTTCACCAAGCCTTGATTAGTGGTAAGAAGGCTGTGGGGGCCGGTGCCGGCAATCCACCTGCCATGGTCGATGCAACGGCGAACATTGCCTTAGCCGCCCACAACATCGTGGATTCCGCCGCGTTTGACAACAACATCCTCTGCACCGCCGAAAAAGAAGTGGTGGTAGAGGCTGCCGTCAAGGACGACCTGATGACGCGGATGCAAAATGAAGGCGCCTTCTTGGTTACCAAGGCCACCGATATTCAGAAGTTAGTCGACATGACCATCGGGCCTAAGGGCGATCCGGACCGGAAGTTTGTCGGTAAGGATGCGACCTTCATCCTGGACGAAGCGGGTATTCGTTACACTGGGAAACCAACGCTGATCATTCTCGAAGCCGCCAAGGACCACCCACTGGTGACGACGGAAATGTTGATGCCGATCCTACCAATCGTGACGTGCCCAGACTTCAAGGCTGTTCTGGCAACCGCCACCGAGATTGAAGGCGGCCTGCACCACACGGCTTCGATTCACTCCGAAAACTTACCGCACATTAACCAGGCGGCGCACCGCTTGAATACATCAATCTTCGTGGTCAACGGCCCAACTTACTGTGGAACCGGGGTAGCCACGAACGGTGCTCACAGTGGGGCTTCAGCCTTGACGATTGCGACACCAACGGGGGAAGGGACGGCCACGTCCAAGACCTACACGCGCCGGCGCCGGCTCAACTCACCAGAAGGGTTCTCACTACGGACTTGGGAGGCGTAAGTTATGGAAAAATTTTCACTCGCAACGACGATTTATTCGGGCAATGATAGCCTGTCACGGCTGGAATTGTTGAAGAATGAAACGATCTTTCTGGTCTGTGATGCTTTTCTGCCGGACACCCCGGCGCTGAAGCAGATCCTATCCAAGATTGACGGCAGTAATCAGGTGGCGGTCTTTGCCAACGTGAAGCCCGATCCGCCGCTGGAAACCATCGTCGACGGCGTCAAGCAGTATGTGCCGGTCGCCCCAACCATCGTGATTGGGATTGGGGGCGGGTCCGCCATCGATACGGCCAAGGGGATTCGCTTCTTCGGCGATAAGCTACGACAGGACGGCATCAAGAAGTTCATCGCCATTCCCACCACGAGTGGGACCGGTTCCGAGGTCACCCAACACTGTGTGCTCTCTGATCCCGAGAATCACCGGAAGTATCCGATCATGGAAGACTTCCTGCGGCCAGACGAAGCGCTACTGGACCCACAGTTGGTCATGACCGCGCCGAAGTCGGTGACGGCTTATTCCGGCCTCGACGTCTTGACCCATTCACTGGAGTCATTGGTGGCGGTGGACGCGAACGTCCTGACCGATGGCTTAGCCGAGAAGGGCGTCGACGTGATGACCCACGACCTCGTGACCTGCTTCAAACACGGCGATGATGAGGCAGCAAGAAAACGGGTGCACGAGATCTCCTGTGCCGCCGGAATTGCCTTTAGCAACGCCGGTCTGGGCATCTGTCACTCGCTGGCTCACCAGCTCGGCGCTAATTTCCACGTGCCCCACGGTCTGGCAAACGCCATGCTCCTGCCTCACGTGGTCGGCTACAACGCCGCGCACGATCAAACGGCCTGCGCTAAGTACGCCCAGGCTGCGCGCAAGGCCGGTCTGGCTGCTAACGGCATGGGCGACCGGGTCGCGGTTCGTCGATTGATCAGTCATATTCACCAGATGATGGTACAGATGGACTGTCCGCAGACGCTCCAAGCCTTTGGCGTTGATCTGAAGGTCGCGGTTGATATGACCGAGACGGTGGTTGCTAACGCCAAACTGGATGCGACCTTCCCGGGAAACCCGGTTGTACCAACGGACGACGACTTGGCCAAGCTCTACCAACAAATTATCAAGTAGGCCACGCGTTTTACTGCGGGCCCAGCACGCCTAGCGTGACTTCGAAATGACTAGAGAGGGAATAGATCTTATGGCAGAAAAAATTCTTGCAATCAACGCCGGTAGTTCTTCATTGAAGTTCAAGTTATACGAAATGCCGGCCGAAACCGTTCTGATGAGTGGTCAACTCGACCGAATTGGCTCGAAGACCAGTACGTTTACCTACGTGATTGCGGGCAAACAAAGTAAATTGGTGAGTCCCATCGCGGATTTTGTCGCGGCCATTCAGCTGGTGATCGACACGTTGTTGAGTAGCCACGTCATCACCAGCAAGGCCGAGATTATCGGCGTGGGTCATCGGATCTCACACGGGGGGAAATACTACTCACAGCCGGTCGTGGTTGATGCGGATGTCAAAGCAAAAATTCACGAACTCTCTGTCTTGTCGCCGTTACACAACCCTGTGAATTTACTGGGGATTGAGGCGTTTGAGAAGCTACTGCCCGAGGCCCAGGAAGTCGCGATCTTTGATACGGCGTTTCACCATACGATTCCCGCCAAAGCCTACATGTACGCGCTACCGTACAGCTATTATGTGGACCACGGGATTCGGCGGTATGGCTTCCACGGCCCGTCTCACGAGTACATCGCGCAGCGGGCCCCCGAGCTCTTCGGCCGTAAGCAGACGCACCGGATGATCTCGTGTCACCTGGGAAATGGCGGGAGTCTGACGGCCCTGCTGGACGGCCAGTCCGTCAATAGTTCCATGGGCTTCACACCGCTCGCGGGGATCGTGATGGGCACGCGGTCCGGGGACATTGACCCGGAGATTATTCCCTACATTGAAGAGGAGTTGCACATGGATTCCCATGCGGTCCGGGAAATGTTGAATCAGGATTCCGGTTTGCTGGGGCTATCGGGTATTTCCAACGATATTCGGGACCTCGACATCGCGGCCGAGGCGGGCAATCAACGCGCTCAACTCGCCCTCGACGTGTACGTACACCAGATTCAGCAGTACATTGGAGCCTACACGACCGACCTGCAGGGGCTGGATACCTTGGTCTTTACGGCCGGCATTGGCGAACACTCCGCGCTGATTCGGCAACGGGTATGTGACAACCTGGGATATCTGGGCGTGCGTCTGGATCCGGAGAAGAACCACGCCAACGCCCTCAGCATTGAGGCGGCGGATAGCCGGGTCAAGGTGGCCGTCATTCCAACCGATGAGGAAATCGTGATTGCTAGGGATGTGGTTCAGGCCTTGGCGAATCAAGGCTAGAGGAGGTCAGTGAAATGAGTCGAGAGATTGACCGCACCATTCAGGAGTATGTGCCGGGGAAGCAGGTCACGTTAGCCCATATCGTGGCGAATCCCACGGCGGATATTTACGAAAAATTAGGTATTCAAACGCCGAAGAATGCGCTGGGTATCTTGACGATTACCCCCAGCGAGGCGTCGATTATCGCGGGGGATGTCGCCACCAAGTCCAGCAACGTGAAGCTGGGATTCATTGACCGGTTCAGCGGGTCGGTGGTCATCGTGGGCGAGGTCTCCGAAGTGGAGGCGGCCTTGCGCCAGGTGATTGCCACGCTACATAGTCTGTTGGACTTCGACATTCCAGAAATTACCCGGACGTAAGCGAGGTGGATACAATGGCACAGCAATTTAGTTTTGATCGGCCGCAGACACTGGGCCCCTTACACCTGCGGAACGGGTACTGCCTGGCGCCGTTAGAGACGCGGACGGCTTTATTTGACGGTGAAGTTGGTCGAGATGACTGTTACTTTCACCGAGAACACGCCCGCCACGTGGGTCTCGACATCGTCGGGTCTATCTACGTCCACGCCAGCGGAGCTACGGTGACCGGATCGCTTAGTGCGGCCGACGATGCCATGATTCCCGGTTTGCGGCGGTTAACCGCGGCCATTCATGCGTCCGGGGCCCGAGCCGTGGGACAATTGGTCCACGCCGGGCGGATGACCAACCACGTCGCCACGAATGGTGCGCCGGTGGTCGGGCCAAGTGCGGTTCGGGCCGCCCATGGGGTGGTTGAGATGCCGCACGCACTCACCCGTGCAGAGGTGCTAGCAATTGTCGATCAGTTTGGCGCGGCCACGCAACGGCTAATCCTGGCCGGCTTCGACGGGGTCGAACTGCACGGCGCCAATAGTTTTCTGCTACAGCAGTTCCTCTCGCCACTTTCCAACCGGCGAACCGATGACTTCGGCGGTGACCTGTTGAACCGGGTACGCCTGCCGTTGCTCGTGGTTCAGCGGGTCTTACAGGTCGCCAAGCAGGCCCGTCAGCCCTTTGTCGTTGGTTATCGGTTGTCCCCAGAAGAGGTGGAGCCCGGTGGCTTACGGCTACTGGATACGCTGACGCTGAGCCGGCTACTCACCCAGTTATCCATCGACTACCTGAGTCTGTCACTGCACCATTACGACCAAACGGCGCAGACCAGCGCGGCCACGGCACCAGTCCGGCGGCTCTTTAAGGCCCAGATTGGCAACCTGCCGTTGATGGTGGCTGGTGAGATTGCCCGGGCAGCGGACGTTCAGCGCTTGGACCAGCAGGTAGCGTTTCTCGCGATTGGGCGACAATTGATGTTGAATCCGCAGTGGCCTGTGGCCTTTCGTTTCCCAGCGGCCCTCCACACCGCCGCCGAGCTATCGGCCGAGCGGGTGGGGCTCCCGCAAGCCATCTTTAAATATCTGTAGGGGGGCGAACACGATGACGGCAAGAGTCTTACATCTCCAGGGGGGCTTCAACTTTCGTGAGTTGGGCGGCTATCTGGGGACCGACGACCGACCAGTGCGGTGGCATCGGTTGTTGCGCACGGCCCATCTGGCGAGTCTGACGCCGGCCGATTGCCTGCAGTTACAGGCCATTGGTGTGCGGTTAGTCATCGATCTTCGCTCCACCGCGGAGACGCAAGCCGCGCCGGATCGGTTGGGCCCACAGATGCGGTACTGTCATCTACCGGTCTTCGATGACGACGAGGCTGAGAGTGCGGCGTCGGTGGCCGAATTGCAACGGCGCTTCAGTCGCGACCCGCGCAGTGGTTATCACCGGATGATGCGGGTCTACCGTCGTCTGGTGACGGCTCCTCAGGCGCAAGCGGCGTATCGCCGATTGTTTCCAATTCTCCTGCAGGTACCGTGCGATGAAGGCATTATCTTTCACTGCTCGGCCGGTAAGGATCGGACGGGGATGGCGGCGATCTTCATCTTAGCGGCGCTTGGCGTCTCCTCGGAGCAGCTGCTAGCCGACTATTTGCTGACGAACCCAGCCTCGGCCGAACATATCGACCAGCGGGTGGCGGCCGTTAAATTAGGCAACGGCCGCACCAACTTTCAGCATGCGGTCCGTGACCTCGCGTCGGTGAATCCGGACTACTTCGAGCAGGCACTGTCACTCATCGACTACGCGTACGGCGGCCTCACACCGTATCTGCGTGATGTTTTGGGTGTGGCGACGGCGGATCGGGTGGCGTTACAGCGGCGCTTTCTACTGCCGCGCTAGGCTACTTCCTCGTGAAGTCTGGCGGTGCTAGACCATTTAAGTAAAACCATGACGAGCTATCAGTCACGGGGACATTCCCTGTCACGGTGGCTTTTTTGGCGTTCAGCCGAAAAAACAAAAAAATTTTAAAGCCGAACTGGGGGTTAATTGTGAGCAAACTATCAGAATAGATGGCCCGCGGTGGCTAGCCGGAAGCATTGTTAGAATGCGCTTTCATAGGTAAAACGTTTAACATGAAATCTCTTTATTAATTTGTTCATTAAAACACAATTAAAAGTGACATGAACAAAATTTCAAAAATAGGCTTTACAAACGTGCACGAATTCGGTATGCTAATTGTGATAAATGAAAGGGGTTTCATACTATGACATTAACGACTGCACAATTAGCAAAATACATTGATCACACTAACTTAAAGGCTGACGCAACTGAAGCCAGCATCAAACAAACCTGTGACGAAGCTAAGAAATTTGATACAGCTTCCGTCTGTGTTAACTCCTACTGGATTCCGTTCGTTGCTGAGCAATTGAAGGACAGCGACGTTAACCCAATCGCCGTTGTTGGTTTCCCACTCGGAGCCATGGCAACGGACAGTGAAGTCTTTGAAGCCAACAAAGCCATTGACGATGGGGCCGAAGAAATCGACATGGTCATCAACGTTGGTGAGTTGAAAGCCGGTAACAACGATAAGGTTGGCAAGGACATCTTAGCCTTAGCCGAAGCTGTTCACGCCAAGGGTAAATTATTGAAGGTTATCTTGGAAACTTGCCTGTTAAACAATGAAGAAATCATTCGGGCCTGCAAGTTAAGTGAACAAGCCGGTGCCGACTTCGTGAAGACCTCGACTGGGTTCTCAACGGCGGGTGCCAAGATTGAAGACGTGAAATTAATGCGTGAAACTGTCGGCGACCGTTTGGGTGTCAAGGCTTCCGGTGGGATTCACAGCAAGGACGAAGCCTTAGCGATGATCGATGCTGGTGCCAGTCGTTTGGGTGTCAGTGCTACGGTAGCCATCTTGACGGGTGAAGCTGCTGGGACGAAGTCAGGTTATTAAAAATTAGTCAGTGAAAGTGGGGATATGGATATGAAGTTTAAACGCATTTTCGGTTTAGTGATGGATTCTGTCGGGACGGGGGCCGCACCGGACTCTGTGAACTACGGTGACGAAGGAGCCGATACTCTGGGTCATGTGGGTCACTACTACGCGGGCAAGCTAGCCTTACCGAACCTGGCTAAATTGGGGATATCCAATCTCCGGGATACACCGATCGAAGGGGTTCCCGTCGCTGACGCCCCCAAGGCTTACTACGGCAAGATGCAAGAAATCTCCGCCGGCAAGGATTCGATGGATGGTCACTGGGAAATGATGGGCCTGCCCGTTCGCAAGGCCTTGAGTACTTATCCCAACGGCTTCCCGGCTGACTTGTTAAAGAAATTGGAAGCGTTCTCAGGACGGAAGATTATTGGTAACCGGCCCGAATCCGGGACCAAGATCATCGCCGAATTGGGTGAACAACAGATGGCCAAGGGCGATTTGATCGTTTACACATCCGGCGACTCGGTACTTCAGATTGCCGCCCATGAAGACGTGATTCCGCTCGAAGAACTTTACAAGATTTGTGAATACGCGCGTTCTCTGGTGAACGGTCCGGAAAACTTGATTGGCCGGGTCATTGCACGGCCATACGTGGGACCCGATGCGCAACACTTTACGCGGACGGCCAACCGGCGTGACTTCACCTTGGAACCGACCGGGGAGACCGACATGGATCGCCTGCAAGCCGCTGGCATCCATACGGTCGGCGTGGGGAAGATTAACGACATCTTCTCCGGTCACGGTATCGACGAAGGCTACCACAATGAAAGCAACATGGACGGGATGGATCACGTCGATCACGTCATGCAAGAAGACTTTACTGGCTTTTGCTTCATTAACTTGGTGGACTTCGATGCGATGTACGGTCACCGGCGGAATCCCAAGGGCTTTGGTCAAGCCTTAATGGACTTTGACCAACGCCTCGGCACCGTCATGGCCAACATGCACGACGATGACCTGTTGATGATTACCGCTGACCATGGGAACGACCCGACCTATACCGGGACGGACCACACCCGTGAATTTGTGCCGTTGCTGGCCTACTCCCCAAGCTTCAAACAAGGGGGGAGCCTAGGTATCCGGTCACCATTCTCGGACTTTGGCGCAACTGTGTTGGATAACTTTGGCGTGGCCGGCAACGACGCGGGTCACAGTTTCTTAGCTGACTTGAACTAGCGCAACCAAGGAGGAAAACCATTATGAGTAACCATTTGGAAGCAAAAATGGGCGATATCGCCGATACTGTCTTAATGCCAGGTGACCCACTGCGGGCCAAGTACATTGCGGAAACGTTCCTGGAGAATCCAGTGTGCTACAACAAGGTCCGCAACGCCTTCGGTTATACGGGAACTTACAAGGGCCACCGTATCTCCGTTCAAGGCACCGGGATGGGGATTCCATCCATCTCCATCTACGCCCACGAGCTGATTAACGATTACGGCGCCAAGAAGTTGTTCCGGGTCGGTACCGCTGGCGGGATGAGTCCCGACGTACACGTTCGCGACGTGGTCTTGGCGCAAGGCTCGACGACGGATTCGGCCATCATTCACAACACGTTTGGCGGCGGTATCTACTACGCGACGTTGAGTGACTTCGGCCTGTTGGACGCGGCGTACCATGCGGCTAAAGACCTGAAGATTCCGGTTAAGGTGGGGAACATCTTAGCTGAGGATCGCTTCTACAATGATGAAATGGACCGGCAGAAGTTGGTCGATTACGGGGTCATCGCCACCGAAATGGAATCGGCAGCATTATTCCTGATTGCGGCGAAGTACCACGTGAAGGCCCTGTCCGTCCTGACGATTAGTAATCACTTGGTTACCGGTGAATCCACGAGTCCCGAAGAACGGGAAACGTCATTTGGTGACATGATTAAGGTGGCCTTAGAAGCGGCCATTGCAGAGTAAATTAGTGTTTGCGTTAGCCTTATTTTGAACTGAGTTGATCAGTCACAGAACTGGTAGGCACACCTCATGCTGACTGGACCTTACCAGTTTACGATTGGTGGGGACTACCAGTTTTGTGTCTTCCGTCGAACAGCGACTAGATGAGGAACGCATTTAATGAAGGAAAGAAGGGCAAGTTCATGGCGGAGACCACGGATCAGCGACTAACTCAGAGTTTGGCCGTCGCGAAGATGTATTACCAATCAGATCAGAGTCAAAGTCAGATTGCCCACCAACTGGGGATTTCTCGCCCAACCGTTTCCCGTCTCTTGCAGTATGCCAGAGAGCAGGGCCTGGTCCGGATCCAGATTATTGATCCGGTCCAAGACGTTCAGACGCTGGAACAGGCTCTGACGCGTGCCTATCGCGTGGACGTTCACGTGGTCCCGACCCAATTAACTGCAGCCAGCGAGCTGCTCAACACGGTCGGTCAGTACGCGGCACACTATCTTGAAGATATCGTGGCCGAACACGATATTATTGGGATCGGCTGGGGGAAGACCATCTATGCCATTGGGTCGAATTTACAACCGGATACGCTAACCGGCGTTGAAGTCATTCAGCTTAAAGGGAGTGTGAGCTACTCCACGGAGCACACGTATGCCTACGAGAGCATTGACGCCTTTGCCAATGCTTTCCACGCAGTGCCCCAGTACTTACCGTTGCCCGTGATCTTTGACCACCAACAAACTAAGGAATTGGTGGAGGCCGAGCGACACATTCAGTACCTCCTAGAGCTGGGGAGAAAAGCCAACATCGCCATCTACTCCGTGGGAACGGTGCGGAGTTCAGCGCTGGTCTTTCAGCTGGGTTACCTGCAGGATCAGGAGAAAGATTTTTTGCAGGCCCATGCCGTGGGAGATATCTTCTCCCGTTACATCGACGAGAATGGTGAAGTCGTCGATCCCAAGTTAAATCAGCGCACGATTGGCATTGATCTCGAAAATTTGCGACAGAAGGAACATTCGATCCTAGTCGCAGCCGGTGACGCCAAGGTTCCGGCGGTTCGGGCCGCCTTACTGGGTGGTTACCCCAATTGTTTGATTATTGATCAACACGCAGCAGCACAACTACTGAAGGTTACCCCGACAGCGCAGTCGCGGTAAACGCATCCAATTAGAAATGGAGTGGCTGAAACATGAGAATGGTTGATATTATTGATAAGAAACGTAACGGTGGCGAACTGACCAAGGAAGAGATTCAAACTTTCGTGGACGGGGTCGTTTCCGGTGAAATTCCTGATTACCAAACCAGTGCCTTTTTAATGGCAACTTACTTCAAGGACATGACCGATGCAGAGCGTTCAGAGCTGACAATGGCCATGATGAAGTCTGGGGATCATCTGGATCTGTCCAGCATTGACGGCCTCAAGGTGGACAAACACTCGACCGGTGGTGTGGGGGACAAGACCAGTATTCCGTTGGCGCCAATCGTTGCCGCACTTGGGATTCCCGTACCGATGATTTCGGGTCGGGGTCTCGGACACACGGGTGGCACCTTGGATAAATTGGAAGCGATTCCAGGCTATCAAGTTGAAATCAGCGAGTCCGACTTCATCAAGCAGGTGCAGAACCAAGGCTTGGCGATCGTCGGGGCCACGGGGAACATTGCGCCCGCTGACAAGAAGATCTATGCCTTGCGGGATGTGACCGACACCGTGGATTCCATTCCACTGATTGCCAGCTCCATCATGAGTAAGAAGATTGCGTCAGGGACGGATGCGTTGGTGATCGATGTTAAGACCGGTTCCGGGGCCTTCATGAAGACGTTGGATGACTCACGTGAATTGGCGAAGGCCTTGGTCGGTATCGGCAAGGGTGTGGGCATGAACTGCATGGCCATTATTTCCGATATGAACCAGCCGCTGGGGAATGCCATTGGGAACGCCTTGGAAATCAAGGAATCCATCGACCTGTTGAAGGGTCAAGCTCCGGCCGATATTACCGACCTGGTCTTGACATTAGGGTCTTACATGGTGGTCATGTCGGGTAAGACCGACAACATGGCGGAAGCCCGGGCAATGTGTGAAAAGACCATTGAAGATGGCTCCGCACTGAAGAAGTTCGGGGACATGGTCGAAGCTCAAGGTGGCGACCGCAGTGTAATTGATCATCCAGAAATCATGCCGCAAGCTAAGTTCAAGATTCCATTGCCAGCTAAGACCAGTGGGGTAGTTAGCCGGGTTGAAGCCGATGAAATGGGTGTCGCCAGCATGTTACTTGGCGGTGGCCGGCAGAAGGCTGACGACAAGTTGGACTACGCCGTTGGGATCATGATGAACAAGAAGGTCGGCGACAAGGTAGAGGCCGGCGACTCACTCCTGACGATCTACAGCGACCGTGAAAACGTCGACGACATCAAGGACCTGTTATACGCCAACATCGAAATCAGCGATTCGGCAGAACCATTTACGCTGATCCACGAGACGGTGAGATAAAAGATAAAGAGTGTGAAACGAGGCGGTTAGAAGCTAGAAAACAGCTAGAATACGTAGTGTGATAAGGGCAGCATCCATTACAGTATGCTGGTCGCCTTACCGTTCGCCAAATTTGGTCTGGATCGCGGTGGGGAGGACGGTAAAAGCCAAAGGGCGGTCTTTTCCCTCGCTTTGAGCCGTCAACCCGCGTCTCAAAGACGCCATTTTTCAAGAAAATCACTTGAAAAATCCCACGGCTGAGACCAAATTTGACGCACTCACGGCTACGTGAGAGGTATCCAATTAAACCGGTCGAACGTTGCTATTCCAGCGATATAATCACCTATTTGGTGGCTTTCATCTTTCGTAACCGGAGGTAGTCAGAGATGGAGGTAGCCGTGACAGCGGTGTTAGCTGACGTTCCGGGTCAGCTTACAGCGCGGGACGTGTTTGGAGACTGGCGAATTTTGCTAGGCTTCAAACCGAGCCGGAGGACCGCTCCTCAGGCCGCAGGCGGTCCCCACAGCGCCGGAATCTCTGGCAGCCGCGGCAGCCGCAGGTGGCGTTGATGACTCGTTTAATGGTGATAACCCTTGCTAGCTGGGGACTGGAGCGGGGCCTACTCGTCAGGGGAACAACTGAATTTCAGGGCTGAACACCGTTTCAGTTGTTGTCATCGACGGGTGAGCACCATTGCCGTAGCTAGTAGGCTGAAAAGTGAACATGCAATCACACAGATTGAGGAAGGGTCTGGGACAAAGGTCTCAGATCCTTTTTGTTTCCGACTATCGGGTGTTGCAACCTACGACAAAAGGCAGTTGGTTCCGCTTAAAACTGCTAATCGCCGTTTGTCCCACTCTTTTTGCGCGCTATACTTATTACTAATGTATTTTTTCGTTGATTTGTTGCAGTTAAATTGAATTTAGCGGTAACAATCAGATTAACTTGATAGTTATTAATAGGAAGAAAAGATAATAAAAATAATATTTTGCAGGTAAAAGCAAGGGGTGTGGCGGCTACGGCAAGACGCTGTTGTCCCTGAATGGCCCGCAAAGTTTACTGAATTTAGAAAATTCTTTTTATTTGCTGAAACGCGAACAATATCAGTGACAGGCGGGGGCTTTTTGTTTAAACTTTAAAGTATAGTCAAACCATTTGAACGACAGGGGATGTTACCGCCATGCTGGACAACTTATTAGCGGTTATTCAAGAAGAAAACTTATCGGAACAGCTTTATCACAGCCTTGTGGGATTGGAAGTTGAAGAACAGCGGATTGACCAGCATGGCCGGTTGAGTCGGCGGCCGCACCCAAGTAAGTTTGGGTCACGGACCTTTCACCCGTACTTCCAAACAGACTTCACTGAAAGTCAACTGGAAGTCATCACGGATCCTAATCCCAATATCGGGGGAACGCTGGACCAACTGGATACCTTGCAGACGGTGGCCTACCGGACGCTCGAAGGTGACGATCGTATCTGGCCGTTGAGCATGCCACCGGTCATGGATGACACGGATCTACAGTTCATTGCAGCGCATTTCGACCGACCGGCGATCAAGCCGTATCGGGAATATCTAGTAAAGAAGTATGGCCTCCAACACGGTTGCGTGACGGGGGTTCACGTGAATTACAGCATTCCCGATCCCGTGATTCACCGGCTGTTCAGCCACTATACAACCGAGTTCGACTCAATCGTGGCCTTTAAGAACGCGTTGTATTTCCGGATTGCGCAGAACTTTGTCCGCAACCAGTGGCTACTCACCTATCTCTTTGGGGCGAGTCCCATTGCTGAAAAGGGCTTCTTCGATCCGCTACCGGCGGAATTGGCGCGGCCCGTGCGCAGCATTCGCAACAGTCGCTTTGGCTTCGTGAACCGTCCAGAAGAACAGGTCACGTATACCTCACTAACCCAGCATCTCGCGCAGATTCAGCAACGCATCGATGCGGGGACCTACTTCTCCGCCCACGAATTCTATGGCCCGGTGCGGTTGAAAGGCCAGGCCAACGCCCAAGACTTCCTGACCGGGGGGATTCGCTACTTGGAATTGCGGGACTTCGACAATACACCGTTGGCCCGTAACGGGATTAGTCGCCACGCACTGCACTTTTTGAAAATCTTCATGATTTACCTGATGACCCAACCGTTACCGGCCAAACGGATTCGCGAACTGTTGGCGACAGGCCGCCAGCGTAACCAGCTGGTCGCGCTGGAAGATCCGCTAAAGCCGACGCAATTTCAGGCCAATGGGCAGCGGATCTTTCGGAATATGCGGGCCATGGCCGACCAGTTGCAGGCCCACAATAAACAGTGGGGGGCGATCGACGACCTGGAAGAGGTGCTGATGCATCCTGAGTTGACGCCGGCTGCAAAGCTAGTGGCTCACCTGGAACAGGGGAGTCTGATGAAATACGGTCAGCGCGTCGCTCGGCAATGGTATCATGACCGTATCGCGGCCAGCCAGTTACTCCCGCAGCTGCCACGACTGAGTAAAGCGACGCAACAGCTCATCCTGACGGCCCTTCAGCTGGGTATCAAGTTCTATCAGGTTAGGGATGAGGACGGCGAGGATATGTTCATGTTTACCTTCGACGGTATCACCCAAGTCCTGCAAGAGCGGGATATGCAGGGGAAGACGCCGGAAAAATTTTTGCGGCGTCTCTTCCCGGACTTGCCGGCTCTCCCGGAACCGTTAAATTACGGGTCCGCGCAATAAAAAAGTTTGGTAATAAAATTGCAGAATTCAATTAATTTCGTGAAAAACATTTTCAGACTATAAATTCAGTCATAACGGGGCAGATTGCCTGTCTATTCAGCGTCCACGCGTTTTTCGTGGGCGTTTTTTTGGCGCTTTCTGGAAATGAATAGCTTCACAAAACGACAAAAGGGGCTTGAAAGCCTTTTAGTTTTATGATAATGTAAACGATGTCGCTTGACGTAAAACGGTTTACATACGATTTCTAGTCAACTAATTTGTCAAATTGATCCGGTTCAACCGGTTGCAGTTCCAAATGAGTTGAAAAGGGTTGCACGTGTACCAGTGATCAATTTAGTTAAAAAGGAGAAATATCTGATGAAAAAGACGACCGTTATTAATTCCGAATTATCTACGGTAATTGCTGGCATGGGCCACATGGATTGGCTCAGCATCGGTGATGCGGGGATGCCCGTACCAATGGGAACCAAGAAAATCGACTTGGCTTTAACGAAGCAATTGCCTAGCTTCCAAGACGTTTTGAAGAATATCTTGGCCGAACTCGAAGTTCAAAAGATTTACTTGGCCGAAGAAATCAAGACGCAAAACCCAGAACAATTGGCAGCCATCAAGGATCTCATGCCTAACGTTGAGATTGAATACATGCCACATAGCCAATTGAAGAAGGACTTAGCACAAACGCATGCCTTCGTTCGGACGGGTGAAATGACGCCATTCTCTAACATCATCTTGGAATCTGGCGTAACGTTCTAGCCTTAATTTTAGCGTTCATAAAACGTTTTACTTAAATTCATTATAAAGGAGTCTTTACCATGCAAGCAGTTGAATCGAAGCACGGTTGGACCCAGTTGGCCGATGGCTATCTGAGCAAAACCCCGCTTTTCCAATTTATCTTAGTGTCGCTGATCTTCCCACTGTGGGGGACCGCCGCTAGTCTAAACGATATCTTAATCACCCAATTCAAGACGGTCTTCATGTTAAACGATGCCGCAACGGCGTTCGTTCAAAGTGCCTTCTACGGTGGTTACTTCTTAATTGCCATTCCAGCCTCATTGATTATCAAAAAGAACAGTTATAAATTTGCTATTATGACCGGGCTGATCTTCTACATCGTGGGTTGTGGGTTGTTCTTCCCAGCTTCTCACTTGGCAACTTACAGTATGTTCTTAGTGGCCATCTTCGCGATTGCGATTGGCCTGAGCTTCTTGGAAACATCCTGTGATACTTACAGCTCCATGCTGGGACCGAAAGCCAACGCAACGATGCGGTTAAACTTCTCCCAAACCTTGGTACCCCTTGGTGATATCATGGGGATCGTCTTAGGGAAGTACCTGATCTTCGGTTCCGTTGACAACTTAGCCAACAAGATGTCCACCATGCACGGCGCTGCCCGTTTAGCCTACGGGGAACAGATGTTACAACTGACCCTGCGGCCTTACAAGTACATCTTGATTGTGCTGGTTGTGATGTTTATCATCTTCGCCTTATCCCCAATGCCACGGGCGAAGGCGACGAAGACGGTTGAAGGTTCCGACGAAGCCGTTGAAGATCGTCCAAGCTTGGGCGAAACCATCAAGTACCTGTCCCACAACAAGCGTTACATGAAGGGTGTTTTAACGCAATTCTTCTACGCTGGTTTACAGACGACGGTATGGTCTTTCACGATTCGTTTAGCCCTGAACTTGAACCATCAGATCACCGATAGTGCCGCTTCAACCTTCATGATCTACAGCTACATTGCGTGGTTCGTGGGTAAGCTGGTCGCTAACGTCTTCATGAGCAAGTTCTCCATCACCGGAGTCTTGACGTGGTTCTCCCTATTAGGGACGTTGGCCCTCGTGGTCACCTTCACGATTCCCAACATGATTGCCGTTTACACGGCGATCTTGACCAGCTTTTTCTTCGGTCCAGAATGGCCAACGATTTACACCCACACGTTGGATGCCATCGACGAAAAGCGGTACACCGAAACCGGTGGGGCCATCATCGTTATGGCTTTGATTGGTGGGGCGATTATCCCAGCCATCCAAGGGTTGGTTTCAGATGCTTCTGGTTCAATGCAATTCTCATTCGTTGTCCCAACACTCTGCTACGCCTTGATCACGCTGTACTTCTTCTTAGAACACCGTTTCGAAAAGAAGCACCCCGAAGAAATGCAAGAACACTAAATTTATCAGTTAACTTTAGCCAGTCGGTCTCTCTGCCGACTGGCTTTTTTTCGGTTCATTGGCACAAATGGGAGATAGTCTAGCGACCAGATCAGCGACCTCTGGACGGACAAAAATAGTCGCCAGCTAGGGGTTCCCTTAGCTGGCGACTACAGTATTTACGCTTAGTTTAATCGGCTTTCGTTTGCCGCCGACGTTGATGAATAAAGTAAACCGGTAAACCTATCAGTGTTAAGGCCAATCCGGTGATGGCTAAGCCAATCTCTGTGACTAACGTGGTGACGATAATAAAGATTCCCCCAACCAGTGCAATCAGTGGAACTACTGGGAAGCCGGGCACCTTATAAGGGCGGACCAACTCCGGTTCACGCTTCCGCAGGACGAAGATAGCGATGAAGATCAGGCAGTTGAACAGCCACATGACGAAGACCAACATGTCGGTCAGAATATCAAAGCTTCCCATGAGCATCATCAGCAGGGCAATTGCGAATTGCACGACACCGGCAAAGTACGGCACGTACGTCCGGCGCGACAGCTGACTGAAGTATTTGGACAAGGGCAGGCTATCCTCCGTTGCGAGCGCGTAGGGTACTCGCATCCCGGTCATGGTGTAGCCGTTGATGGCGCCGTAGACGGAGATCAGAATGCCAATCGTGACTAACTTACCGCCGAATTGACCGAAGAGCTTCATGGCCGCGTCGGCCGCAGCATTTTGGTTACCGGCAATTAAGTCGATCGGTAACGTCCGTAAGAAGACCAAGTTAATCAGCGTATAGACCACGGTAATCAAGGCAAGTCCTAGGACGATGGCCCGTGGTAGGTCGCGTTCGGGGTGCTTCATTTCACCGGCAATGTTCCCGATGTTAATCCAGCCGTCATAGGCAAACATGGTGGCTAACAGGCTAGAGGCGAAGGCCCCACCGAAGCCGATGTGATCGCCCGTGGTGATTGGCCAAAATTGAATGGTCGTGTGTGCCGGGGCAAAGAGGCCGAAGACCACGATCACGGCGATGGGAATTAATTTAAAAATCAAAGCGAGCGACTGGACGCGGCCACCGACGCGAGCACCCAGGAAGTTCAGCCCGGTAATGCTGAGGCCACAGATGATGGCGATGGGTAACTTCCACGCGCTATCGAGGTGGAATAAATTCACGAACTGGACGCCAAAGATAATGGACAATGCAGCAATGTTGGCCGGATAGTAGACCAGCATCTGGGCCCAACCCATCAAAAAGCCGACTGGTTTGCCATACGTGTACTCCAGGTAACGCATGGCGCCCCCGGTACGGGGGATGGCGGCGGCGAGTTCTGCACTGGTCAGACCGGCACAGATAGTCAAGAGACCACCCAGTACCCAGGCAACCAGGGTCATGTTAGCGGAGTGGTTGGCGGCCACCACGCTAGCGGTTTTGAAGAAGACCCCACCACCGATGACGGTTCCCATGACGGTGGCGAGGGCGGTAAACGTGCCGATTTCGCGGCGTAACTCCTTGGCCAAAGTAAAGACTCCTTTTTCTCTCAAATGCTTAGATTTAACCATTATAGCACGGAACCCGGTGATTCGGCTGGCTTTGCGTCGAGATTTTTCGGGAGTTGGGCGGGAGTAGTTGGCGTTAGAGGCCGCACCAAAGCTAACTTAGAGTGATGAGGACGCGGCTAGTACCGATAAGGACGGGAGAAATCAGTGGAAATTTGGACGGGGCGTGGATAGAAGTGGGGGCCAGCGACCTAAGGCTTAGCGGACAAGTTGTGGCGAAGATATGAGTAGGATGACAGGTGCTAATTAGCAGTGCAACCTATTTCACCCCATAAATTAATTTATAAGGGCGTTCGTGCTCGAATTTCCCCGCAAATAACGGGTTAAACGAAGTGAAATGGTTTGAGACCGGTTAAGCGAAAATGAAAAACAGTTGGCAACTGAATGGTACGAGTTGCCAACTGTTTTCGGATATAGATGTTATCTTATTCGATTAATTTTTTGCTGGTGGGGGACTAGTGGAAAGCCATGTTCAGCAGCAGGACAATCAGGAGCCCGACGACTGAAATCACGGTTTCCAACACGGTCCAAATGCTCAGCGTCTGTTTGACCGTCAAATCAAAGTATTCTCTGAACATCCAGAACCCGGCATCGTTCACGTGAGAAGCGGCCAGTGACCCGGCCCCAATGGCCAGCACCATCAACGCGGGATCGACACCGGCCTGCGCCATCAGTGGAGCCACAATCCCGGCGGCGGTCAGTGCGGCCACGGTGGCCGACCCGAGGGCGACCCGGAGCACGACGGCAACCAGCCATCCCAGAATCAGCGGGGACATGTTGGAATCGATAAAGATCTTGGCGACTTCCTTACCAACGCCACCGTCAATGAGGACTTGCTTGAAGGCGCCACCACCCCCGATGACCAGGAGTAGCATGGCGATGGACTTCACGGCGTTTTCAATCGAGGCCATGATTTCCGAGGTCTTTCGGTTCCGGCCCCAGCCCATGGTGAACATCGCCACCATCAGTGAAATCAACATGGCAATGGCGGGGTCCCCAATCAAGGCGACAATCTGATCGAGCAGCGAGGCATTCTTGGTCGGCGTCGCTCCACCGTTGACCGTCATCTTGTAGATGGTCGTGATGGCCATCAGGATAACGGGGAACAGCGAGGTCAGAACGGAGAGACCGAAGCTCGGTGATTCAGAGGGTTTAAACGTTTTAACTTCACCCAATGACGACAGGTTACCCTTTCGTTCAAAGGCGGCTGGCGCGTAACGCTGGGCCAATTTGGTAAACAGGGGGCCAGCCACGATCGCACTAGGGATCGCGACGACTAACCCGAACAACAGGACCTTTCCATCGTTGGCGTTCAGAATGGCCGCGATGGCAACGGGTGCCGGGTGGGGTGGTAAGAACCCGTGAGTAACGGACAAAGCGGCTGCCATGGAAATCCCCAAGTAAAGAATGGGCACGTCAGCTTCAATCGCGATGGCAAAGACGATAGGGATTAACAGAACCATCCCAACTTCGAAGAAAAGCGCGATGCCCAGAATAAATGAAGCGAGCATGATGGCCATTTGCAGGCGTTTCTTCCCGAATTTGTCAATCAAAGTAGTGGCAATAACGTAGGCCCCACCAGCGTCGGCGACTAACCGACCCAGCATGGCACCAAATCCAAAGACCAAGGACAGTTCGCCTAATTGGCTCCCAATCCCGGCCTCAACGGTCGTGGCAATTTTGGTGAGATCCATCCCCAGCAGAATCGCCGTGAGGACGGAGGTTAAGATCAGGGAGACGAAAGTATTGATTTTGAACTTAATGATCAAAACCAACAAAAAAATGACCCCGATGACTAAAGCTATAAGTTCCATAAGGTAAGCCCTTTCATTTTTAGAATTTTGAAAAGCCGATGCATCAGCACCGGCTTCTCACTGTAAGCAAACATTATTGTACCCAATCCGTTAAGAAAAAGCCACAATAACGTTTCATAAATTTATTTGTTTGTTCGCTTACTTTCTGAAAAATTAAGGGATTAATCTATTTTTCTTTGGAAACATTAACATGGGTCCGTTGGTATTCCGCAATGTTCTTGTATTCAGATTGCAGTTGCCGACTCAGACGAATGTAGATTGGAACTAATGCCCGGTAAGCACTGAAAGTGTCGGGATTTGGATGGTGGACGTTAGCCACCCCAATGAAGTTCTTCACCACGTGGAGATCATCGACCATGCCTAAGGCGTACATCCCTAAGGTTGCGGCACCCAGGGCCGTTCCTTCTGGACTTTCTGGAATCGTGACGTCTTGTTCAAAGATGTCAGCGAGCATTTGCCGCCAGAGGGCGGAACGCGCGAAGCCACCGGTGGCTTGAATGCTGGATGGCTTGCCAACTACTTCTTCGAGGGCCAACATCACGGTGTAGAGGTTGTAAACAATCCCTTCCAAAGCGGCCCGAACCATGTGAGCCCGTGAATGTGTCCGCGTCAAACCGAAGAAGGATCCACGGGCGTTGGCGTCCCAGATTGGGGCCCGTTCGCCACCCAAGAATGGATGGAAGATCAGGCCGTCGGAACCGGCAGGAATCTTTTCGGCAATTTCCGTCAAGAGATCGTAAGAGTCCACGTGCATTTGTTCAGCGGTCAGCTTTTCTGGGGCGAAGAGTTGGTCGCGGACCCAACGGAAGACAATCCCACCGTTGTTGACGGGGCCACCGACAACCCAGTGATCCTTGGACAGGTAGTAACAGAAGACCCGGCCCTTAGGATCAATCTTAGGTTTGTCTGTGACGACCCGCACGGCCCCGGAAGTTCCGATGGTGACCGCTACGACGCCAGGATCGATGGCGTTAACCCCTAAGTTGGCCAGAGGACCGTCAGAGGCACCCATGACAAATGGCGTTTGCGGATCCATCCCGATGACACCGGCGTAGTCGGCCTTCATCCCGGTCAGTTGATCCGTGGTGTCGACCAGCTTAGGCAGTTGGTCGCGGGTAATCCCGGCAACTTCCAAGGCTTGGTCGTCCCAGTCCATGTTGAAGATGTTGAAGAGCCCAGTCGCATTGGCGATGGAGTAGTCTTCTTGTAAGACACCAAATAGTTTGTAGATGACGTATTCCTTGATCCCGACAAACCAGCGAGCCTGCTTAAACAGATCGGCCTTTTCGTGGCGTAACCAGATTAGCTTGCTCAGTGGTGTCATGGGGTGAATCGGGGTCCCGGTCTTCTCGTAGAGTTGTTTGCCCACGCCGTTTTGACGCAGTTCGTCGGCGTATTTGACCGCCCGGTTGTCGGCCCAAGTAATGGCCCGCGTTAACGGCTTGTGATTTTCGTCCAATAAAATCAGACTGTGCATCGCTGCGGAGAAGGAAACGCCGCGGAGATCACCGTTCTTTAGGTCGGCCTTCCGTAAAACGCTGGTTAAACCATCCAGAATCGCAGAAAAGATTTCTTCTGGATCTTCTTCGGCCATGTCCGGTACGTCCTGATAGAGGGGGTAGAGGTTATTTGAGTAGCCCTGCATCTTACCCGCAGTATCGTAGAGAACGGTCTTCACACTGGTCGTCCCAATGTCGACCCCAATCATGTAGTCCATAGTGCTCTTCCTTTCGTGGTGCCAAGTTATTAAATGAAAAAAAACATCCTGCCTTGAACGATAACGCATCGGCGCAAAGAACGCAACGCCTAGGCCTTCAGTCGACCAAAAAAGGGCGGTCAAGTCACCAATTCAAGGCACAAATGAAAAATTTCCGTCTCGCTTATTATATGAAAAGAAGTTTCACTTTTCAAGCGAAATGTTGTAAAATGTTTACAAAAGGTAATCTTTTAAAAATTGTTGGAAGGGGGCGGCGACTATCGCACGCTCAACCATTGGAAAAATTCGGGGGACGTATGATCAGTTGTCTCGTACGGAGAAGAAGGTGGCCCAGCTGGCCTTGGATAATCCAGCCGTGGTCAGTGAAATGACGATTAAGGAATTGGCCAGTGCTACGGGGGTCTCTACCGCAACCATTTCACGCTTCGTCAAGCGGATGGATTACTCGAACTATCGGGAATTTACGATGGCCTTGGCCCACACCGCAGCCGAGATGACGCCGCAACAAAACAGTTTTCCAGAATTGGCCGAAGGGGACTCGCTCGCCACGATTGCGAACAAGACTTTCCGCTTTTCCATTAATTCGCTGCGGGCGACAAATGAAGCGCTGAACGAAGATGATTTGGCGCGGGCCGTCATTAAAATTATTAACGCGAAAACGGTGGCCTTCTTTGGCCTAGGGGGCTCGGCGGTCGCCGCCTTGGATGGCTACCATAAGTTCTTACGGACGCCACTGAATGTGACCTACCATCCCGATTATGATATTCAACTGATGCAGGCAGCGCGGATGACGGCGCAGGACTGCGCGATTGTGATTTCCCATTCAGGTCGGAATCACGAGACGCTGGAGATTGTCCGCGAGCTCAAACGCAACGGAGTCGCCATCATTGTCATTACCAGCTACAGTGGTTCCGAGCTGGCCCAAGCAGCGGCGGTAACGTTCCTGTCGCTGACGGATGAGGTGAAGTATCGTTCAGAGGGGATGTACTCGTTGATTTCGCAGATGACCATCCTCGACAGTCTTTTTATGATGACTGTCTTGCGCAGTTCTTCACGTACTAAACCAGTTTTGACCCGGGTCAGAGACGTAATTGAACAGACCCGCTACGATTCGTAAGAGTCATGGTATAATAGACGGCATACCTCTGGAAATTTCGTTGAGGATGCCGTCTTTATTTACGGACGGCCACAGGCTCGTAATGGCCAAAACCACGTGAAGGGGACCGGTGATGAACGGTGAAACGGCGCGACTATCAACCCATATATGATAATACGTTTCGGCGTCGGCGCCGTTATCGCCGTTGGCTGATTATTGTGGCCGTGCTACTCTTACTGGTCGGCGGTGGCTGGGGCTGGCATCTGTGGGACGCTCACCAACGGGCCCAGGTGGCCAGTTATCCCGTGCGTGGGGTGACCATCAATCAGGACAGTGGTTACGTGGACTTTCAGCAGTTGGCGAAGCACGAGACCTTTGCCTACCTACAGGCCACCTCGGGTGCGACCTATACCGATGATGATTTTAGCGATAATTATTCGCGGTCGCAGGGCGCCGATATTCAGATTGGCGTGGCCCATACCTTTAGTTTTACAACGTCGGCGCAGCGTCAGTATCAGCATTTCAAGGCGACCGTTAAGCAAGATTCCGGAACCTTACCAATTATGGTAGCCGTGAGTTATTACGGTAAATATAATAGTAGTAATACGGACATGGCCACACAAGGCCAGAAGCTCAAACACCTCGTGCAACTGCTAAGTCGGCGCTACCACCAGGGCGTGGTGATCTTTGCCAGTCGCGCCGTATTGACGCAGTTCGTCCGACCGGTCCTGCCCCAACAAGATTATTGGACGGCGGGCGGCAAGTTGTCCGGACACGCCCAGCAAGTCAAGCTGATTGAATACGACGCCAACGGTAGCATTACGCAGAACGGCCAGGACTTGGCGGTGGCCAAGTCGGTGTTCAACGGCAGCCGACTGGAATGGCATGCGTTTACCAAATAACTGAAGGTTGAAAGCTAGGATGCTTAGTGTAACAAGGGTAACGCCCACTATAATAGTGGTTGTCGCGTGCTGACCGCCTTACCGTTCGCTAAATTTGGTCTGGATCGCGGTGGGGAGGACGGGCCAAGCCAAAGGGCGGTCTTTTCCCTCGCTTTGAGCCGACAGCCCGCGTCTCAAAGACGCCATTTTCCAAGCAGAATACTTGGAAAATCCCACGGCTGAGACCAAATTTGACTCACTTACGGCTACATGAGGGGTATTCAATTAAGCTAGCCAAATGTTGTCAGCTGGGGACTGGAACGTATTTCATAAACTTTCAACTTTCGGCAAATAATAAGAGCAAAATTGTGGGGCCTAATCCGATTGGGGATTGGGCCTTTTTCATTCAAAATAAAAGAGCCCAGACCTACGTCTCGGCTCAAAAATTTAAAATAATGTCTAATGCGTCTAAGTATCCCGGAACCCTGGCGGCACTAATCCGTCGAGTCCAGCGGTTTCATCGCATAAGTACAATCGTCGGCTTCATCGAAAAAGGAAATTGGTTGACGTTCGTTGGCGTGAATCGTCAGGTGGTAGCCGAACTTATCTTGGAAGGTAAGCTGCGTGTCGTTCAAGTTCTTCACGGAAACCTGAAGGGGATGGTTATCAATCTGCACGTCAAGATTAGGACTAATTTCTAACCGGTGACGCCGCTGGTTGTGGGGGTCAACAAACTGCCACGTTCCAACATAGAACAGTGGCGACTCACTGGGTTGAGGTTGCTTCTTCTTATTGCGCAACGAGAATCCACTAGTTAAACCAGCCATGAGTGAAATGCCAAATAATGCGATCTCCCGACCTTTCACCGGTAATCCCTCCCTTGAATTAGTAGTTACTCTCAATATAACATTTTTGGACAGAAAACACGCGCTTTTTCCCTTGGATTTGGAAGAAATTTAATTCATTGCTATCGCTCGTGCGGCCCGACTGTTAGAATAAAGTTAACGATAGATAATTGATGGAGGGATTGCAATGATTCGCATTGGAACTGTAGGAACGAACTGGATTACGCAACAATTGGTTGAGGCGGTTGCTTTGTCGCACCGGTACACGTTAGCCGGGGTCTTCTCTCGGCACCAAGACACCGCGACGGCCTTTGCCGACAAGAACCAGGCCGAAAAGAGCTATACCGATTACGAAACCATGCTCGACCAAGCCAATTTGGACGTGGTTTACATTGCGTCACCCAATAGTTTACATTTCAAGCAGGCCATGGCCGCGATTGACCGTGACATCTCCGTGATCGTGGAAAAGCCGGCCTTCAGTAACCGGCGTGAAATGGCCGCGATTATGGCGGAATTAAAACAACACCCGGCGGTGAAATACTTCGAAGCTGCCCGTCACGTCCACACACCAAACTTTAAGGCGATCGCCAAAGCATTGACGGGACTGCCAACGGTGCAGGGTGCGGCGTTGACTTACATGAAATATTCGTCACGGTATGATAAGGTCTTAGACGGCGAACAGCCGAACGTCTTCACCAAGGAATTCTCCGGTGGGGCACTCCAGGACTTGGGGGTTTACCCGTTGTACCTGGCGATTGCGCTGTTTGGTCAACCCGAAAACGTCGCGTTCTTCCCGACGATCATTGCGACCGGCGCCGATGGAAAGGGCCTGGCCGTTCTCCGTTACGGGGATTTCGACGTAACCGTCAACTTCGGCAAGACCAGCAACTCCTACAGCTTATCTGAAATCTACGGCTTGAAAGAAACCATTACGATTGACAGTGCTGGGGAATTGACCCACGTGCAAGAACGCGCGGCGGATGGTACGGCCACGGATCTGAGTTCACCTGAACTGGCGAACCCAATGTTGCCGGAAGCCGAGGACTTTGCGCGGATCTTGGAAGATCCCGACAACGCA
Organism: Levilactobacillus brevis; assembly: GCA_021383565.1. Classification (NCBI taxonomy): domain Bacteria; kingdom Bacillati; phylum Bacillota; class Bacilli; order Lactobacillales; family Lactobacillaceae; genus Levilactobacillus; species Levilactobacillus brevis. The sequence goes on along the minus strand of CP079699.1, from coordinate 1,200,937 downwards.
CAAAACGCGGCCGACTATCAACGGTGGTTACAATGGAGTCTGACCGTCAATCAAGTCTTATTCGATTTGCGGGTCTCTGCTAACCTGAAGTTCCCAGCCGATCAACACTAGAAAGAGGAAAAAAACATGTTAAAACAATTCGAGGCTCATTTTAAAGACTTGGGCTACACTGAACCGACCGCAATTCAAACGGCAGTCTACGAACCGTTAGCGGGAGACCAGAACGTCTTGGGCCTCGCGCCGACTGGTTCGGGGAAGACGGTGGCCTTCACGTTGCCGGCGTTGGCGAACCTGCTGCCGGGAGATGGAACCCAATTGATTGTGTTGGAACCATCTCAGGAATTGGCGATTCAGACCAGCCGAGTCATGCGTGACTGGGCTAAATTGTTGGATTTAAAGGTGGTCGCGTTGACCGGGGGCGCCAACGTCAAACGCCAAACGGAACGCTTGAAGAAGCGACCAGAAGTGGTTGTGGGAACGCCGGGCCGGGTATTGAACCTAGTCAGCGACCGTAAATTAAAGCTCCATCTCGTGTCCTTACTGATTGTGGACGAAGCCGACGATCTTCTGACGGGAGACACGTTGGACACGGTACGGTCAATTGCGCAAAATATGCCGGCTGATGTCCAATTGGGCTTCTTCTCCGCAACCGACACGCCGATTCTTCACGAATTGGACCAGTGGTTCGGCCAGACAGTGAACCGGATTGACGTGCGCCAGGAGGACCAGACGCAGGGCGAGGTTCGTCACGGCCTGTTGCAGGTCGGGATGGGCAAGCGCGATCAGATGCTTAAACGAATGCTGGCGATGCCGAACTTCCGGGCGTTGGTCTTCTTCAAACAGGCCAGCACCTTGCGACAAACGGCGACGCGGTTCTACCACGAGCACATGTCCGCGGCTAGTCTGACCAGTGACCTGCGGCAAGTCCAACGGGAAAAGGCCTTACAGGACTTTCGTCTGGGACGGACGCGGCTCCTGTTAACCACGGATGTGGCGGCGCGGGGGTTGGATATCCCGAAGCTGCCAGCCGTGATTAACTACGATCTGCCGACTTCGGTGAATGAATACGTTCACCGGGTCGGTCGGACGGGGCGGATGGGCGAGCCCGGTCAGGTCATCAGTCTGGGTGACGACCACGACTTGCGGGACCTGAAAAAGCTCTTAAAGGATACGGACTACGAGTTGGTCCCACTGTACTTTAGCGGACGCACCCTGACCACCGAAAAGCCTGTTGCAGTTGCCCCGGTTCAGTCGTCAGTTGCTGACACGACTCGGCAGACGGCGACGAAGGCAACGGCAACCACATCAGCCGCCACAGCGACGGCCGTCTCGGAGAAGGGCAAGGGTCCCGCTGCCCCGAAGCGACAGCCTAATCCTAGTAAGAAAAAGAAGCATAAGAATCGCCACACGAAGAATAAGGGAATGCGAAAAAAGTGGCGCGACCGCGATGCGCAGCAGTAATTCTTCTTTAGAAATAAAATAATCCGTGGTAAACTTAATAGCGGATTATTTTTATTGGCCCTATAGCACAACTGGATAGGGCACTCGCCTCCTAAGCGAATGATCCCGGTTCGAGTCCGGGTGGGGCCATTTTTAAAAGAGTGCGGTGCCAAGCGATTAGCTGGTGAGCATAACGATAATAAGGCAGGAATCCTGGTTTTTGGATTCTTGTCTTATTGTTGTTAAGCGGAGCCGGTTGCTTGGCACCGCACGTTTTGGCAATAAACAATGAGTGGGCGTTACTAAGTGAAGAATCCTGGGCTTGGATTATTTGCTTAGTGGCGTTAAGCGGAGCTGACTGTCTGGTGTCGCACGTTTCGGCAATAAAAATGGCTCTTTGTCAACTGTTGTTGGTAATCGGCTGTCTGAGGTTGCCTAATCGTATTATGATTAGGCAGCCTTTTTAATTCCGAATACTAGATGAATCCTTAATCTAAAGCTACTAAAACAACCGAATCCGTAGCTGACTCGCTTGATTACTTTGATTTTATTATTGATACCTTCCATTGGTCCATTAGAATAATTGTATTTTAGCGCATTGTACACAGATTCTTGGTGTTCTCTCAACGTATTTAACGGTGTTTCAAGCTCTTCGGAGTAATCATTCTTCTTGTCTAGAATGGTTACTAGTTTGGACGTGTGACGATACTTGACGGCTCGCCGAACGGTCTGTAAAAGCTCATACGCTTGGCGTAATTCATCATTGAAGCTGAGAATGTAATCGACCGTACTATTCTCAGTATTAATTCCTGAGAGATGAGTGAAATTATGATAGGCGTTGAAGTTCAGCTTTTCATTAGGTTTTAAGAGTAGTTTCCAGTATCGTTTTAAGATCTTATGTTTGATATTTGAATTGGCATAGGACTTCATTATACGAACTCTCACACGATTGAAACCACGCATTATAGAACTCACGATGTGGAACCTATCGGTTACCACAATCGCGTTTGGAAAAACGGTTTCTGTCAATTGCGGATACGTGTAATTCATATCTGTCACAATGATTTTCACGCCTTCTCGCGCAGCCTTAGTATATCGATTGAAGTATTTTTCGAGATCATACAGGGTTCGTGATTCAAGGATATCGATAAATTCGTTTCGCATACCGTCCATAAAGACAAAGCTCATTGCACCTTTGGCATCTTTGGTAGACTTGACTTCATCCATATTAATAACTGCTGGCAACCAGCTGTAATTTGTCTTAATATCCGGTTGGTAGCTACGCATGATTCGTAAAACACTCGTACTCGAAATGTTTAATTCGTTTGCGATATGCCGCATTGAAACCGTCTCACTGAGCTTTACTAAACACGAGATCCGGCTGACGTTAGAGATGGTGTGGTTTCGCTGAACCAACGACGTTTCTGCCAGAAAGTATTGATGGCATTGCTTACACTTGAAATTACGTTTTTTAAGGTGAAGTTTAACGTCTCGTTCAACGGCTTGTGGGAGTTTAACCGTGGTCCAACGCCAACCGTATTTGATAATGCTCTTCTGGTTCAAAACGCCACATTTAGGACAAGCTTTTGGACGGTAGTCTAAAAGTGCCTGTACCTTGAGTGGTCCCTTTACTTCTAAGGGATTCATTATTTTCAGTTTTTTGATATTAGGGTCTTTTATCCCAGAATAATTTTAGTATCATTGGACATAGGATATAGTCACTTTCTTTCTCTTGAAATGTGGTAGTGGATGGACATAGATCTGCGACTATATCCCTTTTTTGTACGACGAATTTACAATTGAAGTGCAACAAGTAAGAAGATAAAAAAGGAACTCATAGCCTGAGTCCTGTAAAATGAAGTCACCACAACAATCATTTAAAGGAGATTTTAGGCTATGAGTTCGTACAAACATCTTACCTTAAAAGACCGAGAATGCATACTGTTAGGCGTCACTTTAAACGATAGCTATCAAGTTATTGCGGAGAAAATTGGCTGTTCTAAAGCCACTGTATCACGTGAAGTTACACGCAATGGCGGTCGTGATGCATACTCAGCTGTCAAAGCACAAGAGAGCTACCAAAGGCGCCGACTGAAGAGCCGCCGTCCTAGACTCCTAACTGACCTGAAATTACGAGATTTTGTCCTTCGCTGCATCGTTCAATACCAATGGTCTCCCGAACAAATCTCAGGGCGTTTACTTCACGAAAATAGTGGATGGCGAATTAGTTACAACACCATTTATCGCGGAATTGAACGTGATAATTTGGGAATTAAACGTAAGAGTCGTGGCGCTCGTGGTTTTGCCCGTAAACTCCGCCATCGTGGCAAAACTCGCAAGGTCAAAGGAACAATCAATGAACGACGGGGGCGGTTTAATGATGTTCCTTCAGTCCATGAGCGGCCAGTGTCGTGTGATAACCGGAGCTGGTTTGGCCATTGGGAAGGTGACACCGTTCGAGGTAAGACTGGACGTTCAGCTTTAGTTACGTTGGTGGACCGTAAATCACGTTACTTACTATCTCAACGAGTTTCCAAAGTAAACGCCAAGAACGTTACACAAGCTATGATTGACTTATTGCATACTGTGACGCCCAAACGAGTTCGTACGCTTACGCCGGATCGTGGGACTGAATTCGCAAGATATCGTGAAGTTAGTCAAGAGCTAGGTATTCCGGTCTATTTTCCAGATCCACACGCACCACAGCAACGGGGAACTAACGAGAATACAAATGGTCTTATTCGTGAGTATTTCCCAAAAGGAACTGATTTAGATCAACTCACTGACCAAGATATCTGTCAGTTCATTGAAACATTAAATAACCGACCACGTAAGGTCTTAGGCTGGAAGAGTCCATCAGAAATTTTCTTTGGAATAAAGTTGCGCTTGACTTGACAATTCGTCACCCATTTTTACTCTATACAGTATACAAAAATATCCGCTGCCAGTAACCAATTAAGTTGATTACCAACAACAGATATTTTAGAACCATAAAAATCAAATAAGACGCGTCTGGCCAGGGCCAAGCGCGTCTTATTTTAGCATCGTTATTTTTCGTAATGAATCACCCACTTGCCGCTGTCGGCTAGTCGGTACCGGAGATAGGCCGGGGAGTTCTGACCGCTATAGTTGTACAGCCAGTACTGATTGCGGTAGACGTGGGTCTTGGCCTTGAGCATAACCTTTTTCGGCTGATTGGGTTTCACGGTTGAAATGAGCTTATGACCACTGCGCCACGTGTTGTAGCGGTAGAGGTGGGTATCGTAAGTATTCATGTAGTAATATTTTTTCTGATAAATAATTTCGTAAACGTGTTTGTTGGCCGTCTTACGGGCGTAAAATACCTGTCGATTGGAGATGGTTCGTCCGGAATCCGGCGTCCGGTGAACGGCGTTGCGCTTGGCCTGATACAGTTCCATAAACTCATGGTTACCGTACATAAATGCGCGAGCGAACGTCTTCGTTGAGAACGAATTGGACGGTGTGACCGCATAGTGCCAAGTCTTAGCCGATGCCTGACCGGGACTGACGAGTAAAAGGGTAATTGCCGCCGTTAACGCGACTAGAAGCTTCTTAATTGTCAAGATCCAGACCTCCCTTATATGAGTTAAGTCTATCAAATTTTTAGGGGTTTTGCATTAATTATTTGATATTGCGGTCATAATTATCAGGCCTTTAATTCAACGTGTTTAGCCAGTTGGTTTTAATTGTAACGGTGACACGCGAGAAGCGCCGTCTCACGTGGTGTTTGATCGTAAAAGCGCTTTACTTTTAAAAATATCCGTGCCAGAATATAAGATAAGTTCGCTGGTTAACTGTAGTGGGTTAATCAGTAATCATTAAAAATATTATTGGCCGATACATAATGGAAAAGAAAAATTCTTAAGAGAGCGGGTTATTTCACATGGGTGTTGGATTTAAACTCTTATTTCGGGCGATCTTCTGGTCGGCCCTAACGTGGTATTTTTGGTTCTTTAGCGGTGCGCAGGCTTCCGGTGGCGTGGGGATTATTCAAATGATTTTCGCGATCTTCTCCACGGTAGCCGCGGCATTCTACATCATCATGTTCCTGATTGGTTGGATGAAGAGCTGGGGCATGTTCCAAGGAAAGTCCAAGAAAAAAGAGTAGGCTGCTAGGAACGTGGCTTGTCACAGCTGATGAGCCGCAGCACTTCACTATTAGAAAAAATAAAACGGTATTAAACGGAAAGTTTCGCAGGAAATTTCGCGTTTGGTACCGTTTTCCTTTATAATAAGGGTATTCAAACAAGAGGAGGATTTTCGATGGAAAATTCAGAATCAATGAATCCTAAGAAATTTAGTCGAATTTTAGTTGGGGTAGACGATTCCCCCGATGCACAGCTGGCGTTCCGCTATGCGATGAATCGGGCCAAGTTTGACGAGTGTGAGTTGGTCATCTGTTCCGTGTTGGAGTCAGACAACATGAACATTTACCAGGCGTTGAGTAAGAATTACGTCCACGGGCAACGGGCCGACTTGCAGAAACATTTACAACAATATCAAAAATTAGCCGAACGCTTTGGCATTGCGAAGGTCAGCATCATCATTGGTGAAGGGGACCCAGGTGAAACGATTGTGAAGACGATTATTCCCGAAGTTAAGCCCGACCTGTTGGTGATTGGGTCGCTGTCGCAGACCGGTGTACGGAAGTATTTCGGGAGCCAAGCTGCTTACATGGCAAAATATTCTCCAGTTTCCGTGATGATTGTTCGTTAGGCGATTTACCGGGCTTTGTGGGACCGCATGTGAAAATTATATACAAGTAAGCCCTTGCATTGGGAAACTTTTTTTTCATACAATGGGTTCTATGCAAAAAGATTCTCCCAGCTCGATTCGAGTGGGAGAGTCTGAATCGAGCATAGGAAAAGAGAGAAATTAGCATGCAGTTCGTCGTTTTGATTTTAGGTATTTTACTTTTACTCTTTTTGATTATTCGTGTAAAGTTAAACACCTTTGTTTCACTGATCGTTACCTCAGTACTGGTAGCGCTTGGGCTGGGGATGAACCCCGCTAACATTGCGACCTCGATTAAAGACGGAATCGGTAGCTCCATGGGCGAACTGATTATCGTCTTTGGGTTCGGGGCCATGATTGGCCGGCTGGTTGCCGATGCCGGTGGATCGTACCGGATCGCCCGGACGTTAATCAACCTATTCGGGAAGAAACGCCTCCAGATTGCCATCGTGGTGGCTTCCTTCCTGATTGGGATTTCCTTACTGTTTGAAGTGGGGTTAGTTCTGGTGACGCCAATCGTCTTCGCTGTTGCGCTGGAAGCCGAAGTGCCATTCCTCTATCTGGGGATTTCAATGGCAGCCGCACTGTCGGCCACGCAAGGCTTCTTACCGCCACAACCCTCACCAACGGCCGTAGCAACGGTCCTGGGCGCCAACATTGGTGAAATGTTGCTGATCGGGATTATCGTGGCCATTCCTTGTGTGATTGTGGCTGGGCCTATTTGGACGCGCGTGATTCGGCGGTTCAATCCGGACTTGTTCGTGATCAAGCGTTCTTTACCAGCCTTCGGGGAAGTTAAAGAATTTGACTTGAAGGAAACGCCTGGTTTTGGTTTATCCGTTTTGACGTCACTGTTCCCAGTGGTCTTCATGGCTGCTGCAACGATTTACCAATTAGTCGTTGACGGTGGGGCGGCACCGAAGAATCCGCACGGTTTAGATGCGATTGTCTCGATGCTGGGGAACCCCGTCATTGCCATGGTGATTGCTTTGCTATTTGCCATCTGGTCCATGGGTTTCCATCGTCAACGGACCATGAAGCAAATCAGTGCGACCTTGGAAGACGCCATCAAGTCGATCGCCATGTTACTGATGGTTATCGCCGGTGGGTCAGCTTTCAAGGAAGTCTTGATCGACGGTGGTGTCGGTAAGGCCGTGCAAGAACTGATGATGCACTCCAAGCTGTCACCGATCTTGTTGGCTTGGTTAATCACTGTAATCTTACGGATCTCTTTGGGATCCGCCACGGTTGCTGGGATGACCTCCGCCGGACTGGTCTTGCCACTGATGAACACGTTAAGCGCCGATCCCGTCATGGTTGCCTTGGCCATCGGGGCCGGGTCACTGGCCGCTTCTCACGTGAACGATGCCGGGTTCTGGATGTTCTCAGAATACTTTGACTTGAGCGTCAAGCAGACGTTCCAGGTTTGGACGACCTTGGAAACCGTTATTTCCGTGGTCGGACTAGGCATGGTCATGCTGATGAACGTGATTATTAATTAGATATGAACGACGAAACCGAGTTGCCAATCGCTGGCGGCCCGGTTTTTATTTTATGGTGAACTGTAAGGTTGAGATGGTCAGTATATATTTTAAATGATATAAGTACGTGATTATCGAACGATAGGCCGTTTCACAAGTGGCTGGTTGCAAAAAGGGCAGCGACTCTTGGCCGCTGCCCGATAATTGCTTATTTTTCCTCGCGAATGATGTACTTCGGTCGGTGCTTGGTTTCCAGGTAAATCTTACTGATGTACTGTCCTAAAATGCCCAGACAGAACAACTGAATCCCACCCACAGCCAGAAGAATGACTACGAGAGACGGCCAGCCAGCAACGGCACCGCCAACGGTCAAGGCGCGAACGATCACGAAGATCAGCGCGACGATTGAAGCCAGGAAGGACAGACTGCCCACCCAAGTGGCTAATCGCAGAGGCGCATTGGAGAAATCGATGATTCCTTCAATGGAGTAGGCAAAGAGTTGCCGTAGACTCCAGTGCGTGGTTCCCGCGGCCCGCGGTTGGCTCTCGTAGGTCAGGTAGGTTGTCTTGAAGCCGACCCAGCTGAAGATCCCTTTAGAGAACCGGTTGAATTCGGGTAATGACAAGACCGTATCCACAAATTGCCGGGTCATCAAGCGGTAGTCCCGGGCGTTGGGTTCAATCCGGACGTCCGAAATCCAGTTGATGACACTGTAGAAGCTTCGTGACAGAAATGCCCGCAGGCGACTCTGACCGCGACGTTCCTTTTGAATGGTGCCAACGCAATCATAGTCCCGATTCTCGATCAAATCGACCATCTCGGGTAGTAACTCCGGTGGATCTTGAAGGTCAACGTCCATCACGGCTACCATATCCCCGGTTGTGGCTTGTAACCCCGCGGCGAGCGCTGATTCCTTTCCAAAATTACGGGAGAACGACCGATAGTGGACGGTCTCCGGATGTTGCTCGTGTAACTGTTTCATTTCCTCTAAGGTGTGGTCGCTGGACCCATCATCCACGAAGATATACTCTGGCGTTACCGTCGGAGTAGGGGTGTTCATGGACGCGATCACCTTGCTAACGGTTCGGTAAAATAAGGGAATAGACTCCTCCTCGTTATAGCAAGGAACGACCAGACTAAGTTTTTTCATCACAGACATTCCTTTCACACAACGATACCATCTTACCTCAAATATAGGGGGCTTGCCATTAAATTTTCCTTACAGACGTAAGTCAGATGAGCAGTCCCGGGTGATCTGACGGATAGGTTTGACGATACTGCTGGTTTGATTGACGATAGTTGCCGGTCGACTTGACGGGCTGAGACGGGATACATCACGGCTTAAGTAGTCGGGGGCCAGGACAATTATTTCACTGGTTACGATAAGGGTTGTGAACCGCGAGCAAATCAGGTAAAGTTTTCTTTAAACCCTTGCGAAGAACGCGGTACCCGCTGTCTAGGTTCCAAGGCACAAGCTTACCCGACTAGCAGTCTGGATACCAGTATCATGGCTAAGATGGTTAGGTGAGTAATTGTTGTGGGAGCCATAGGAAAACTGGTGGTCAGTGATGTCTGGCTGGCCCGTAACGACGGTAAAATTGTGACTGATTCAAAGTACAATTGGCCCCGGGTCTGCTATAATTGACGTTAATCAATCAATGAAAAGCTGGAGGAAATTATAGTGACGAAACCGATTAAAGTAATGACGGTATTTGGAACGCGTCCGGAAGCCATCAAGATGGCACCCATCATTCTAGCCATGCAACAACGTCCCGCGGAATTTACCCCAATCACAGTGGTAACCGCGCAACATCGGGAAATGTTGGATCAGGTCCTCGATATCTTCAAGATTAAGCCCGATTATGACTTGAATATCATGCGGCCTAAGCAGACGCTGAGCGACATCACGACGCGGGTGTTGAATCAGCTCGACGATGTCTTGACCGAGGCGCAACCCGATATCGTGTTGGTCCACGGTGACACGACCACGACCTTTGCGGCCAGTATCAGTGCCTTCTATCACCAGACCATGCTAGGCCACGTGGAAGCCGGGTTACGGACGTGGAACAAGTATTCCCCGTATCCAGAGGAAATGAACCGGCAATTGACCGACATCTTGAGTGACCTGTACTTTGCGCCAACGGACCTGTCCAAGGACAACCTGTTGAAGCAAGCCCACCCGTTGGCCAACATCTACGTCACGGGGAACACGGCTATTGATGCGCTAAAGCAGACGGTGGATGCCAACTATCACCATGCCGTACTGGATCAGGTTCAGTCAGGCAACCGGCTCATTCTGTTGACGATGCACCGGCGGGAGAACCAGGGCGCACCGATGCGGGCAGTCTTTAAGGCGATCCGGGCCGAAGTTGAGGCGCATGCGGATGTCGAGGTCATCTACCCCGTCCATCTGAGTCCAGCCGTCCAGACGGTAGCCCACGAGGAATTGGGTGGCATGGATCGGATTCATTTGATCGATCCCTTAGACGTCGTGGACTTCCACAACCTGTCGGCCAGAAGTTACTTTATCATGACCGATTCTGGGGGTGTTCAGGAAGAAGCACCATCGCTGAACAAGCCGGTGCTGGTGCTCCGCGACACTACCGAGCGGCCAGAAGGCGTCACCAACGGCACGTTGCGGTTGGTTGGTACCGATCCACAGCGGGTGACGGCGGCAATGGACGACCTCTTGACGGACCAGGCGGCGTACGATCGCATGGCCCAGGCGAAGAACCCATATGGGGATGGGCACGCGTCCGAGAGAATTTTAGCAGCGATTCAAGAAAAAATTAATGGGGGCAATGTTAATGGGTGAAACAGCGTATGACCGGGCCGAGATAAAGACGACCGAACAGTTGTATGAAATTATGCGAGAGATTCACCAGCGGGCCGCTAAGCGTCATGAACGGTTCGATTATAAGATTCTGCGCAACGTGCATTTTGCCAATAAGGTCAAGAATCCCGTGACGCAGGAAATGAATGAGGGCGATTCCTGGCGGGTCATGCAGATTGACAACCTGCTGGTGACCTCATTTGGGGTGATTAATGTAGAAAGCAAGTACTGGCGGGGGATGATCTTCCACGATCTCTCCGAAGAAATCTTCTCGTCTAGCTTGGATGACTTCTCCGGTGTGAACCTGAGCGGCCGGGAGAAGGAAGTGCCTAAGGCCTTGGCCAGCCATCTGGATCGCTTCTTCCTACCGAACCTGTCGGAAGAAAACGAATCCCTGACGCAGGGATACACCATGAGTCTGGAGCAGGAAGGCCGGGGTCAACGCTCGATTACGTTGCACACGGGTATTAGTAATCCCGCCACGCAGGCCGAGTTGTCGTCCAAGTTGCTGGTGCGTTACATCAATAGTGAAATCACGATGCACCGACAGTTGGAAAATAAAAACGACCGGATCATCGACTTTGTTAAGCCGTTGGTTTACTATAATTACTACGACCGTTACAATCACAGTAACTCGTTAGTGGTCGGTAACAAGACGAAGTTAAATCCCCGCGACGCCTACAATTGCACGGCGGTCGCAAATTATGACGATCTGGCGACGTTTATCGAAACGTTCCGGCAAGCCAAGCGGGTTCGTTTCAGTCGCAAGACGCTGGAGAAAATGATTGGGACGTTGAAGTTCGCTGAGGATTACGGGTCGTTCTAGGGGAATGAAAGGGGCCACAACTTGTGTGGAAGAAATGGCGTCCGCATTTAGCGGGAATCAATCGGATCATCCAAACCATCAGTAAACACTATCAAATGGCAAACGTGTCCGATTCGGCAGCCGTATTGGCGTACTATACGTTGCTGTCGCTATTTCCAGCGCTGCTGGTTCTGGCTAGCCTATTACCGTTTTTCCATATCGAGACCAATACCGTCATGAACGGAATTGAACCGTTCCTGCCGGATAACATTTATGATATTTTAGCGCCCATCATCCATTCGTTTTTAAATAATCGAAACGGTAGCGTGCTGTCCATCGGGGTCATCGTGGCCATTTGGTCGTCATCGCGGGCGGTCGCGGCGTTTCAACGGACCGTCAACGGCGCTTACGGCGTGGTGCGGAAGCAAAATGCGATTGTCAATCGAGTGATGGCCTTCTTCTGGATGGTTGCCTTGATTGCCTTTCTGTTCCTGATGATGTTGTTCTTTAGTGTGGGTCAGGTGGTCTTGGAACGGTTGACGCCGTTACTGCACTTGCCGACGCAGATTCTGTCGTACGTCAATGCCGCTAAATGGCCGGTCACGTTCATCATGACATTCTTGCTCCTGATGATTCTCTTTTACTTCGTACCCAGCGTTAAATTAAAGCTGCGCTACGTTTGGCCCGGGGCCTTGACCGCCACGCTCGGTTGGTTGCTGTTATCGCAGGCGTTCAGTTGGTATTTGAAATTCTTCATGCGAAATATTGATAGTTACAAGACGATTGGAACCTTCATCGTGCTAATGTTTTGGCTGGACTTCACGGCGTTGATCTTGATGTTTGGTGCGGTGCTCAATGCCGCCATTCAGGACTTAATCGAGGGGACAATTGAGGAACAGGCGGTCTTTACCTACATTCTGCGCAATCGGTTGAAGCGCAATGGTAAGTCCGATAAGACCTGATTAACGCAAAAACGACGACTCATCACCCCTGACAGGCGATTGGTCGTCGTTTTTTGACTCAAAGTTAAGATGTATAGGCATGGCGCCTGCGGCTGCTAGGGGTTCCGCCTGCTGTGGAGACCGGTGCGAGCCAAAGAGCGGTCTCGCGCCTCGGTTTGAAGCCGTCAGCCCGCGTCTTCAAACACGTCTTGCAACGTAACTTGGCGAATAACGCCAGCTAACGTTGCACCCACGGCTGGCTCCATCCCTATCCTCCTCCGGCTTGGGTTGTGGCATGGTTGTCATTGCGGCTTACCGTGGCTAACGACGAGTGTTGCCGTCCGGATGCTATGTAGCCGTGAATGAGTCAAATCTGGGCTCAGCTGGGGCAGTGATGACTGGTGTATTTCCAGTTATCACTGGGCGTCTTGGAGACACCGGGTTATGGTGGTTCCAAGCGAGGGCCAAGACCGCACCTTCAGGCTTGGCCCGGTCCTTCCCCAGCGTTCCAGCCCAGATTTGGCGAACGGTAAGGCGACCAGCGGAATCCCTGGCAGCCGCAGGCAAGGACAAAACTATTTAACCCGCGTGGGCGACCAATTGGGTGGCGAAGGTGTCGAGCTGAGTGATGGCATCGGCGTCCGGCTCCAGATTAATCTTGACGCTATCCGCTCCCTGAGTTGCGCCGGTCTGGCGAAAGGCCGCTTCGAAATGGTCAACGGTGGTGTTGTAGTAGTCGCCGTAGAAGGTGTCACCCGACCCGGCCACGCCGAAAGTCTTGCCGTGCAGGTCGAGCGTCTGCAGGTCCTCGTAGAAGTCTAACCCTTCATCGGGCAACGATCCCTCATCGTAGGTGTACGCGCAGACGACACAGATGTCCGCCTGCTCAAATTCGGCGGCGTCGGTCTGTGAAATTTCGGTTTCGGTGACCTGGCAACCCAGGTCTTCCAATTTTTCCGTGACAATGTCGGCGACGTCTTCATTATTTCCGGTGATGGTCGCAAAAACGACGTGTGCTGTTAGCAAATCACTCACTCCTTTAAAATCGTCCTGATTGCCGTTAATTATAGCAGGCCATCGTGATGGTGGCTAGGGACGGTTGGTCTAGGCAACGGTGAGATGGCGAAAAGATGATTGACTAACTAAGCCGTCACTGGGGTCGTCATCATCGGGGGAGAACTGGTAAAATAGGGACAGATAACGAGAAAAGGATGTGACCTGAATGGCCGTAATTACCATGATTGAGGCTCAGAAGCGCAGTGGACGCTTTAATATTTACGTTGACGGGCACTATGCATTTCCCGTTAGCGACAGTGTATTGGTGGACTTTCGCCTGTACAAGGGTATGGAGATCGACAAGGCACTCGAGGAACGGCTGACGGCCGCCGATGACGTTGCCAAGGCCTACAATCGGGCGCTGGATTACTTGTCTCACCAGCTCCGCACCGAAAAAGAAGTGGCGGATAAGCTGGTTACGTTGGAGATTCCGGAAGACACGATTGAACAGACGTTGAAGAAGCTACGGGATTTTTCGTTGGTGGACGATGCGCATTACGCCGCCAGCTACGTGCGAACCGTGATGCATACGGGCGATAAGGGCCCGCGTGTGATTCGCCAACATTTACGACAAAAGGGCGTCGGCGAAAAAGTCATCGATGACGCACTGACCCTGTATACGCCAACCGAACAGCTTGCCGTGGGGACGGCTGTGGCCGAGAAGTTGGCGAAACGCTACCAGCACAACGCAACGCGCAACCGCGAGCAGAAGATGCGGCAGGGCTTGATGTCTCGGGGCTTTGGTGGTGACGAGATCAAGGCGATGCTCGATGCCGTAGATTTAACGCCAGATGAAGATGAACAACAGGCCTTACTGGCGAAGCAGGGTGAGAAGTTCCTGCGGCGTTACCACGCGCTAAGTCAATCGGAACGGCAATATAAAACCAAACAGGCGCTTTATCGTAAAGGATTCAAACTCGATGATATTAGTCAATGGCTAGCTGATTTAGGGGAATCGGCCGAATAGGTCATTGGATTAGGGTAAGGGGGAGTTACCATGAATTCTAAAGCTTGGGGAACAGTCTTAGCATTTGTGACCGTCTTAGGGCTCAGTGGTGGACTGGCGTGGTGGTTCAACGACCAGGCCAAGACACAAGCAGAACCTAAGGCCAGCAGTAGTTCAGTGGTCCGGCAGGTGAAGCCCAAGAAGGCCAAGCCCGTGGTTAAGAAGGTTGTTGCGAAGCCAAAGCCAACGGCGGCCACGCGTGAGATCGATGCGGTACTGCGGGCCAACCGGTTTGTGGGGACAGCGTTTGTCGTGCACAACAACCAGGTCATTTACCAGAAGGGGTGGGGCTACGCGGACGCCGCGACCCACCAGAAGAATGGTGCACACAGTGTTTATCAGTTGGCATCCGTTCAGAAGTCCTTTACGGCGGGACTCATCATGCGTCTAGCGAGTGAGGGCAAGCTAAATCTGACGGATCCGTTGTCGAAATACTACCCAACCATTGCTGGGGCCAATCAAATTACCTTGCGTGACATGCTTGACATGAAGAGCGGGCTGACGCTGACGGCCTTTCCGACGAATCTGCATTCGGAGAAGGGCATGATTAGGTTCATTTTAGCCAACGTCATCAGCCGGCCGGAACGTATCGGCAAGTGGGACTACTCACCGGTCAACTTCATGTTGCTGTCTGGGATTATTGAAAAGGTCAGTGGGCAGAGCTACCGGCACTATTTCACGACCAACATTACGAACGCTTGGCACCTGAAGCACACGGGTTTTGTGTTTAACATGGATCAACAAGCCACGTACTCGCAGGGTTATCAAAACGCCAATAATGCCGACGTCACGGCCAACTACGGTCAACGGTTCGGCGAGTCCACGGAATCGATGTACTACCAGTTTGGTACCGGGCAGGTCTACATGTCCGCTCGCGATCTCTACACGGCCCAACGAAACATGCTGCAGGGGAAGCTCTATCCGGAAAGTGACGTCAACGTCCTGTTGGTACCGGGATCGTCGTCGATGTACGGTGGCGGGATGTATGTTTATCCCGGCTACATCCGGACGCACGGTCTGGCTTACGGGTACGAGGCCACGACGCTGTTGAGCAAGGACGGCACGGATGGCGTGGTACTGTTGAGTAACTACTACCGGGTCAACCAGTTGTCGCAGACGCCAGCCATTCAGATCTGGAATCTGTTGCAGGCCGGCGAATTGGGTAAGTAGACGTTGAGTCGCTACCTGACGACTTTGGTGAAAACTGGCCGGCTTGCCGTTCGCTCCGGATGAGCTGGTTGTCTGCGGCCATCAGGAGCTCTGTCTGGTGCGAACGGTAGGCGGACAGCTTCACAACCGTTCTGGCACGATGCAATTTAAATCAAAAACCAACAAGCCCGTCAGCGGATCTCCGTTTGACGGGCTTGTTGGTTCAAAAGATGGTGATGACTAGCGCTTAAGCCTTCGGACGACTTCCGTAGGCGCGCTTGGACTTGTAGCCGGCAGCCAGGATTTGGCGCATGTCGGCAATGTGGCGTTGCTTGGTCGCCTCGGCCTTGGCGCCGAAGATGTAGCGGGCCCATTCACGTTGGTAGCCCACGGTCAGGCTGGCGAAAAAGGCCGTTAACTGGTCATCATCGGCCAGAAGTGCCGCTACTTGGGGGATTAAGGGTTCAAAGGAGCTGAGTGGTGCTTGTGCCATAAAATGTTCACCTCATTAATTGATTCTTTTAGTTTACCTTAAAATTACGGGGCGCCCAAGGATTTTGTTCAGGAATGTTGTCGTGTCTATTCAATAATACGGCCGAATCTGGTATAATATTGATTGAATTTTTATAGTTACCCGTTACTTAGAAAGTAGGGTTAAGACATGACGCGCGAAGCTAGAGGACCTAAGGAAGGCGACTTCATTACGATCAAAAGCTACAAGCACGACGGAAGTTTGCATCGAACTTGGCGCGACACGATGGTACTCAAAACAAGCGAAAATGCCCTCATTGGCGTTAATGACCACACGTTGGTCACTGAAGACGATGGGCGGCGGTGGGTGACCCGCGAGCCCGCCATCGTTTATTTCCACAAGCATTACTGGTTCAACATTGTTGCGATGATTCGGGATAACGGGGTGTCTTATTACTGTAATTTGGCCTCCCCGTATGTTTTAGATAAAGAAGCGCTCAAATACATTGATTATGATCTTGACGTGAAGGTCTTTCCGGATGGTGAGAAACGCTTGCTCGACGTTGATGAATATCAAGATTTCAGCCAACGCTGGCAGTACGGCGAAGAAACCGACCGGATCTTAAAGGCGAACGTCCTGACCCTTGTCGATTGGATTAATCACCACAAAGGCCCCTTTTCTAAAGCCTATGTCGATCTATGGTATCAACGGTATCAGGAGTTATTACGTCGCTCGAATTAGTGCGGCACAGACCTGTAAGAGTTGTCTTCCGTATCACCAGGAGCAAGTCATTCGTGGCTCGCTCCTTTTTTAAAAAACATAACCGGTGTGACTTGATGGTGACATCGCGTGAGAATGCATGACGAAAGGGGTTCACCCATGAAATGGTTTGCTAATTCCCGACTGATGTTCTGGTCCGTGGAACTGTTAATTGTTGCCGCGCTGATTTGGGTTTGTACGCAGATTAGCTTTCTGTTTTCGCCAATTGGAATTTTCCTGTCAACAATCTTTGCGCCCATGTTGATCTCGGGGATTCTCTTTTACCTGCTGAACCCGGTGGTCAAGCTGCTGGAGAAGGTGCGCTGGAAGAAGTTTCACATCAACCGTACCGGTGCCGTAGCCCTGGTCTTCTTGCTATTGGTCCTGGTGTTGGTCGCCGGCGCAATGTGGGTGATTCCACGGCTGGTAACGCAGGTCACAACGTTGGTGGGCAACATTCCCGACTTCGCCAAGTCGAGCGAGGCCGTCTTGAACAAGCTAATTAATCATCCGCTGTTAAAGGAGATCGATTTTTCTAAATACTTAACGCAACTGCAAACGGCGTTATCCAAGTACGCCCAGAGCTTCATGAGCGGCCTGACCAGCGGCATCGGCAGCATCATTGGGACGGTCACCACGGTTACGGTGACCGCCGTTACGGTGCCGGTCATGTTGTTCTATATGTTGAAGGACGGTGACAAGTTCATGCCGGCGATTCGGCGGTGGTTGCCTAGCAAGCACGGTGAGCAGACCGCGGAGCTTCTGGGCCGCATGAACAATACGATTGCCCGTTACGTGGGTGGTCAGATTGTGGAGTGCCTCTTCGTTGGGAGCTTTACCGCCATCGGTTACTTTTTCGTTGGTGAGAAATACGCGTTGCTCCTGGGCTTCTTCGCCGGTATCTGTAACTTGATTCCCTACGTGGGACCGTACATTGGGATTTTACCCGCACTGATTGTGGCGTTTGCGACGAGCACCAGCCTGATTATTTACGTGATTATCGTGGTCGTCGTCGTGCAACAGATCGACGGGAATCTGGTCTATCCCAACATTATTGGGAAGAGTCTCCAGATTCATCCGCTCACGATTATCATTATTCTGTTGGCGGCCGGCAATATTGCGGGGCTGCTGGGGATGATTCTGGCGATTCCACTGTACGCCGTGGTGAAGACGGTCGTGCAATACCTCTACACCATTTGGCAGTTGGAACACGCGGAGAAAAAGTCGCTGTGAACCGAACATCGTGAGGCAAACGGGCATTAGATGTCCGGGTCGCTCCGGATTTTTTGGTGAGAGAACAAACGGCACGAGATTACCGCGTGGTTTCAGCCGTAGCGGTCTTCTGTTAGGGTGGAAATTCTCAAGAAATGTCTAACGTCTGTGGTTTGAAGTTGACGTGACCGCTCAATATGCTACTATTTAGTTTGTTATTGGATTTTTTTAAACTCGACCCCCGGGTAAAGCAACGGGGCAAATTAACCAGATAAAGTAGGAGATTCTACATGAAAAAAGTAATTACTTATGGGACGTTCGACCTGTTACATAAAGGTCACATTCGCTTATTAAAACGGGCCGCAGCCTTAGGTGATGATTTAACGGTTTGTGTGTCTTCCGATGAGTTCAACGCCGAGAAGGGTAAGCGCGCTTACACCTCTTACGAAGACCGGAAATACATCCTGGAAGCCATCAAGTACGTTGACCACGTGATTCCCGAAACCACGTGGGACCAAAAGATTCGCGACGTTCAGGAAAACAACATTGACGTTTTTGTCATGGGTGACGACTGGAAGGGTAAGTTCGACTTCTTGAAGGATTACTGTGAAGTCATTTACTTACCACGGACGGAAGGGATCTCCACGACTAAAATTAAGCACGATCTCGGCCTTTCTGACGAAGAGACTTGGAAGGAAGACGAAAAGTAGTGCTGGCAATGAAATCCTTAGTCGCAGACTAGGGATTTTTTCTTAGGATACGCAAACGGAGGCAGAAAATGCAGCAGTTTATATTTTTATTGACATCGCTAAATGGTATGCACAAGCCCAACTTTTCCACGCAACTCCAAAAGGCCCTGCAGCGTGACGCCCAGGTCAGCGTGTTGGTCGCCATGGTTGACTTCGAAGCCGTGTGGACGGTGCGACAGTATTTAAATCAATTGGCACGCAACAATCCGCGGGTCAAGGATGTTCGCCTGGTGACGTTGGCAGAAATGTTTGCCGATGAGCCCGGATTGGCGCTGACGGCCGAAGAACGCCACGCCATTAGCTTAGATAATTTCGAACAGCGCCTGTTTGCGGACAATCAAGAACAGGTGAAACGCTACTTGGATGAAGGCCACATGGTCGCCGAGCTTCGTCAGGTTGACGACGAGACGCCCATGGTGCTTCGTCAGTATCAAGCGGACCAGCTCGCCCAAGTGGATACCTACGGGTTGAATGGGAAAGTGGTCGGCATCGAAAAGATTCAACGAGAGGTGGCGACAACCAGCTACCTGCTTAATCGTCACGGAGAAGCCGTCTTACGCTTTGTTCGGCATGAACGTCCCGTGGAGCACGTTTACAATTTAAGCGCCACCTCGGCTATGTTAGCGACCCAATTTGAGGACGCCAAGCAGGTGGCCAGTGCCGCCACGATGTCCAAGCGGCAATTGGAGAAGGCAGAGTCGAATGCTATCGACAAGACCCAGGTCATTACGGCCACGGAAGCCTATTACGGGGTGCTGGCTTACTCGAACTACCGCCGTTTCAGCGATATCTTCGCGTTCTACCAAGCCGTCTTGAGCCGGTTGCTCACCCCCGAGACGCGGTTGTACGTTGACTTAGCCGTCAATGCCCATTTCTCACCGCAAATGCCGAACCAGCTGATTTTTAACTACTAAGGAGTTTTTCCATCGTGCGTGCGATTTTATCTGGATTACATCATAAAAAGAATTTACAAGAACTCGAACTGGAACTGATCGATGTGCCGGAACCGTTTGACGATCTCGCGGTCACCTTCTTGGAAAAGCAAACCAAGGCCTCGATCACGATTCCGATTAGCAAGGTGCTCAGCGCCCAAGTGGTGCGGTTACGGCTCAATGCTAACGATCTGCAATTCTCCGCGGAGGGGCAGAGCGAATTCAGTTGGGAACTGTACCTCAACTTGCAGCAGCAGAGTACGCGGGGACTGATTCAGGTCGAAAGTGAATACTTAAGCGACCGGCATCAATTAACCCTGACCAGCTACTACCAATTGAACAGTGATGCGAACGGGATGGCTCTGTTCAACATGCACACGGACCAGGCCGAAGACGAGTTCGCGATTAACGCGATTAACCTGCTGGACGATCAGCTTCAAGTCATCGGGCCCAGTCGGATTAATAACCAACCCATCACGAATCAACGGTTGGTCTTAAAGAACGTTTCCGCAGATAGCTCCGCCGAGTGGCCGATTACCCACATGACGTTGCATGGTCTGTTTACCGGGACGATTCCGCTATCCGATCTGGCAGCCGATAGCACCCAGCAACTCTTCATCCGCTCAACGGTGGGGGGACAGGACCTCGAACAACGCGTCGTGCTGGCCAAGTCATTGGCTGGGCAAGTGACTCAGGCGATTACGGCCGATCACCGCTTGGTCATTCTCGACAAACGGTTTGACAACGGTATTCGGGTACAAGAAACGGCGGCCCCGACCTTACCACAGCGGTTAGCCGGCGTGCCGGCCAAGGTCGGTGGTGCCACCAAGCTACTATCCATGCTGATGGACAAGGCCAACCTCTTCTACATGCGGCGGTTGTTTAAGCGCGGACACCGGGCCTTCGACCAGCCAACGCTGATCTTCGAAAGCTTCGGTGGGCGGCAAGTCAGTGACTCACCGTACGCGATCTACCGGCTGTTTACGCAACTCTATCCGGGCTTTACTTTCATCTGGTCGATCGACCGGTCACAGAAGAAGTTCTGTAAGGAAAATGGCATTCCGTTCGTCATTCGGCGGACGGCCAAGTGGGTACGGACGCTGGAAAAGGCCAGCTTCTGGATCAGTAACGCGCGGTTCCCAGCTTGGGTGAAGAAGCCTAATTACGTGACGTACATTCAAACGTGGCATGGGACGCCGCTCAAGAAGTTGGGGCTGGACATCGAAAACGTGTCGATGCCGGGAACCACGACCACGAAGTATCACGCTAACTTTGTTCGGGAAGCCAATCGCTGGGACGCGTTGGTCTCGCCCAACGACTATTCGACGCGAATCTTCCGGTCGGCCTTTGGTTTCAATAACCAGATCTTAAAGGTCGGTTATCCGCGAAATGACGAACTCATCAACAGTACCCGCGAGGACGTCACGGCCTTGAAGCAGGAGCTGGGGATTCCGTTGGACAAGAAGGTCGTGCTCTATGCGCCGACCTACCGGGATAACCAGTTTGCCGAGAAGGGGAAGTACACCTTCGAATTGCCGTTCTCACTCGATGAATTCCGCGAGCGCTACGGCAAGGATGCCGTGCTGGTCTTGCGGATGCACTACTTGATTTCCAACGCCTTGGACATCAGTGGGTACGAAGGGGTCGTCTTCGACTTCTCGAACCATCCGAACATCTCCGATCTGTATCTGATCAGTGATATGTTGATTACCGACTACTCCTCGGTCTTCTTCGACTATGCTTACTTGAAGCGGCCGATCTTGTTCTACCCGTACGATTACCACATGTACAAGGACGAGTTACGTGGTTTCTACCTCGATTACGAGAAGGACTTGCCGGGCGAGATTGCTCATAACGAGCACCAATTGTTGGAAATGATTGGGGACAAGCTGAAAACGCCGGACATGAGCGACAACCAGAAGTTTATGGACTTCTACCAACGGTTCTGTTCGATCGACGACGGGTTAAGTTCCCTGAAGATTGTGAACTACGTGGTTCAACAGATCGAAAAGAACGGCTAAACGGTAAGGCGACCAGCACGCGACAATCCTATTATAGTGGGCGTTATCCTTGTTACACTAAGGATTCTAGCTTTCAACCTTCAGTGATTAAGCTGAATAAACAAAGAAGAGCTCGAGACTTGGTCTCGAGCTCTTCTCTATTAAAGGTTAGTTGTGAAAGTGCGTGGCCTGTCGATAGGCGTGGGCACTGAGCCGTTGGGCGACGCGGTCCGGCCGCACGATGGTCTGAAAGTAATCATCGAGGATCAACCGGTAGTTGCGTTTGACCAATTTGATATTGGGCTGCTTGTGCGTCGTCAATTCCTGCTGGGCAGTGCGTGCCAGCTGGACGGACGCCTTGGGCTGGTCGGTATGCTTGATCAAGTAAGTAACGTTTCTGCTGGCCTTCTTGGCCGCGGGGGTCACCGGTTGATGACGGGCGTGGCTACTGGCCAGTGAGGCGTTCATGTTGGCCGTGAGGCTGGTAATCTCGTAGTATTGCGTCTTCTTGACCTGAACGTGGTCGTAGGACTTGAACAGCAGGACGTTCAAGAGGGCCGCGATGATGACCAGACCGGCGCCACTGATGATGACGCCCATGGCCGGTCGTAGCGCCCGGTGCTTGGCCTTGGCCACGAGGAGGGCTATTAGCCCGCCCACGGCCACCAAGGCGCCTAGACTAAAGACTATTTCAATAATGATGGCTTCGGTACTCGCCGACATATTTTCACCCGTTTCTCCCTGAATTCATTCTTCCATGATACCACGAAATGGGGCAGATGCGGGTGAAAATGGGGCTAGACCGTGAATTGTCACGGTAAATGTGTTAAAATCAAAACGCTGTGCAATTAAAATTTAACGACTAATTAAAACTAAAAAACTTTGTGAGGACAAACAATATGAGTGAAAATAAATTAGCATCTGCGGTGGATAAACGCCGGACCTTTGCCATTATCTCTCACCCTGATGCCGGGAAGACGACGATTACCGAACAACTGTTGCTCTTTGGTGGCGTGGTGCGGGAAGCCGGAACGGTCAAGGGGAAGAAGAGTGGGAACTTCGCCAAATCCGACTGGATGGAAATTGAACAGAAGCGGGGGATTTCCGTAACGAGTTCCGTGATGCAGTTCGATTATCAGGGCAAGCGCATCAATATTCTGGATACCCCAGGACATGAGGACTTCTCTGAAGATACCTACCGGACACTGATGGCCGTGGACTCCGCAGTCATGGTGATTGACTCCGCCAAGGGAATTGAACCCCAGACTAAGAAGCTGTTCCAGATCTGTAAGATGCGGGGCATTCCGATCTTTACCTTCATGAACAAGCTGGACCGGGACGGGCGTGATCCGTTAGACCTCATCGCCGAACTGGAAGATGTCTTGGGCATCGAAGGCTATCCGATGAACTGGCCCATTGGGATGGGGAAGGAATTGAAGGGCCTGTACGACCGGTATCACCACCGGGTAGCGTTGTTCCGGCCTAAGGATGCCGATCACCAGTACTTGCCATTGGATGACGACGGCGAACTGGTTACCCACAACGACTTGGAAGAAGACGGCTGGTATCAGGATGCCCGTGATAACATGGCCCTGATTAGTGAAGCCGGAAACCAATTTGACGAGGCCAAGATTGCCAGTGGCGATCAGACGCCGGTCTTCTTTGGCTCGGCGCTGGCTAACTTTGGGGTGAAGACGTTCCTGGAGACTTATCTGGAATATGCCCCACAACCGGCCGCGCACCACACGCAGGAAGATACGGACGTGGCGCCGACCGATCCCGAATTCTCGGGCTTTGTCTTCAAGATTCAAGCCAACATGAACCCCAAGCACCGGGACCGGATCGCCTTCGTGCGGGTCTGCTCCGGAGAATTCGACCGGGGGATGGACGTCACGCAGGAACGGACCGGCAAGAAGCTCCGGCTGTCCAACGTGACGGAGTTCATGGCCGATACGCGAGAAAACGTGGAGAAGGCCGTGGCTGGTGACATCATTGGGTTGTACGATACGGGGAACTTCCAGATCGGCGATACCATTTATACCGGGAAGCAAGCCGTCAAGTTTGAAAAATTACCGCAATTTACGCCGGAACTCTTCGTGCGGGTAGCAGCCAAGAACGTAATGAAGCAGAAGTCCTTCCACAAGGGGATCAATCAACTGGTCCAAGAGGGGGCCGTGCAACTGTACACGTCCTACTCGACCGGCGATTACATCTTAGGTGCCGTGGGGCAACTGCAGTTCGAAGTCTTCCAATTCCGGATGCAAAACGAATACAATTCGGAAGTCATCATGGAACCGATGGGCAAGAAGACGGCGCGCTGGATTGATCCCGATCAACTGGACGAGCGGATGTCTTCGTCACGGAACCTATTGGTCAAGGATAACCACGGCGATCCGCTGTTCCTGTTTGAGAATCATTTCGCAGAACGCTGGTTCCAAGATAAGTATCCAGACGTGAAATTAACGTCTAAGCTCTAATCAAATAATACGGGTGTGGTCTGCGGGCCACGCCTTTTTGTTAGGGACTAAGGTTGAAAGTTCGCGAACAAGTCCCGGTTCTGCTCGCCGCGTTCCAGACCAAATTTAACGGTTAGGCGGTCAGTACGCGACGACCATATTATAGTGGATATTAGCCGTTAGAGCCCGCGCCACTAATGGAACAGCAAATAATTTGCATGAGAAAAAGTTGAATTATCACACGAAAATCTAAGCGGGTTGTTACTGAATTAACAGGGGATTGTATGGTTCCTCAGATAAACTGATAAAGCGCCTTCAATTGGGCAGTTTAAAAGGTTTGGGGAGAAATATAATGGCGGAAAATAACAATAAAATCACGTTAATGGCGTTAGTCATGATGATTTTTACCACTGTATTTGGCTTTGCGAATAGTACGGTGGCTTATTTCTTGATGGGATACTCATCCATCCTATTTTACTTAGCAGCGGCGGTTCTGTTCTTTATTCCATTTGCCTTGATGATGGCGGAATACGGGGCGGCAATTAAATCAGATGAGGGAAGTGGGATGTACCAGTGGATGGAAGTGAGCGTGAACCCCCGGTTTGCGTTCATCGGAACCTTCATGTGGTTTGCGTCCTACATCATCTGGCTGGTCTCAACGTCAGCCAAGGTGTGGATTCCATTTACCACGCTGTTCTTCGGGACGGACCAGACCCAGAAGTTCGCGATTGCCGGGCTGAACGCGACGCAGGTGATTGGGATTCTGTCCTGTCTCTGGATGATTCTGGTGACTTGGGTCTCCATCAAAGGGGTTAAGGGCATCGTGCGGATTACCAGTCTGGGTGGTCTTGCCGTGATGAGCTTAAACGCCATCCTGTTGGTGGTGTCCGGTGTCGTATTGGCCTTGCGTCACGGTCACATGGCCCAGCCACTCCAGCATTTTATGACGTCACCACATCCGAATTATCAACAACCCATGGGAATCATGAGTTTTGCGGTGTTTGCCATCTTTGCTTACGGCGGTCTGGAAGTCCTCGGGGGGATGGTCGATAAGACCAAGAACCCAGAGAAGACGTTCCCCAAGGCGATTGTCATCTCGGCGATCGTGATTACGTTGGGATATGCCATCGGGATTCTCTGCTGGGGGATTAGTACGAACTGGAATGCCGTGCTATCCGATCCGTCCACGAACATGGGGAATATCAGTTACGTGATGATGCGGAATCTCGGGGATGTCCTAGGTGAGTCGCTCGGCCTCAGTACCGCGACGAGCACCACGATTGGGCTATGGTTCGCGCGCTACACGGGGCTGGGGATGTTTCTGGCCTACTCCGGGGCCTTCTTCACGTTGACGTATTCACCGCTGAAGACGTTGATTCTGGGGACGCCGAAGTCCATGTGGCCCAAGAAGTTCACGAAGCTTAACGAAAATGATATGCCTAGCTACGCCATGAAGTTACAGTGTGCTGTGGTCATCGTTATTATTCTGTTGGCATCGTTTGCCTCGACGGATCCCTCGGCTTTCTACAACATCTTGACGTTGATGGCTAACGTTTCCATGACGTTGCCTTACCTGTTCTTGGTCTACGCCTTTCCCAAGTTTAAGCACAATCACGACATTCAAAAGCCGTTTGAAGTTTATAAGTCACCGGCTTGGACGACCGTGATTAGTTGGGTCGTCTTCATTGTGGTGCTGGGGGCCAACACATTTACGTTGATTCAACCCATGTTGGAAAATAATGACTTCCAGAGCACGATGTGGATGCTGGTCGGGCCGATCCTGTTCGGCTTACTCGGGGTGATCTGGTATCATGTTCGGCAACGGAAGGCTTCGCAAGATTAGGTTCAGTCGTTTAGAAAAGTTATGTTGAGAAAATTTAGAAGATAAAGTGATTAGTGGTGTTAACTGCCGGCTTATGGCGATTAACACCACTTTTTGTGTTTATTTTAAACTATTTTAAGGGAATTAAAATGGGATGAAGATAGTTGCCCGTTAGAAAAAGATGGTGTGCTTCATAAATAATCAACTGGTTGTAAAAGGTATAGACAAGCCGGATAAGTCAGCATAAACTGAGAATAACTGATGAAAAAGACTAGGCTAACCAGAGTCTAGTAGTAGAAGTCATCAGGAATACTTGAGGAGGCGTTATCGCCATGGAACAGGAATATAAGCACGAACCATACGCTATCGGACTCGATATTGGGACCAGCTCTATCGGGTGGGTCACTGCCGATATGAATGGTTATGTCACACGAACCAAAGGTCAGACGGGACTGGGTGTTCGTTTATTTGAGGAAGGGCAAACAGCAGCTGAACGGCGGGGGTTTCGAACTACTCGCCGGCGCTTAAGTCGGCGTCGTTGGCGACTGCGATTGTTGCGAGATATTTTTGATGAACCCATTTCATCTATTGATGAGAATTTCTTTGCACGGCAAAAAGCTTCAAACATTTCACCTAAGGACGGACGATTTACGAATAAGTACCAGTTGTTTGATGATCGGACGGATAATGAATTTTATTCAGACTATCCGACGATTTATAACTTGCGTTGGAAGTTGATGACGGAACATCGACAATTTGATTTACGAGAAATTTATTTGGCTATTCACCATATCGTGAAGTATCGGGGG
This sequence comes from Levilactobacillus brevis, assembly GCA_021383565.1. Classification (NCBI taxonomy): domain Bacteria; kingdom Bacillati; phylum Bacillota; class Bacilli; order Lactobacillales; family Lactobacillaceae; genus Levilactobacillus; species Levilactobacillus brevis. The sequence goes on along the minus strand of CP079699.1, from coordinate 1,174,260 downwards.
AACTTTCTGCGATCGGGGAGTCCAGCCAGCTTTAAACCGGGTGATTTAGACTTTGAACAGCGGTTTAAGTCTGTGAATGATACTTGGCGCGTAATCTTTGATGAAGTAGCGCCGCAGTTGCCAGAAGAAAATTTGGAAAAGATTGCAGAACTGGTTTTGGATACCAATCGTAGCCGATTAGATCGGCAACGAGCCCTGGTTAAATTACTGATGGCTGCAACTGACGAGAATAAAGATTGGAAACCGTATTTAACTGAATTTTCCAAGGCAATCCTAGGATTAAAGGCCAAGTTATTCTTATTGACAGGCACCCAAGTAGACAAAGCGGATGAAAAGACTTGGACGTTTAGTCTAGCTGATATCGAGGATCATCGGGCAGATTTGGAAGCCGCATTTGATGATACAGCGTTAGAGCTGATTGAAAAATTGGTTGATCTTCAGGCAGCTGTTCAGTTAACTGAGATTATGCCTAGCGGTCAATATTTCTCGCAGAGCATGATTAAACGCTATGAAGACCATGCGGAGCATCTTAAATGGTTGCGAGCGTACGCCAATCAACAAACGGATGCTAAGAAGGCCCAGGCCCTTCAAACGGCTTACGACCATTATATTGATGGTAAAGATGGCAAGGCAGGGACTCAGGCTGATTTCTACAAAGACTTGAACAAGATTTTGAAAGATGATAATTCTGAGTTGGCGACTAAAATTAGTGCCGAGATTGAATTGGAGCACTTCATGCCCAAACAGCGGACAAAGGAAAATGGGGTTATTCCTTATCAGGTACACCAACAGGAATTAGACATGATTATTGATAACCAAAAAGCCTACTATCCTTTCTTGGGGGAACCTAATCCGGTTGTAGGTCATCGTTCAACGCAACCCTATAAAATTGACGAATTGGTAAGCTTCCGGGTGCCTTACTATGTCGGTCCAATGGTGACGCCTGAGGCCCAAGCCCAAACTGGTAGCGCTGAAAGTCAGTTTTCCTGGATGGTGCGTAAGGATACCGGTGACATCACGCCGTGGAACTTTGACGACAAAGTCGATAGGATTGCCTCGGCAACGAACTTTATTCAGCGTATGAAGACGACGGATACGTACCTTATTGGCGAAGATGTGTTGCCACAACAGAGTCTGATTTATCAGCGGTTCACCGTTCTAAACGAGTTAAACAACGTTCGGGTAAATGGCAAATTATTGACGCGCAACCAGAAACAGCGAATTTTTAATCAGTTGTTTAAAGGTCACGGCACCGTCAGCGTGAAGGCGTTGCGTGAAAACTTAGTGAATAGCGGGGATGTGCTTACTGCGCCCAAGATCGAGGGATTAGCTGATCCCAAACACTTTAATAACGCGCTGACCACATATCGCGATTTTAAAGATTTATTGCCGCATGATATTGATCGGCCAGACCGACAAGCGGATATTGAAAAAATCATTAACTGGTCAACAGTCTTTGAAGATGCCGGTATCTTTAAAGAAAAGTTACGTGAAATTGACTGGTTAAGTGATCAGGAACGGCAACGAATCAGTCAAAAGCGTTACCGTGGTTGGGGCCGGCTATCGGCACGCTTGCTGACAGGTATCAAGGATGAACAAGGGTTGTCAATTCTCGATCAATTATGGCAGACACAATGGAACTTCATGCAGATTGTGAGCCGATCAGACTATGCGAAAGCCATTGCCGAGATTAACGCAGCTGGGCTGGCGAAGCAAGATGTGTTCGATACGATTAACGAGATGTACACGTCGCCACAAAATAAAAAGGCCTTACGGCAAATTTTGTTAGTGGTCCGAGACATTCAGAAAGCGCATCATGGTCAAGCACCTAGTCGTATCTTTATCGAGGCGGCCCGGGGTGCTGATCAGAATCCGCAGCGAACCCGACAACGGCAGAAAAAGCTCAGTGATCTGTACGCTGATCAGGCAAAGATAATTGTTGATGATGCGGTTAAGACGGAACTCAAGGATCGAATCAAGAATAAAGCCCAATTCACTACGCGTCTGATGCTTTACTTCCTGCAGAATGGTCGAGATATGTATACGGGTAAGCGTCTGAATATCGATGCATTATCGTCGTATGATATCGATCACATTCTACCGCAGTCTTTGGTTAAAGATGATTCGTTAGATAATCGGGTACTAGTAGGTCAAAAGGTAAATCGAGAAAAAAATGACGCCTTTGCTTCCGAGCTATTTGCGGATAAGATGCGCGGTACATGGGAACTTTGGCGGTCATCAGGCCTAATCAGTGCACGTAAACTCAAGCATTTATTAATGCGACCAAATGAAATTAATAAATATGCAACCGGATTTATTAATCGGCAATTGGTTGAAACGCGTCAAGTGATTAAGCTAGTCACGGATGTTTTGAGTACGGAGTACAATCCGGCAACGACTAAGCTTATCTCGGTTAAAGCTGGGTTGACGCATCAATTCCGACAAGAACTGAAATTGCCTAAGTTGCGAGAGTTGAATGATTATCACCATGCGATTGACGCTTTCTTAGCAGTTCGTATCGGGACTTACTTACTGAAACGTTACCCTAAGCTGGAACGGTTCTTTGTTTACGGTCAGTACCAGGCTGCACCGCAGTTGGACTTGCGTCGATTTAACTTTATTCATGATTTAGTTGCCGATAAGGCGGATGAAAAAATTACTGATTTGCAAACTGGTGAGATTTTGTGGAATCGAAAAGATGATGTGGCGTATGTCAAGCACTTGATGAGCTTGAAACATTTGCTGGTGACACATGAAGTGCTTGAGAATCATGGTGCGTTGTTTAATCAGACCATTTATAAGGCAATTATGGATAAGCAAAATCCTGGGAAAGCTAAGCATAAACGGGATTTGATTCCGGCTAAAAATAATCGTGACACGACGGTTTATGGTGGCTATTCGGGACAGACGACAGCTTACTTGGCAATTGTTCGTATAAATGGTAAACAGCCATCATACAAAGTAGTGGGTGTGCGGACTAGGATGCTCGAACAGTTAAGACAATTACAGCAGGAGTCTGGTTTGACGTTGGATGAGGCGACTAAACAAGTGTTAACGCCAGAGTTAACAAACACTAAAGGCAAGGTTAAGAATTTCGATGTTGTACTACCAAAAGTTTATCTACATCAGCGAATAGAAGATGTTGTTGATGGGAAGTGTCATCAATTTGGTTTAAATACGGATACTTATTACCGTAATTTCCAGCAGTTGGTTTTACCATTAGGATTACAGGCGGCGCTACAATTTCCTGAAGAAGATTTGAAGAAAGATACGCTGGTAACTATTTTTGACGAGATTTGTGCGCAGGTAGAAAAATACTTTACACTCTACGGTAAGCTGAATAATTTTGCAAGTGTATTAGTCAATTCGCGAGAAGCGTTTAGTGAACTGCCAATTCAGGACGTTCGTGATGCGAACGGAAAGGTGACACAGCCTGGCATGACATCTACTTTGACGGACATCATGATGGGCCTGCATAGTAATATGACAAGACGACCGCTTAAGCAGTTAGGATTTAAAACCTCACTTGGGATGCTTCAAGTACCATCAGGAATTACTCTGACGGCTCAAGCTCAAATTGTTTATGAGTCTCCCACAGGACTTTTCAAGCGATACGTGAAGTTAGCAGATCTTTAGATTTTTGAAATAAAAAAGTGTGCACCCGGGAAATACCGGTGTGCACACGATACATATGTAATGGCCCGATAACGAGCTCATAAGATGAAACTTGGTGGGGTAAACCACCTTGTTTGACTTTAACGCAGTACTGCAAATCAGTGAGGTCAAGCAGGTCAACTTGACCAATATCAGAATACCATGTTGCAACGTATAACGCAAGGAGGATGAATGATGGGATGGCGAACAATTATGATTAGTCAGCATGCCAAAGTCTCGTTGACTACGGGTAACCTAGTGATTCAGACAGATTCGGATCGACTACATGTGCCGGTAGATCAGGTGAATGTGTTACTGATTCAGACGTTACAAGCGGTCATCACGACCGCCGCGGTAGCAGCCTTGTCCGAAGAACACGTAAAAATAATTTTTACTGGGAGAGATGGCCAACCGATCTGCGAGACGGCCGAATGCTATCCTCACTTGCGAACTGCGGCATTAGTCACCTCACAAGTCAATTGGCCGCATGATCGCGTAGCTAATTTATGGACCAGAGTGGTTGCGGCTAAAATGGCTAATCAGATTGCCGTGGCTGATCTTCTAGGCGCGGAAACACGAAGTTTAAGGGATGAAGTAGATAAGTTGGAGTTGGATGATGCCACCAATCGAGAAGCTGTGGTTGCTAGGCAATATTTCCCATTGCTGTTTGGTGAAGACTTCTCGCGGTCAGACTTAGTTCCTGAGAATGCGGCCCTAAACTATGGCTATTCAATTCTCTTATCATTGGTTGATCGCGTGATTGTCTCACGGGGTTATCTCACTTGTTTTGGCATCCATCATAAAAATGCCGGGAATGGGTTTAATCTAGGTTCTGATCTGATGGAACCCTTTCGGCCGATTATTGATTACTGGGTCGCCCAGCAAAAAATCAATGATTTGACCCCAGACGTGAAGTTTGGTTTGGTTCGGTTGTTTGATTTGGAAATGACCTATCAAGGGAAGAAGGAACTCTTTAGCAATGTTGTGGAGAAATACGTTGGGCAATGTTTAAAGTATTTAAATGCAGAAATAGATCAGATTAGAATCGAGGTCGAAGTTCCCGATGAGGTATCAAATTATGCGATTAATGATTATGTTTGATTTGCCGATGGTAAGTAGTGAAGATCGTCGAAATTACCGACGTTTTCGAAAGATATTGATCTCTGAGGGATTCTTCATGATGCAGTTCTCCGTATATGTCCGTGTTTGTGCCAATTCTAAGAATGCCAAGGCCGTTGAACAACGCATTGCCGCTATTACGCCGGAAAAGGGATTAGTGCAGTCGGTAATGCTGACGGAGAAACAATATCAAGCCATGCACTTTATTGCGGGAGAACCCAATCACGACATTATCAATTCAGCAGAAAGGACGATTATGATATGAATGTGACCTATTATAGTTTTCCGCCATTTTCTGTACAGCCGGGAAAGATCACGGTGATTGACACCGGATCACAGCGAGTCTATCGTGAGTTGACTGCAGGTGTTCAAGGAAAAGCAGATACAGTCAAGGTAAGTGATGATAATTTTGCATCTGTGCCGGCTAAAAGGGGGGCACAGTGGTTTGGCGATCCGATGTTGACTCTGGATTTGAACGAGCTATTCCAGCGAAAACTTCAGACTAAGTTGGTCAAATTATTAGCTGATGACCAAACAGTAAAGTTGGCCGATGGCTTGCGTGAACTACTATCGCAGATGTTAGCAGATAGCTATCTCATGGATGTACCAATGGAACTCCCAACGATGCCAGAGATTGCGAAATTGGTAAAATTTAGTGGGATTCAGTTGGCACCTGACATTCAAGAAAATCCGTATGGTATAATTGAAACATTAGTTAAAGTGCTTTTAGAATTGCATGATCAACACATGATTGTTTTGACCAATGTTAGCCATTATCTTCAGGTCAGCCAGCTGGGAATGTTGGTGAGGTTCATGGCTAATGTTGACTTGCCCTTTCTTCTAATCGAATTTTCAGCTACCCGTCGAAAGGATTACTTCAAAGAATGCGACTATCACTACATTGATAGCGATTTTGTTCTCTGGTAAGAATTTATGATGAGATGTTGGTGTGAAAATAACGGCTTTAGAAGTACTGCAAATCAGTAAGGTCAAGAACAGCAAGATCCTCATGCCCATCAAAGTCAGTGCTTTAGAAGTACTGCAAATCAGTAAGGTCAAGAACTTCCTCGTAAAAACTCAATTTCAGCGTGATGCTTTAGAAGTACTGCAAATCAGTAAGGTCAAGAACCAAAGGACTAGCTAGTCTTCTTAGATTTATGCTTTAGAAGTACTGCAAATCAGTAAGGTCAAGAACTGAGGCACATCGCAGCATTGAAGAGGTCGAGCTTTAGAAGTACTGCAAATCAGTAAGGTCAAGAACTGATTTTAGCAAGAACTGTTCGTCCGTCGTGCTTTAGAAGTACTGCAAATCAGTAAGGTCAAGAACTTGGCATACATTGAGCGCGGCAATCCGTTAGCTTTAGAAGTACTGCAAATCAGTAAGGTCAAGAACACGCCGTCGCATCAGCAATCCCAAAGACTAGCTTTAGAAGTACTGCAAATCAGTAAGGTCAAGAACTTCGTGCCGTCCCATTCTTTACCTACACGTGCTTTAGAAGTACTGCAAATCAGTAAGGTCAAGAACCGGCATTGGGTGCTACCTCACGTGTGATTCGCTTTAGAAGTACTGCAAATCAGTAAGGTCAAGAACTATCGGGGCCATGGAAATTCAAAAACTGGTGCTTTAGAAGTACTGCAAATCAGTAAGGTCAAGAACCGTAGTACTGTAGAGTCCTCTTCGTGACCCGCTTTAGAAGTACTGCAAATCAGTAAGGTCAAGAACACAACTTGCTTACAACTGACACAACATCAGGCTTTAGAAGTACTGCAAATCAGTAAGGTCAAGAACCGGCGAGTTTGTCGACGACGCCGAGAAAGCGCTTTAGAAGTACTGCAAATCAGTAAGGTCAAGAACTATGGTCTGGGTTTTAAACACGTTAGGGATGCTTTAGAAGTACTGCAAATCAGTAAGGTCAAGAACTTGATGATGCGGTGAAGATGATGGAGGATGGCTTTAGAAGTACTGCAAATCAGTAAGGTCAAGAACCGTTTGCCGATGTGTTCACCGGTAAGTGGTGCTTTAGAAGTACTGCAAATCAGTAAGGTCAAGAACTGGATCAGATATATGGATTGCATAGTACAGGCTTTAGAAGTACTGCAAATCAGTAAGGTCAAGAACGGTGGTCAGTGATGGCCATCTTTCGAAACGGCTTTAGAAGTACTGCAAATCAGTAAGGTCAAGAACCTAAACCACTGCGATAGCAAACACTATCTGGCTTTAGAAGTACTGCAAATCAGTAAGGTCAAGAACGGGTACCAATGATGACTGGGCTAATTTGTCGCTTTAGAAGTACTGCAAATCAGTAAGGTCAAGAACAACATCAAACACTAAAATGCCTGACGTGAGGCTTTAGAAGTACTGCAAATCAGTAAGGTCAAGAACCACCAATTGAGTTTCGCCAATCTGAATTGTGCTTTAGAAGTACTGCAAATCAGTAAGGTTAAGAACAATTGCATTTACGCGGGAAGTTTGTCGTATGCTTTAGAAATACTGCCACCACATACAGTAAAAGTAACATCATCAACGTGATCGCTCGGATCACGTTTTTTATATAACGATTTTTCGGACAGTTCTTAGCCGACCACACCGGTATTTTGCCAGCGCCCGCCAACCTAACCCGGCACACTCATTTTTAGAAGAAAATGCTTGAGATTTTGACCAATTATCCGGCAAATGATGAAGGCATGGTATTCTTTAAGCGAGGAAGTAGCACGTTGTTTAGTCAATTGAGGGCCAACACCGTTTGGGGGCGGAAAGGAGCGTTTACCGATGAAATGGAGAACTTGGTTAGGCGTCGTCGCGGGTCTGGGGGCCCTCCTGTTTGGGGGCGGTACCGCGCACGCCGACACAGATTACGATAATGCCTTGAAATCGGCACCCCAGGGAATTTCCCTGGAGAACATTTTCACGCCGGGACTACGACGAACAATCAGGCGGCGGTCGTGGACACGTCGACGTCGGGGACCCAGGCCGCTAAGGTGAATAACGGCAAGAAGCAGTTCGGTGCGTTATGGTCCACGACGGACAACGCTTTTGATCTGACTAAAAATGAAACGGCTTCGATGTGGCTGTATTTCGGAAATACCGGAAAGAAGGCGGCCGATGGGATGGCGCTGGTCTTACAGAACGATTCGCGGGAACTCGCCGCGACGCCGACTTATGGCAAGACCATCTCCGGTGAAACCTTGGGCGTGTGGGGCGTGGATACCGACAAGAAACAATCGACGGCAGATAAATTGGCTGCGAGTGCCATTCAGCGCAGTTGGGCGTTGGAATTTGATACGCATTTAAACAGTTCTACGAGTTATTCCAACGCGGGTGACGCGGATTCCTTTGATGGTAAATTGGCAGGGCCGCACCTGGCCTACAACTACCCGGGTGAAGTGAGCACCTACCAGATGGTGAAGGCGTCCCAACTGCTCCCGATTCCGGCATCAGGCTACTACGCCACGCAAACTCATGAAGGCGCTATCACCGGCGACTACACGTTGCTGTCAAACGGGTCTTGGCACCATCTGACGCTAGATTGGAATGCCGATAAGCGGCAGATGACTTACACGTTTAACGACAAGGATCCAGCCACGGGCCACGAGCAGACGGGTATCAGCAAGACGGCCGATATTGATCTGGAAAAAATTGATCCAGACAACACGGGGCAGGTCCGGTGGGGCTTTACCGGGGCGACCGGTGACAGCTACGAGAATAACTTAGTCGTGATGGAAAAGATTCCGGGATTAGTCAACGCCAAGGCGACAACGACGCTGACCGACCTGACGACGCAGCAGGTCGTTGGCAACGGTGACGTCCTCAAGGGGACGCACAAGTTCCGCCTGGACTATCAGCTGAACTACCATGATGGCAAGCAATCCTGGAAGGACGTGGCGGCTAAGATTCAGCTACCGACCGACCTGACGTATGACAACACGGCCACGATTCGATACCAAAACGGTAAGACGGCCAGTGTGAGTCTGGCGGGCATGACCGACAATCAGGTGGCGGTGACGCTGACGGAAGCGTTGAACGCTGAGAATGCCACGGCGACGATTTCCTTTACCGGGACAGCCGCTGACTTGAAGGCAGCGACGACGGTTGCGGCGGATACCAGTCGTTTCTCCGCAGTTAACGGTGTGGTTACGGCGGACACGCCGTCATTTACCATTAATCCCACGTTGGAATTGAACCTCTTCTCGCTATCGGGCAGTAGTGTTCAGCTAGAAGCCGGTGAAGACGCGACCTTCAAGGGCTTGGTGGTGATTCCGGAAGGGGTTAACCTGCACAACACGGATATGACGGTTCACCCAACGCTGAATGGGAAGACACAGGCCGACTTTGCGATGACAGCTGGCGACGACAATAGTAGCGGCCGGTTCAACTATACCGTTCAGGCCGCCGACTTGAAGGCGGGGGCGAACACACTGAAGCTAAATGTTGAGGACCCTTACCATAACGTGTCGAATACGGTAACCTACACGATTAATGTGCCGGGGCAGCTGTTATTTCAAGAAGTTTCGGCCAACAGTTCCTTTGAAAGCGCGGATCTGACTGGTTATAAGCAAACAATCAAACGGACGAAGGACTGGCAAGTGAAGATTTTAGATACCCGCGAAGCCGGTGCACAGTGGTCGTTGCAAGTGGCAGGAACGAAATTCACGACAGCGGATGGGCGCGAGTTGGCTGGCGACCTTTACTATCACGATAGTGACCAGAAAAGTGTAGTCACGACCACGCCAATGACCGTGATGAGTGGGACCTCCAGTGCCAACGATGACGTGACGGACGTGGTCGGGGGCTGGGACGATGAAGCCGGGCTGGTGCTAGAAGTGAATGGCGACGCTGTTCAAGGACAATACGAAGCGGCGATTACGTGGACGTTGAACAATGTTCCCTGACTAGGGCAGCTTAAACCGTGGCCACGATCGGGCTTACCTAGATCGTGGTCAGACGATAAATCAAGCAGAATAGCTAAAAAGGGCCTGAGCAGGTTGTGCTCAGGCCCTTTTTAAACGGTTAACAAGGATGTAAACGGCCAGTCACTGGTATGACGATTAAACGGTTAACGCCCGATAAGTAAAAGCAAACTTTCCCGGCCATCAGTGTTGGGACATCAAAATAAAAGAGCCACTGCCACGTTAAACCGTGAGCAATGACTCTGAGAGAAATAGTTATTTGATTTATTCAGCCGGGGTCAACTTAGCTGCCTGTGCTTGTGCCGCTTGGGCCACAATGTTGAGGTAGTTGAATGGCCGGTCAAAGTTAGGCTGGAAGAGCATGTCGACCATTGCCAAGTCGTCAATCGTGTTTTCGTTTTGGATGCAGACGGACAGGGTATTGGCGGATTGGGAAACGTCGTACTTGCTCATCAGGGCACCACCGAGAATTCGACGGGTATCGGGATCGTAGACCAGAGACATCAGAACGGGTTCCGTGGTAGGCATGAACTCTGGCCGGTAGTTATCCTTGACGATGACCTGTTCGGCGCGGAGACCTTGTTGTTCCGCGGCGGCCAGCGTTAAACCAGTGGAGACAATCGTCCGACCGTAAAGTTCGAGACCGGATGACGACTGGGTGCCCATGTATTTAACGGTAGGCTTGACTAAGTTCTTGCCCACGAGAATCCCTTGTCGCACCGCGTTGGTGGCCAAAGGAATGTAGGCGTTTTGATGCGTTGGGTTGTAGTGGACCGCTGCACTATCACCCGCCGCGAAGATGTCGGGGTTAGAGGAGCGCATGTAGTCATCGGTGATGATGGCGCCATTCTGGGCCATATCTACCTTCCCCTTAAGTAAGTCCGTGTTTGGCCGGAAACCAATGCACAGGATAGCCAAATCGGTGTCGTAGCTGCCCTTATCAGTCTTGATGGTTAACCGACCGTCGTGACTATCGGCGAAGCTTTCGACCGTTTCGCCTAGAGCTAATTGCACGTGGTTATCGCGGTAGTCTTGTTCGATGACATCAGTGAATTCGCGGTCAAAGTACTTGGGCATCACGCGATCCATGGCGTCAATCAAGGTAACCTCGTGGCCGGTGGTGGAGTAAGCTTCGGCTAATTCGGCACCAATATAGCCGGCACCGATGACCGTGATGTGCTGGGCACTCTTGGCTTCTTCAATCAACGTCTGGGCGTGGGCCCAGTTCTTGCAGAGCTTGACCTTTGCGTTGTCGATACCCGGAATCTTCGGGACGATTGGCCATGAGCCAGAGGTCATCACGAGCTTGTCGTAGGTATCCGTGGTTTGTTCATGAGTGGTCAAGTCTTCGACTGTAACCGTTTTCGCTTCTGGGTCAATGTTTAAGACGTCATGGTTCATTTGAACGTTGGCGCCCAGTTCGGCGAGTTCCTTAGGACTGGAGTAGAACAGGCCTTGGGGGTCGGCGACTTTTCCACCGAGGTAGAGCGCGATCCCGCAGGACAGAAAGGAAATGACGTCGTTCCGTTCATAAACGGTGACTTCGGCATCGGGATTTTCCGCTAAGATCTGCTTAATTGCAAAGGTACCGGCATGCGTACAACCAACTACTGTGACTTTCATAAGTGTAGCCTCCTAGACAAGTTTTAGCCATTGAAATATTATTCACAAACTATTTCAAAAAAATATGACTCAATTGATTACAACTCTATTTTAGACAATCCACACCAAATGTCAACACTTTTGTGAAAGTGTTACCATTTTTTTCGGCGGTGGTTGCTGTCTCGGCTAGTCTTCCGTGGGGATTAGGCGTAAACTAGGCTTGGTAAATTTAAATAAGGAGTGGTTATTCGTATGAAAGCAGCAAAACACTTAACCGCCTGTACCACGGTGCTGGTCGGGAAAAAGGCAACGGTCGACGGCTCCACGATGATCGCCAGAAATGACGACACCTTCTTAGCCTTGACGCCGCAACGGTTCTACGTGCACCCAGCCGAGCACGATCAACCCAAGCGAACCTGGGTATCCAATCAAAACGGCTTCACGGCCCCAATTCCTAGTGATGGTTACCGCTATTTGGCGACACCCAACGTGGAAACGGACAAGACGGGGGAATACGCCGAAAGTGGCATTAATTCACAAAACGTGGCGATGAGTGCCACCGAAAGTGTTTACGGCAATCCGCAGGCGTTAGCTTTTGATCCGCTAGTGGCCAACGGTCTAGCTGAAGACTCGCTGCAGACGATGGTGCTACCTTACATTAACTCGGCACGTGACGGCGTGCGCTATCTGGGGAAGATGATTAAGCAATATGGGTCCCCGGAAGGCAATGGTGTCCTGTTCTCCGATAATGATGAAGTGTGGTACATGGAAATTGTGACGGGTCACCACTGGGTTGCCCAACGGATTCCGGACGACGCCTATGCGGTAGCCGCTAACCAAGTGGCAATTCAACAGGTCACGTTCGATGACCCTGACAACTTCATGTACTCCGAAGGCATTCAGGAATTTGTTGCCGCTAACCATTTGAACCCGGACCAGGACGGCTGGAACTTCCGGCACATCTTCGGTACCAGCACGGAGAAAGACCGGCACTACAACACGCCACGGGTTTGGTTCGGTCAACGTTGCCTGAACCCAGAGATTAAGCAGGACCCTCAATCTAGCGATCTGCCATTTATCTGTCGGACCAGCCACAAGATCAGTGTGGAGGACGTGGAATATATCCTAAGCTCCCACTACAACGAAACCAAGTACGATCCGTTAGGCCCCGGCGACGATGCTGACCGGTTAAAATTCCGGCCCATCTCCATGAATCGGACGCAGAACTCCCACGTCTTGCAATTGCGCAATGACGTTCCCAAGGAAAGCTCAGCCATCATGTGGTTGTGCTTCGGGGTCCCGGCCTTTAGCCCGTACGTGCCGTTCTTTGCCAACGCGACGGATACGGATGATTCCTACAGCAGCACGCCCGTCCATCTGGATGATGTGAGTGCTTACTGGATGTACCGGAAGTTGTCGATGATTGTTGAATCCCACTATATTGACTTCATCGAACAGGATACGGATTACGTCACGGCCGCCAAGGAGAGTCTGCGGACCCACGTGGCCCAAGCGCTGAAAGGGGCCCAGGGTCTCAGCGGCGATGAGCTGACGGCGTACTTGACGACGCAGAACCATCAAGTCACGGCGGACATGCGTAAGGTCACGACCAAGTTTACCAACGACTTGATAGAAAAGGGACTGACGCTGTCTCACCTGACATTTAACATGGACAAGAATCTATAAGCAATCAGCAAACGGACGTGTCGATGCTAGTGAATACTAGCCGACACGTCCGTTTTTTTAGTTAATTGAAGGTTGAAAGCTTGTGAGTACGCTTCAGCCCCCAGCTGGCAAGATTTACCGCCATTAAACGAGTCATCAACACCACCTGTGGCTGCCAGAGATTCCGGCGCTGTGGGGGACCGCCTGCGGCCTGAGAATCGGTCCTCCGGCTCGGTTTGAAGCCTGACAAGAATCGCCAGTCTCCAAACACGTCCCGCGCTGTAAGCTGACTCGGGACGTCAGCTAGCCTTTCTCGTAAATCGCCCGCAGGCTCTTCAAGTCCGCCGCCGAAAGTTGGGTGCGGCCCTGATCGATGGGAGTCATGACCGACGTCTTATCCGAACTGTGGTCCAGGCCCAATGCGTGGCCCAACTCGTGAACGGTCACGGAGAGGCTGTAGGACTGGGGGTAAGTGGCATTGAGTTTGGCCGTGGCCATATTGGTGGTGAGGATACCCTGCCAGCCGATACGTTGTGTAATCTGCGGACCGCCGCGGCCCAGTTCAATCAGGTTGCGATCGCCGGTTTCGCGCTGATGATAGACCCCCAGCGTAATGTGATTGGTGGTCTTGGTCCGGACCCCGGCAACCAAGTGGACAATGCCGGTCTGATTGTAGATGGCAATGGCCCGGTTGAAGAGTGTTTTGACTTTGGGATCGGTGTTTGCGGCGTAACTGTACGTGTATTTTCGTTGCAACAGGACGCCTTGCATGGCCGTCTCGACGGGCGTGTCCTCGGCGCCGGTCTTGGTGGTCGCGTCCTTGAGGTTCCGGAGAATGTAGCCGCTACTGCGGTAGTTGTCGGCCTTCTTAGTCGTGGTGGGTGTCAGAAGATGGGTGAATGCCGATTGATAGTAGGTGAACTGCGTGGAGAGGGTCTGCCAGTTGCTGAGGACGAAGAGGCCCACAGCGAGTACAGTGACGATGAGTAGGCGCCTGAGAAATTTCACGCCAACGCTTCCTTTCTAAATCCCGTGGTCGATGGCGTCGACGTAGGGGAGTCATTAAGTTGATTCTAGGGTATCTGATGAGGCATGGCAACTAGTAGGCCTTACAAATTTTGGGGCTGAATCGTTAAGGGCGCTTCATCCCCTAAACGCGTGGTATCAAGGGATTAGCTAGCTTTCGAAATGGTTAGGCTACTATCCGAATGACCGTTATATTAGCACATGCCGTTAATAGAAAATACAATGTTCGATTTTTCTTCACAATTTACCCGCAGTCTGATTAAATTTTTACGGTTTAATAAGAGTATAGTAATCGAAACGATAACATACTTATTCAAATGGAGGCACAACTTATGAAGAGAAAAGAGATGACCAACTTAACTTTAACGGCGCAATCAGGGCTGAGTGCCCGAGACGCCCAGCAACGTTTAGAACAACACGGCCATAACGAACTGGTCGCGGCCAAACGGCCCAGCATTTGGCGGCAAATTGGCCACCATTTAGCGGACGTTTCCTCCCTAGTCCTGTTATTTGCCGTGGCCCTGGCCAGCTACATGGCGCTCTTTCAGGGCGGGGGCTGGACCAAGTCCATCGTGATTGGGTCGATTCTGGTGATTAACGTCATCATCGGGATGTACCAAGAAGCTTCCGCGGAGAAGGCCTTGGCGGCGCTGCAGTCGATGAGTCTACCGACCACCACAGTGCGCCGTGAGGCAATTGCCAAGACGATTGCGGCCAAGGACGTGGTGCCCGGTGATCTGGTTCTACTGAAGGCCGGCGATCAGGTGCCCGCCGATGGTGTGGTCCTGTCCAGCACGAACTTGGCTGTGGATGAAGCCGTCCTGACCGGAGAGAGTGTTCCGGTGGACAAACGCGCCCTACAGACGCCAGCAGGAGTCAAGGATGACCAGCAGGTATTCTCCGGTACGGCCGTCACGGCAGGAACCGCCGTGGTGCAGGTCGTGACGACCGGAATGGCAACGGAACTGGGCCAAATTGCGGGACTACTGAACAAGACCAAGAAGCGGGCCACGCCACTGCAAGGCCGCTTGAACCGGCTATCTGGCTGGCTGACGACCTTTGCCGTCATGGGTGGGATGGCCATCTTTGCCCTCAGCATTTGGATGCAGAATCAGGGGCTCGCGGATAGCTTGATGATCGGGATTTCTCTGGCCGTGGCGGCCGTTCCCGAAACGTTACCCATCATCGTGACGATTAGTCTGGCTCACGGGGTCAAACGGATGGCCAAGCGTAACGCGATCATGCGGCGGGTCAATGCGGTGGAAACGATCGGTGGCGTCGACGTGATTGCCTCGGACAAGACGGGGACGTTGACGCAAAACCAGATGACCATCACCCGTTACTGGACGCCACAGTCCAAGGCGGCGCTGCCCGCTACCGAAATGACACACGCCGGTCGTGCCCTCATGCGTTACCTGGGGTTGGCGACGAACGCGGAGATTCAAACGGTCAACGGTGAAGAAGAGACGGTCGGCGATCCCACGGAACTGGCGATTGTCCGTTGGTTGACGACCCACGATGCTAGTCGACAGGCCCTAGAACAGGACGCCCCCCGGTTAGCCGAAGATCCTTTCGATTCCACGAAGAAGACCATGGCAACGCTGCATCAGCTGGCGGATGGTCGGCGACTGGTGATCGTCAAGGGGGCCTTTGACCGGCTACCCGTGGCCTGGCAACCCGCCGACTTCGCGCAGGCCAAGCGGATGCACGATGAGTTTGGCCGCAACGCATTACGGGTGCTGGCAGTGGGGTACAAGATTGTTCCGGCTGGTCAGACCGTGGACTGGAAAGACCTGACGCACCAGCTGACCTTTGCTGGCTTGGTGGGGATGATTGATCCCCCTCGGCCGGAAGTCATCACGGCGATTCGTGAGGCTAAGGCCGCGGGAATCAAGCCGATTATGATTACCGGTGACCACATGGTGACGGCCGAAGCCATTGCCAAAGAGATTGATCTGCTGGCGCCGGGTCAGCTGGTGATGTCGGGGGATGAACTCCGGACGTTGACAGACGCGGAATTAGCCGCTCAGATCAAGAACATTGCCGTGTACGCGCGGGTCTCCCCAACCGATAAGATTCGTATTGTGCAGGCGTGGCAACAGACCGGAGCGACCGTCGCCATGACCGGTGATGGCGTGAACGATGCGCCGGCTTTGAAGGCCGCCGACGTCGGAATTGCCATGGGAATTACCGGTACGGAAGTCTCCAAGAGTGCGGCCGACATGGTCTTGACGGACGATAATTTTGTCACGATTATCTCGGCCGTAAGAGAGGGACGGACCGTTTACCAGAACATCCTGAAGGCCGTTGAATTCCTGGTGGGGGTCAACTTCGCCCAGATCTTCCTGATGGTCGGCGCGGTGCTGATGGGTTGGGGTGCTCCGTTACTGGCGGAACAACTCTTGCTGATTAACGTCTTGGCGGATGGGATTCCCGGCTTCTACCTCAGCCGGGAGCCGGGCGAAAAGGCCGCCATGCAACAGCCACCGGTGGCCAACGACGAGAGTTTATTTGCCCGCGGACTAGGTGGGCGGTTAGCCACTCGAGCCGTGACGTTTACCCTTCTGACACTGGGGGCGTACGGCCTAGGCCGCTTCGTCCTCTCTGCTAACCAAGCGGCGATTGGGATGACGGTAACGTTCCTAATCCTGGCGATTGGCTCGATGATTGATATTTACGCGATTAAGGACCGTCAACCGCTGAGTTGGGCGAGCCTGAAACGCAATCCACGCTTGAACCGTGCGTTACTGGTCACGATTGGCCTAGTGGTGTTCGTCGCCGTGGTACCGGGTCTTCAAGGAATCTTCGGCCTCGTTACCTTGCCGCTGAGTGCTTGGGGCCTGGTGGTCATCGGGGTCTTCATCCCCACGGCGGTCCTGGAGCTCAAGAAGCGCTGGACGCGCCGGCAGCCAACCCAGTCTACCCAGCTATTAGAAGATTAATCGTTCGCCAGATTTAACCGAATTTTCAGTAGAAAATAGGTTCCCAGCGGGCCAAACGGAAATTCTAGTTGTATGCCACCGCAAGTTGTGATACGCTGACAACAGTTGAATAAACACAAAAACAATAAAAGCGGACAACGCCAGATTGGCGCTGGGTGTTCAGCGAACTAAGGACAGTGCAAGCTTAGTGACCCGGCCAATCGGGACAACCCCGTTTTCGTTGCAGGCTGAAATGCGAAGAGTAGGCCGCGCCGTGACCGACACGTTATCAACCGGAGCGTATGTCAGTACGCTAGTTAAAGTTGGTTTTGAGTTAAAAACAATTTGGGTGGTACCGCGGAAAGATCTTTCGTCCCTAGTGTTAGGGATGTTAGGTCTTTTTTTATGGTTCCGCAGAAGGAGAATATTGATGAAAGAAATTTTAGTCAAAGATTTATTTAGCGATCAGCACTTTGCCGAAGACGAACAAGTCGTTTTACACGGCTGGGTCAAGACGGTGCGGGGTTCCAAGCGCGTGGGCTTCATCGAATTAAACGATGGCTCTTGCTTAAAGCACGCGCAGATCGTGATGAAGAGTGACCTCGACAACTACGCCGAAATGACGAAGTTGCCGTTGAGCTCCACGATCAAGGTGGTTGGGACGGTCGTTTACACGCCAGACGCCAAGCAACCTTTCGAAATCCATGCGGAAGAGGTGGTCTTGGAAGGGGCCTCCGATAACGATTACCCCCTGCAAAAGAAGAAGCACACGTACGAATACCTGCGGACGATGGCCCACTTACGGCCCCGGACGAACACGTTCTACGCGGTCTTCCGGATTCGGTCACTGACGGCTTTCGCCATTCACCAATATCTGCAGGAACACGACTTCACCTACGTCAACACGCCGATCATCACCAGTAGTGATAGCGAAGGGGCCGGCGAAATGTTCCGGGTCACCACGCTAGACATGAACAACTTACCGAAGACCGATGATGGCAAGGTTGATGACAGTCAAGACTTCTTCAAGAAGGAAACCAACTTGACGGTTAGTGGTCAACTACCCGTAGAAGCCTTTGCCTTGGCTTTACGGAACGTCTACACGTTTGGGCCAACTTTCCGGGCTGAAAACTCGCATACGGCCCGGCACGCCTCAGAATTCTGGATGATTGAACCAGAAATGGCCTTTGCCGATCTCCAGGACGTCATCAACGAGTCCGAAGGGTTACTGAAGTACGTGGTTGAGTACCTATTGAAGCACGCCAAGGATGAATTAGAATTTCTGAACGGCGCCGTCGACGATGACCTGTTGAACCGGCTACACCAGACGACCAGTGAGAAATTTGCCCAAATCACCTACACTAAGGCGATTGAATTGCTGAAGGAAGCACCGGTTAAGTTCGACGTGCCGGTCTACTGGGGCCTCGACTTACAGGCGGAACACGAACGCTACCTGTGCGAACAGATCTACAAGCGGCCAACCTTCCTGACCGACTACCCACGCGAGATCAAGGCCTTCTACATGCGGGATAACGACGACGGCAAGACCGTTGCGGCCGCTGACTTACTGGTTCCACGGATCGGTGAATTGATTGGTGGGAGCCAACGTGAAGAGCGTCAGGCTGAAATGGCAAAGAAGATCAAGGACAACCACTTGCCACAAGAGGAATACCAATGGTACCTCGACCTGCGGAAGTACGGGGAAACCAAGCATTCCGGTTATGGGATTGGGTTCGAACGGTTACTGATGTACGTGACGGGGATGGAAAACATCCGCGACGTGATCCCTTACCCACGGACACCGGGTAACGCCGAATTCTAAATTGGCTTCTGCGTATTACTGGTGGCGGATGATCGCCTTACCGTTCGTCTCCGGCTAAGCTGATGCGGTTAGACCACGTAGCGACGAATTTAGCGTTGCCCGTGGGTTGTCGTGGCTGAAGTAATCGTGAGTGAGTCTAAAATTTACTCACGGTGGGGTGGCAGTCTCTAGACTTAAAACCAGTGATCACTGAAAAAGTCCTCCGAACAATCTGACATGATTGTTCGGAGGACTTTTGTCTGCAATTAAGCTGTTTGTGTTGGGACTAACCGTGCGTAACGGGCGTTGATGTAGGCCTCTGGGCCGATCTGATACCAGGTTAATTGTTGATCGTCAACAATTTTGCCGCGGATGTCCAGTGATTCGCCGTGAGTCAACTGGCCAGCCGTTTCACCGTACGGTTCCATGTAGATAGAGACCGCTTCGCCGGGAACGTAATCCACCGCTCCCAGCCGTTCGAAGGGTTCTGGATGCCAGAGCCGCTTCTGCGGTAGGGCGGGGTGGGCCAGCCGGTGTTCACGGCGCCGGGTCTCGCGCGCCGATAGCCATTGATTGCCACCGAGGTTGTACCAGACGGACCCGTCCGTTAACGTGATAATCATGAAGAGTCGCCAGAGGGAATCGGCTGGGAATTGATAACCGTAGTCGTTGCCGTTCGGCTCATCGTAGACGGCGTGGTCCGCCTGCAAGAAGACGTACTGCCGGACGCGCTGGACGGTTTCCCAGCTGTCGCGGCGGTAGAAGTAGACGACGCGCTTAGCGTGCTGGGTAAATGTTCCCCGTTGTGGCCCCTGCGCCTGAAAAATATGGTAACCGGTAATCTCAGGGGGCGTCAGCGTGTAGTTTAAGCCCAATTTACCGCGGTGAATCTGCGGCAGGTCGAGTAATCGTCCGGAGTCGAAGTCGACCAGGTAGCCAATGATGGGCTTGCCTAGTAGCCGCCGATAAATGACCGTGGTTAAGCCATATTCGCTAATGAAGTCCTGCGTGAAGCCGTGAATCCGCGAGAGCGCGTAACCTGAAATCTCGGGAAAGCGGTAGTTGACGGGCGTATTCAGCTGCCCCGTAAGGACTAACGCTGGCTGTAGGGGCCGGTCGTGCTCGTCCACCAGTCGAACCACCAAGGTAGCAATCGGTTGCGGTGGTGTTGGCTGTGGATGTGGTTGTAAAGTGATGGTTGGGGCAGTCAGAACTGGTGGCGTTACCGCGGGTTGACTGGGTGTGACCGGTTCAACAGGGGGAACGACCGATTTGCTGGAACGACGGCGCGGAGCCACCGGCTGCGGAACGGTGTCGCGTCGGGGTTTAGGTTCAATTAAACGTCGTAACCAGTCAAAAAATGCCATGCCATTCACCTCCAGAAGTTTCCTTTAAAATCTAGTATACCATTTTTCCCCGTCACGCCAACATGTGAACGCTATCAGTTTTACGGCACACCAGTCATTGGTCCCCATCATTGCGGCGCATACCGGTTTGGCATGCGGTGGGAAGGATCGGGGCCAGCCAAGGGTGGTTTTTCCCTTAATTTGAGCTGTCAGCCCGCGTCTCAAAGTTGTCATTTTTCAAGCAGAACACTTTCTTTAATTAATCGAAAAAAGGGGGCCCAGCCGTAATGGCCGAGTCCCCTTAAAATATCATTTATTTTTCACTTGAATCCGTTGTGCTGGTAGTTGAGGCGTTAGCTTCATTATCAGCAGCCAACGTAATCTTCCCGTCTTCAATCTTGGCAACGAGATTCTTAACGTCTGCGTGGTCGAGATAGAAGTCAGCAATCCGGTCTTCAATCTCTTCTTGGATGACCCGCCGTAGCGGCCGAGCCCCCATGGTTGGATTGTAGCCCTTTTGAACCAGTTGTTCTTCAACGGGTTCCGTGACGTGGATGTGCAGACCTTGACCGGCCAACATCTGGTTAACATCATCGATCATTAAGTCGACGATGTGCATCAGATTATCCTTGCTCAATGAGTTGAACTCAATGATGTCATCGAACCGGTTAAGGAATTCTGGCTTGAAGTAGTTGGTCAAGTTGCCCAAAACGGAGTGAGTCGTGCCTTCAGCGGCAGCCCCGAAACCAACGTTGGCCTCGGCATCGCCGGTCCCGGCGTTACTGGTCATGATGATCAGCGTATCCTTAAAGGAAACCGTCCGTCCTTGAGAATCGGTCAACCGCCCGTCGTCAAGAATCTGTAAGAACATATTCATGACGTCGGGGTGGGCCTTTTCGATTTCATCCAACAGAATCAAGGTGTATGGATGACGCCGAACTTGCTCAGTCAGTTGGCCAGCTTCTTCATAGCCGACATAGCCAGGTGGTGACCCGATCAACTTAGAAATGGAATGTGGCTCCATGTACTCAGACATGTCGAACCGCACCATAGCATCCGTTGAGCCAAACATTTCGTTAGCCAGTTGCTTGGCTAATTCGGTCTTCCCAACACCGGTAGGCCCGACGAAGAGGAAGGATCCGATTGGCCGGCCCGTGCCATTCAAGCCAATCCGGTTACGCCGGATGGCTCTGGCAACCTTATCGACCGCCTCATTTTGGCCAATAACGTGCTTTTCCAAATCAGTCCCTAAACTCTTGAGTTGGTGCTGTTCCTTGGCTTGTAATTCACCGACTGGAATATTTGTCTTTTCTTCGACAATGTCTTGCATGTCCTTGACCGTGACTTCAGCGGAAGCGTTTTGGTCAGCATCCTTGGCATTCTCTTTAGACTTCTCCAACTTGGTGACTTGGTCACGGTAGTAAGCAGCCTTTTCGTAGTCTTCCTGCTTCAAGGCGGCTTGCTTCTGGTCTTCGGCGGACTTAATCTTCTCGTCGATGGCCTTTGGATCAGCTACGTTAATCGTCAGGTTCTTCCGTGAACCAGCCTCATCCAACAGGTCAATGGCCTTGTCGGGTAAGAACCGGTCTTGGATGTACCGATCGGATAGGCGAACGGCGGCTTCAATCGCATCGTCGTCGTAGTGAACGTGGTGGTAATCCTCGTATTTCTTCTGGATACCCTTTAAAATCTTAATGGCCTCATCAGCACTCGGTTCGTCAACCGTAACGGGTTGGAACCGCCGAGCTAAGGCCTGGTCCTTTTCAATGTCCCGGTACTCACTCAACGTGGTGGCACCGATCAGTTGAAAATCACCACGGGCGAGGGCTGGCTTCAAAACGTTGCCAGCATCCATGCCGCCTTCGGCATTCCCGGCACCCATGATTTCATGGATTTCATCGATAAAGAGGATGATGTCGGGGTTAGACTGAACCTCTTTCATTAACTGTTGCATCCGTTGCTCGAACTGGCCCCGAATTCCGGTACCTTGGACCAGTGAGACAACGTCTAGACGAATAATCTGCTTGTTGGCGAGCTTTTGAGGAACGTTGCCTTCGACAATCCGTTCCGCAAGGCCCTCAACAACCGCCGTCTTCCCAACACCGGCTTCCCCGATTAACACGGGGTTGTTCTTGGTCCGCCGGTTAAGGATTTCAATGACTTGCGCCGTTTCCTTATCCCGACCGATGACGGGGTCAACTTTACCATCCTTGGCCAACTGCGTGAGGTTCAAGCCATATTGGCTGAGTAAGCCGTTGCCTGAGCCCCCCTGATTGCCAGAAGGTTGGGTTGGTCGACCCTGACCGGAAGTCTGTCGGAAATTAGCTTGGTTGTTGTCGCCGCCTTGCATAGCCCGGAAAATATCATCCAGGTTATTAAAGCCGAATGGATCTTGTGCCATACGGCCACCTCCATTTCCAGAATCGTTTGATTGCTGTTGCTTTAGCAGCTGGTAACAATTTTGGCATAGGTCAACTTGTTGCCGCTGCCCATTTACACTCATGTAAAGGTGAATCGTTGCTTCATTGCGGTGGCAATTTTGACATAGCATCTTGTCGTCTCCTTTCTTGCCTGGAGTTCTCGTGGGAAATTCCCACGCGGTCTGCGAAAAGCTTTGACCTTTCTTGACCATTGACCACATTATACCGCGTTCAGCTGACCGTGCAAGTATTTTGTCTGCACGGAAAACTCGCGGTGTAGCGGGGGATTTCCAGCGAACGACTACATTTTAGCACTCTCGCCCCTAGAATGCTAAAATGACTATTCGAAAATTGCAAAAAGTTTGGAAAAAGTTTTGACCAACGTCACTTTTGCCCGTAAGATAGGGGAGAACATCAACATTGTCGACACAACAAGGAAGGAGGGTGATGACAGTGGATCGTGACTTTACAGAGTTAATGAACCAATTAAAGGATAAAAAAATTGAACAGTTCGAAGTGACCCCGGAAGACTTCCCCGCCTTTCAAAAAGCTTTCATGGCATTTGAAACGCGCAAACGGGTTGTCGGCCAGGCGGAAAAGGGCGGCAAACTCATCTATCACTACGATCACGACGCCGGAAATAGCGGTGAATAATGATTTTTTGATGAAAGCGGTTCATGTATAACTTGTAATTTACCGCTTAGATTGATATTCTTAATAGGTAGGCGTGACACGTTGAATGGTTGTTTGACCAATGCGCAGGTCAAGGCGGGTCATGTTCGGTAAGTAGTCAACCTAAGCTTAAAGGAGATCGATCAATTATGGAAAAACGCGAATTTCATGTTACAGCAGAAACTGGTATCCATGCACGTCCAGCAACTTTATTGGTACAATCAGCAAGTAAGTTCAATTCTGAAGTTAGCTTGCAATACCAAGACAAGTCCGTTAACTTGAAGTCTATCATGGGGGTTATGTCCCTGGGTGTTGGCCAAAACGCCGACATCACGATCACGACTGATGGTGACGACGAAGCTGATGCAATGACTGCCATTGCTGAAACGATGACTAAAGAGGGCTTATCTGACTAATGAAGGCGATGCTCAAGGGGATTGCTGCCAGTGATGGGGTGGCTTGCGGCCGGGTCTACCGGCTAGACGAACCAGACCTCCACGTTTCCCAGCAGGCAATCACTGATCTTGATTACGAATTAAATCGTTTCCATCAGGCCCTTGAAGCAACCGTCTCGGAAATTGAGACGATAAAAACTCGTGTAAATAAAAACCTGGGTGCTGACCGTGCCCAGGTTTTTATTGCGCAAATGGCGATGTTAAGGGACCAAGACCTGATAGGAAACATTGAACAACGGATTCGTGAGCAGCACATCAATGCCGAATTTGCGGTGAGTCTGGTGTCGACGACGGTCAAGGATGAACTCGCCGAATTGGCGGACAATCCCTATTTACAGGAACGTCTGACGAATTGGCAGGCCGTGGCGAAACGGCTGACGGCTCATCTGCTGGGGGTGACACTCCCAGACCTGGCCTTGGTGCAAGCACCGGTGATTGTGGTGACCCATGACCTGATTGCCAGTGAGGCGGTCGCGGTGAATCCCAAACAAGTGTTGGGCTTCGTCACCGACGCCGGTGGTCGAACGTCTCATTCGTCAATCTTGGCGCGGTCGCTGAATATTCCCGCCGTGGTGGGAACCCAGGCGGCGACTCACGAGTTAACGAACGGTGAGCTGATCATCGTTAATGGGACGCAGGGCAACGTGACGGTCGGGCCCACGGCCGATGAGATTGCAGTGGCCCGGCGCACAATGGCGCAGCGCGTGAAGAACCAACGGCGATTGGAGAAGTTGACGCACTACGAGACGGTCTCTAAGGATGGCGTCGGCGTGACGCTGGCCGCCAATATGGGCACGGCCACGGATCTCCCTCGGGTGTTGGCCAGCGGGGCCGAGGGTGTCGGGTTGTTCCGAACGGAATTTCTCTATTTGGACGCGCAACACCTGCCGACCGAAGACGAGCAGTTTGCCATTTACCGACAGGTACTCGAGCAGTTAAGTCCGCGGCCGGTGGTGATTCGGACGTTGGACGTCGGCGGAGACAAGCCGCTACCGTATCGCCCGTCACAAAATGAAGCGAATCCCTTCATGGGTGCGCGAGCCATCCGGCAGAGCCTAGCCCACCAACAGGTCTTTCGCAGTCAGTTACGGGCTTTGATTCGGGCCTCCGCCTTCGGGCACTTGAAGATTATGTTTCCGATGATTGCCACGCTGGATGAGTTGCGGCAGGCCAAGGCCATTTATGATGATGAGCGGTCGAAGTTAACCGCCAAGCGCGTTCCGATGGGGAAGATTGCCGTGGGGATGATGGTCGAGGTGCCGGCCGCGGCGTTATTGGCTGACCGGTTCGCCAATGAAGTGGACTTCATGAGCATTGGGACCAACGACCTTATTGGCTACACGCTGGCCGCTGATCGAACCAATCAAAACGTGGCTTATCTGTACCAACCCTATCATCCGGCGATTTTACGACTGCTCGATCACGTCATCTCGGCGGGACACGCGGCGGGAATCCCAGTTGCGATGTGTGGTGAAATGGCGGGTGACCCAATTGCGTTGCCGTTACTGCTGGGGATGGGCCTGGACGAATTCTCCATGGCGCCCGGGTCAATCCTCAAGACGCGCCAGCTGATCAGTCAGTTGGACGCCCACGAGTTGGCGTCATTGGCCGAAACAACGGTGAATTCCGCCAGCACCAGCCAGGAAGTCGTGACGATGGTCCAAGCGGCGGTTCCAGACGTCTTGAAATAAATCACGGTGGTTGCGCAACACGGCTGATCGGGGAATCAGGGCTGGTTAATGATGACAAGATTGTTGGTTTTAAGCCTGATCAGTGGGCAACGGTTGAAAGGTCGCGCGCACGCTCAAGCTGACAAGGTCTACCGCCATTAAATTAGTCATCAATGCCACCTGCGGCTGCCAGAGATTCCGACGCTGTGGGGACCGCCTGTGGTTACGAAGGCGGTTAGCACGCAACTATTAATTTAAAACAACGAAGAAGCCCTGCAAATCACGATGATGTTGCAGGGCCTTTTGTTTGCCAACCGTTCCGACGGTTAAGGCCAGTCGCTCGGCAATCGTGTATCGGTTTAGTCGGTTAAATGATGAGATTTTCTTGCGATGACGGCTGACGTTTGCAATCGCCTAGCCAAACCCATATAATTGTGATGATTGTACAAAGCGAAGCTCCAAAACTTTTAGCCAAACACAGACGCAAGGGGGATTGGCGATGAACATTGGCTTATTTACGGATACCTATTTCCCTCAAGTGAGTGGGGTCGCAACGTCGATTAAGACGCTGCGGGATCAATTGGAAAAGCAGGGACACCAAGTCTACATCTTTACGACGACCGATCCAAACGTCGAGCGTAACGTGTACGAACGCAATGTGTTCCGCTTTTCAAGTATTCCGTTCGTGTCCTTTACGGAGCGGCGGATTGCGGTACGGGGATTGTTTCAAGCTTATCAGATTGCAAAGGAATTGAATCTAGATATCGTCCACACGCAGACCGAGTTTTCGATGGGGTGGATTGGAAAGTTTGTGGCGCGGAACCTTGAGATTCCGTGTCTGCACACCTACCACACGATGTATGAGGATTACTTACACTACGTGGCTAACGGGAAGATTCTGAAGCCCGTCCACGTTAAACAGGGGACGTTGGCCTTCTGTTATCACCTTACGGGGGTCGTGGCACCGAGTGATCGCGTACTGACGACCTTAACGGATTATGGCGTCAAGGCGCCGATTCGGGTGATTCCCACCGGGGTTAATCTCCACCAGTATGAACAACCGGATACGGCTAATCTGCGGCGTGATCTGGGTTATCAGCCGGATACGCCGGTAATTCTGTCACTGAGCCGGTTGGCTTACGAGAAGAATATCAAGGAAAGTATTGCCGCGATGCCTAAGATTTTAGCGGCCGTGCCCGACGCACAGCTACTGATCGTGGGAGATGGACCGGCTAAAGCGGATCTGGAGCAACAGGTCAAAGACGCTCAGCTCACGGATCACGTGACGTTTACGGGTCAGGTGAATAATAACGATGTCTTTCGTTACTACCACATGGCCAACGTCTTTCTATCGTCATCCGATTCAGAGTCGCAGGGACTGACCTATATTGAAGCGATGGCCGCGGGGACGAAGATCGTGGTGATGACCAGTCCGTATACGGATGAATTATTGTCTAAGCGGACGCTCGGTGTAACGTTTAAGACCGAAGACGAGATGGTCGCCAACGTGATTGACTACCTCAAGCACGGGGATGAGGAGCAAGATCCAGACCTTTTGGCGCGCAAATTAGCCGAGATTTCTGCGGATACGTTTGGTCAGCGGGTCATTTCGTTCTATCAAGACGCGCAGGCCAGCTACGAAGCCACGCACGAGGATACCCCAGACTTTAGTGATTAGAGGAGCAATTGAATGCTAAAAATTAACATGTTCTCCAAGGCTGATTCCGTTAAGGGACAGGGCGTGGGGAGTGCTTACAATGAACTAATGAATCTACTGGCTACCCGGCTGAAGGATGAGTTTCAGGTGACGGTTAATCGGTATGGTCGCGTCGATGTGACCCACTACCACACGATTAACCCGACGTATTACCTGTCGACCTTCTTACCCGGACGAGGCCGGAAGATTGGTTACGTTCATTTTTTGCCGGAAACGTTGGAAGGGAGTTTGAAGATTCCCCAGCCTTTCCGGTCAATCTTTTATAAATACGTGATTGCCTTTTACAAACGGATGGACCACATTGTGGTGGTCAATCCGACCTTTATTCCCAAGTTAGTGGCCTACGGAATCCCGGCCGAACGGGTGACGTATATTCCTAACTTTGTGAGTCGTAAGGAGTTCTATCCGGTCGACCAGGACCGTAAGTTGGCGCTACGGCAACACTATGGCTATGATCCACAGAAGTTTACCGTGCTGGGGATTGGCCAAATTCAGGAGCGCAAGGGGTTATTTGACTTCATCAAACTGGCGCGAAACAATCCGCAGATTCAGTTTGTCTGGGCGGGTGGCTTTTCGTTTGGCCGGATGACGGATGGGTACGCGGCCTTGAAGAAGGTCGTGGACGATCCACCGGCTAATCTGAGCTTTCCGGGGATTGTGCCCCGGGAACAACTTGTGGACTACTACAATCTGGCGGACCTCTTCTTGCTGCCGTCCTTCAATGAACTCTTTCCGATGTCTGTGCTAGAAGCCTTTAGTACGGGGACGCCGGTGCTGCTGCGGGACTTGGATCTTTACCAGGCCATCATTGCCGGGGACTACCAACCCGCACAGGACTATGACGAGATGAACGCGCAGCTTCACAGCCTACCGCATGATCCGGCGGCGTTGGCGCACTGGCGTCAGCAGAGTCTCGCGGCCGCCGATCGTTACTCCGAGGAACACCTCACTGAGATTTGGCGGAAGTTCTATACGCAACAAGCAAAAGAGGGGTAAGTTGAATGTCACGACGAAATAAATGGGTACTGGCTTTGATGTTCCTCTTGGGATTTGCGATTTTTGCGTATTCACTCCGGGACATTAAGTTTTCTGTTTTGGTCAATGACTTTGTGCATATTAACTTCTGGTGGTTTGGGGTCGCCATTTTATGCATGATTCTGTATTTAGGCTTGGAGTCCTGGATCGTGAAGGTTTTTATTTCCGATCGAATCGAGGGCTTTACTTTTAAGGATGCCGTGCGAATTCCACTGGTGGAGCAGTTGTTTAACGGGATTACCCCGTTTTCTTCCGGTGGTCAGCCCGCACAACTATTTGCCCTGATGCAGACCGGAGTGGATGCTGGGAAAGCGAGTTCGGTCTTACTGATGAAGTTCGTGGTCTATCAGTCAATGATCGTGATTAACTTTATCATTGCACTGATTATTGGGTTTCAACAGATTCAAGACAAGCTCCACGCACTCTCCTGGCTGGTGATCTTTGGTTTCACCATTCATCTGGCCGTTATTGTGGGACTCTTGATGATTATGTTTTGGTATTCGTTTACCAAGAAGATGGTCGGAGTGCTCCTGTATCCCTTCCACTGGTTCATGAAGGCCGAACGATTTCACCGAATCGAAGATAGCCTGAATAGTAAGATTGATTCCTTTTACGCGGAGAGTGTCCGCATCAGCGGCAAGGGCAAGCTCATGCTCCGCGTCTTTGTGATTACTTTCTTTCAATTGGCCTTTTACTACTTGATCCCTTACTTCATTATGCTGTCACTGGGGTACACCACGGCCAATATCGTTATGGTGACGAGTTTCCATATTCTGATTGTCATGGTGATTTCTCTGTTTCCTATTCCAGGAGGCTCTGGTGGGGCCGAGTATAGTTTTGAAATGATTTTCCGAAGCTACATCACGTCAAATAGTAAATTGGTCTTAGCAATGATTCTATGGCGCTTGTTGACCTACTACTTTGGGATGCTGGCGGGCTTGGTTGCCATGGTGATTCGTCCAGATAAGGTGACAGAAGAGTCGGATTTGTGAAATCCGTGAGTTTTTCTGCATTAGGGCGTGTCATCTCGTGCTAAGTTTGGTAAAATCATAAGGGAAAGCTAGAAAGGGGACCAACCATGGAAGAATCTCAATTGATCGGTATCATCAATCGCTTAAAGGCGATGCAAGAGGATGCCACCGACGAGCCACAACCCCGTCGTTTCGAAAAAGAAGGCGTTGAGCAGGCAACGGTTGTCTTTAACCAAGCCACTCACACGTACACGTTAACTGAACACAATCCGGAAACGACTTTTGAATTTGATAACATCGATTTAGTTGCTATCGAACTGTTTGATTTATTGACGGATAACTAAGACAAAACTATGGGTGGCCATAGTTTTGTTTTTTTATAATGATGAAAGATTGAATTTTTTCCAAAGGTTCTGTAATCGGATTGATTACCTCGCAATATCCGCTATACTTGAGAGATGTTAATTACTATGTGGAGGCAGTCGTAATGGCGAACTTTTTTAAGCGAAAGACGAACTGGTTAAATACCCGGATGGGATTTTTCCTTTTAATCGTCGTTTTATTTTGGGTAAAAACTTACATTGCCTATCAGACCGAGTTTACTTTAGGTGCTAAGGGGAGTGTTCAACAGTTTTTACTGCTGATTAACCCACTACCGGCCGCTCTGTTGGTGTTCGGGATCGCCCTGTATTTCCGGGGGCGATTAGCCTATTGGTTGATGCTGATTATTGATGTACTGGAATCAACCTGGATTTTTGCAAATGTGGTCTACTACCGAGAGTTCTCGGACTTCTTGTCCTTTGGGATTATGAAGGGCTCTAGTTCTGTGGGCAATAACCTGGGTAAGAGTCTGGCTCAGATTACGCATTTGTATGATTTTTTTGTTTATGTCGATATTGTGGTTTTAATTATTCTACTGGCCACGCACGTCAGTAAGATTGATGCGCGACCGTTTAAGCGGCGGTACGCTTTCTCACTGACGGTGTTGTCGTTTGCTCTGATGTTCGCGGAGTTTGGTATGGCGAACGCCGATCGAACGGGGCTTCTGACCCGGACATTTGACAATAACTATATCGTGAAGTATCTCGGCCTGAATGAGTATGCGGCCTTTAACGCCTACCAGACGCAAAAGGAGAGTGCCACGCGGGCGAGTGCGAATGCCTCGGACATGAAGAGTGTGCTGAAATATCTGAAGCAAAATCGGGTTAGTCCCAACGTGTCATACTATGGCAAGGAGAAGGGGAAGAACGTCTTCATCATTCACTTGGAGAGTTTCCAACAATTCCTGATCGACTACAAGGTTGACGGGAAGGAAGTCACCCCGACGTTGAATAAGTTCTACCATAACAATAATACCCTGTCATTTGATAACTTCTATAATCAGGTGGCCCAAGGGAAGACCTCCGATGCTGAAATGATGTTGGAAAACTCTCTGTTTGGCCTGCCACAGGGTTCGGCGATGACCACCTATGGGACGCAGAACACGTTCCAGGCGGCCCCAGCGATCCTGAGTCAAGAGGACGGCTATACGACGGCGGCATTCCATGGGGATGTTCCCAGCTTCTGGAACCGGGATAACACGTACAAGTCCTGGGGATATCAATACTTCTTTAGCTCCAGCTACTATACGGAGAAACCGGGGTATAGTGTCGGCTATGGTTTGAAGGATAAGATCTTCTTCAAACAGTCGGCTAAGTATATTGAGCAGTTACCGCAGCCATTTTATGCGAAGCTGATTACGCTGACAAACCATTATCCCTATGAGTTGGATAAGAAGAACACGGACTTCCCAGCAACTAAGACGGGGGATAAGACGGTGGACCCTTACGTGCAGACGGCCCACTACCTCGATCAATCCTTTGCCGAGTTCTTGAGCTACCTGAAGAAGGTCGGGTTGTATAAGAATAGTGTGATCGTGGCCTATGGGGACCACTATGGTATTTCGAACAACCACCGTCCCGCGATTGCGCAGCTGTTGGGCAAGAGCAAGGTTACCAGCTATGACTTGGCCCAATTCCAGAAGGTGCCATTCATGATTCACGCCAATGGACTCAAGGGGGGCATTAATCATACCTATGGTGGTGAGATTGATGTCCTGCCGACCTTGCTGGATCTGTTAGGCGTTAAGAACACGGATACGATTCAGTTTGGGCAAGATCTCTTGGCTAAGAATCGGAATCAAACGGTGGCCTTCCGTGACGGTAACTTTGTTTCGCCGAAGTATACCAAGGTAGGGGGCACCGTCTACGATACGCAGACGGGGAAAGTCTTGGAGTTGACGGCGGCGCAGAAGAAGGCAGTTGCCAAGCTTCAAAACCATGTCACGACGGAACTGTCCTTATCCGATCGGGTTATCTACGGTGACCTGCTACGGTTCTACACACCGAAGGGCTTTAAGAAGGTGGACAAGACGTCCTTTACCTATAAGCTGAAGCCGGCGATGGAACGTTTAGCGGACGCAGAGAAGTCGGAAAAGACCAGTGTTTTGGCGAAGAACAATGGTAAGAGTACCGTGTCGGACTATAAGACGGATGCGCCAGAATTAAAATAGATTGATTAAGGGTCGTGATCACTTAACGGTGATTGCGGCTTTTTTGGTAGATTAATGGGTTTCCGAGCTAGACCAGTGTGAGTACGTGGGGGTAGTGGGGTGATCAGAATGGGTATTTTTACAGGAGTGGAAGTGCCGGTGTGACGGGCTTTCGCATAAAACATCAAACTAATTTCAGTAAATATTCATTTTTTACTTGACCATAGTCGCAGATATTGGTAAACTATTTTCTGTTGTCATTTACAGGACAAACATTGTAACAGCAACGAAAGATTGCGACATAATTAATTTAAAAAAAGGCTTGACGGTCTGATTGATAATTGATATAGTAGTAATCGTTGTTGAGAATATTTATTCAACTGAGCTTCCAAAATTCAATATTTATTCAAAATATATTGAAAAAATCAGTTGACAGTAAATTGACAGCATGATATACTTTAAAAGTTGTCACGGAGCAAATGCTTCATTAGATAACTTGGTAGACCTTTGAAAACTGAACATTGTTTCGACAAACCAAATATGTGTAGGGCGGTTTGATATTTATATCAAACCCAAACAATATTTGCGAAGTCAATTCGCTTTTAAAAATGTAACAACAATCGATGAGCTATTCAAGCACATCATCTATAAGATGAGAGTTTGATCCTGGCTCAGGACGAACGCTGGCGGCATGCCTAATACATGCAAGTCGAACGAGCTTCCGTTAATTGACGTGCTTGCACTGATTTCAACAATGAAGCGAGTGGCGAACTGGTGAGTAACACGTGGGTAACTTGCCCAGAAGCAGGGGATAACACTTGGAAACAGGTGCTAATACCGTATAACAACAAAAACCGCATGGTTTTTGTTTGAAAGGTGGTTTCGGCTATCACTTCTGGATGGACCCGCGGCGTATTAGTTAGTTGGTGAGGTAAAGGCCCACCAAGACAATGATACGTAGCCGACCTGAGAGGGTAATCGGCCACATTGGGACTGAGACACGGCCCAAACTCCTACGGGAGGCAGCAGTAGGGAATCTTCCACAATGGACGAAAGTCTGATGGAGCAATGCCGCGTGAGTGAAGAAGGGTTTCGGCTCGTAAAACTCTGTTGTTAAAGAAGAACACTCCTGAGAGTAACTGTTCAGGAGTTGACGGTATTTAACCAGAAAGCCACGGCTAACTACGTGCCAGCAGCCGCGGTAATACGTAGGTGGCAAGCGTTGTCCGGATTTATTGGGCGTAAAGCGAGCGCAGGCGGTTTCTTAAGTCTGATGTGAAAGCCTTCGGCTTAACCGGAGAAGTGCATCGGAAACTGGGAGACTTGAGTGCAGAAGAGGACAGTGGAACTCCATGTGTAGCGGTGGAATGCGTAGATATATGGAAGAACACCAGTGGCGAAGGCGGCTGTCTAGTCTGTAACTGACGCTGAGGCTCGAAAGCATGGGTAGCAAACAGGATTAGATACCCTGGTAGTCCATGCCGTAAACGATGAGTGCTAGGTGTTGGAGGGTTTCCGCCCTTCAGTGCCGTAGCTAACGCATTAAGCACTCCGCCTGGGGAGTACGACCGCAAGGTTGAAACTCAAAGGAATTGACGGGGGCCCGCACAAGCGGTGGAGCATGTGGTTTAATTCGAAGCTACGCGAAGAACCTTACCAGGTCTTGACATCTTCTGCCAATCTTAGAGATAAGACGTTCCCTTCGGGGACAGAATGACAGGTGGTGCATGGTTGTCGTCAGCTCGTGTCGTGAGATGTTGGGTTAAGTCCCGCAACGAGCGCAACCCTTATTATCAGTTGCCAGCATTCAGTTGGGCACTCTGGTGAGACTGCCGGTGACAAACCGGAGGAAGGTGGGGATGACGTCAAATCATCATGCCCCTTATGACCTGGGCTACACACGTGCTACAATGGACGGTACAACGAGTCGCGAAGTCGTGAGGCCAAGCTAATCTCTTAAAGCCGTTCTCAGTTCGGATTGTAGGCTGCAACTCGCCTACATGAAGTTGGAATCGCTAGTAATCGCGGATCAGCATGCCACGGTGAATACGTTCCCGGGCCTTGTACACACCGCCCGTCACACCATGAGAGTTTGTAACACCCAAAGCCGGTGAGATAACCTTCGGGAGTCAGCCGTCTAAGGTGGGACAGATGATTAGGGTGAAGTCGTAACAAGGTAGCCGTAGGAGAACCTGCGGCTGGATCACCTCCTTTCTAAGGAATATACGGAGGCTACACATACTTTGTCGAAACAATGGTCAGTTTTGAGAGGTCTACTCTCATAATTATATGATTTTGCTAAATGATTTTGGGCGTATAGCTCAGCTGGTTTAGAGCGCACGCCTGATAAGCGTGAGGTCGATGGTTCGAGTCCATTTATGCCCATTGACCGCAAGGTCATCATTTTGGGGAATTAGCTCAGATGGGAGAGCACCTGCTTTGCAAGCAGGGGGTCAGCGGTTCGATCCCGCTATTCTCCATTGGCACGTAAAGTGCCAAGGAATTTGTTCTTTGAAAACTAGATATTATCAATTATTTTCCTTTAATTATTAAGATAATTAAACCGAGAAACAACTGCGTATTTTTGAGTTTTTTAATTAGTTTATATCGCTAATACTCAATTAATCAGCGATTACGACGTAATCGTTAGGTTAAGTTATGAAGGGCGCATGGTGGATGCCTTGGTACTAGGAGCCGATGAAGGACGGGACTAACACCGATATGCTTCGGGGAGCTGTACGTAAGCTTTGATCCGGAGATTTCCGAATGGGGAAACCCAATTACTTTAATCAGTAATTACAACTCAGGGAATACATACTTGAGTTGAGGCAGACGTGGGGAACTGAAACATCTAAGTACCCACAGGAATAGAAAGAAAAATCGATTCCCTAAGTAGCGGCGAGCGAACGGGGAATAGCCCAAACCAAAGAGCTTGCTCTTTGGGGTTGTAGGACTGAACATTTGAGTTACCAAAGTCAATGATAATCGAAGAGTCTGGGAAGGCTCGGCACAGAGGGTGATACCCCCGTAGATGAAATCGTTGACCCTCAGTTCAGTATCCTGAGTACGGCCACACACGTGAAACGTGGTCGGAATCCGGGAGGACCATCTCCCAAGGCTAAATACTCCCTAGTGACCGATAGTGAACCAGTACCGTGAGGGAAAGGTGAAAAGCACCGCGGAAGCGGAGTGAAATAGTTCCTGAAACCATGTGCCTACAATTAGTTAGAGCCCGTTAATGGGTGATAGCGTGCCTTTTGTAGAATGAACCGGCGAGTTACGTTAATTTGCAAGGTTAAGGTGGAAAGACCGGAGCCGTAGCGAAAGCGAGTCTGAAACGGGCGTTTCAGTAAATTGACGTAGACCCGAAACCAGGTGACCTATCCATGTCCAGGTTGAAGGTGCGGTAAAGCGCACTGGAGGACCGAACCCGTGTATGTTGAAAAATGCTGGGATGAGGTGTGGATAGCGGTGAAATTCCAAACGAACTTGGAGATAGCTGGTTCTCTCCGAAATAGCTTTAGGGTTAGCCTCGGAGTTAAGAATCGTGGAGGTAGAGCCACTGTTTGGACTAGGGGCCCGTCATGGGTTACTGAATTCAGATAAACTCCGAATGCCACAGATTTATATCCGGGAGTCAGACGATGAGTGATAAGATCCACCGTCGAAAGGGAACAGCCCAGACCACCAATTAAGGTCCCTAAATACATGCTGAGTGGAAAAGGATGTGGAGTTGCATAGACAGCTAGGATGTTGGCTCAGAAGCAGCCACCATTTAAAGAGTGCGTAATAGCTCACTAGCCGAGTGATCCCGCGCCGAAAATATACCGGGGCTAAGCATGTTACCGAAATTGTGGATGCGACCAATAGGTCGCGTGATAGGAGAGCGTTCTAAGGGCAACGAAGCTAGACCGCAAGGACTAGTGGAGCGCTTAGAAGTGAGAATGCCGGTATGAGTAGCGAAAGATCAGTGAGAATCTGATCCACCGAATGACTAAGGTTTCCTGGGAAGGCTCGTCCTCCCAGGGTTAGTCGGGACCTAAGCCGAGGCTGAGAAGCGTAGGCGATGGATAACAGGTTGATATTCCTGTACTAGTTAATCATGTTTGAACGATGGAGGGACGCAGGAGGCTATGGTGTGCACACGATTGGAAATGTGTGTTCAAGCGTCAAGTCTGGCGATGAGTTAAATGCTTATCGCTAAGGACAAGGCGTGACGAGGACCGAATTTTAGTAGGGAAGCGCCAGATGTCACACTGCCGAGAAAAGCTTCTAGTTAGTGATTAATTACCCGTACCGCAAACCGACACAGGTAGTCGAGGAGAGTATCCTAAGGTGAGCGAGTGAACTCTCGTTAAGGAACTCGGCAAAATGACCCCGTAACTTCGGGAGAAGGGGTGCTACACGCAAGTGTAGCCGCAGTGAAAAGGCCCAGGCGACTGTTTATCAAAAACACAGGTTTCTGCAAAATCGTAAGATGACGTATAGGGGCTGACGCCTGCCCGGTGCTGGAAGGTTAAGTGGATGAGTTAGCTTCGGCGAAGCCCAGAAATGAAGCCCCAGTAAACGGCGGCCGTAACTATAACGGTCCTAAGGTAGCGAAATTCCTTGTCGGGTAAGTTCCGACCCGCACGAAAGGCGTAACGATCTGGGCACTGTCTCAACGAGAGACTCGGTGAAATTATATTACCTGTGAAGATGCAGGTTACCCGCGACAGGACGGAAAGACCCCATGGAGCTTTACTGTAGCTTGATATTGGGTGTTGACACAGCTTGTACAGGATAGGTCGGAGCCGTAGAACTCGGAACGCTAGTTTCGAGTGAGGCGCTGGTGGGATACGACCCTCGCTGTGTGAACACTCTAACCCACACCACTAATCGTGGTGGGAGACAGTGTCAGGTGGGCAGTTTGACTGGGGCGGTCGCCTCCTAAAAAGTAACGGAGGCGCCCAAAGGTTCTCTCAGAATGGTTGGAAATCATTCGTCGAGTGTAAAGGCAGAAGAGAGCTTGACTGCGAGACAGACAGGTCGAGCAGGGACGAAAGTCGGGCTTAGTGATCCGGTGGTACCGTATGGAAGGGCCATCGCTCAACGGATAAAAGCTACCCTGGGGATAACAGGCTTATCTCCCCCAAGAGTCCACATCGACGGGAGGTTTGGCACCTCGATGTCGGCTCATCGCATCCTGGGGCTGTAGTCGGTCCCAAGGGTTGGGCTGTTCGCCCATTAAAGCGGTACGCGAGCTGGGTTCAGAACGTCGTGAGACAGTTCGGTCCCTATCCGTCGCGGGCGTAGGAAATTTGAGAGGAGCTGTCCTTAGTACGAGAGGACCGGGATGGACATACCGCTGGTGTACCAGTTGTGCCGCCAGGCGCATCGCTGGGTAGCTATGTATGGATGAGATAAACGCTGAAAGCATCTAAGTGTGAAACTCGCCTCGAGATGAGATTTCCCATTCCTATATGGAAGTAAGACCCCTGAGAGATGATCAGGTAGATAGGCTGGAAGTAGCAGCGCCGTGAGGCGTGGAGCGGACCAGTACTAATCGGTCGAGGACTTAACCAAGTTGAAAACGTGGTTGTTTCCGTTGGAAAGTAATTGATGATGTCTAGTTTTGAGAGAATAAGCTCTCAGTAGTGTGGTGGCGATAGCCTAAAGGATACACCCGTTCCCATGCCGAACACGGAAGTTAAGCTTTAGCACGCCGATAGTAGTTGGGGGATCGCCCCCTGCGAGGATAGGACGTTGCCACGCGATTATTCCGGCATAGCTCAGTTGGTAGAGCACCTGACTGTTAATCAGGTTGTCGACGGTTCGAGCCCGCCTGCCGGAGCTTAATAATGGAGAGTTGTCCGAGTGGCTGAAGGAGCAGCATTGGAAATGCTGTAAACGGGTACTAACCTGTTTCGAGGGTTCGAATCCCTCACTCTCCGTTTCATAAGTATGACCCGTTGGTCAAGTGGTTTAAGACACCGCCCTTTCACGGCGGTAACATGGGTTCGAATCCCGTACGGGTCATTTTGGAGGATTAGCTCAGTTGGGAGAGCGTCTGCCTTACAAGCAGAGGGTCACAGGTTCGAGCCCTGTATCCTCCATATAACATAATACATTATGGTCCGTTGGTCTAGTTGGTTTAGGACGCCTGCCTGTCACGCAGGAGATCACGAGTTCGAGTCTCGTACGGACCGTTGTTATGTTATTAACAATTTAATACACAACAAACATATTACATGATGGTATGGCTCGGTAGCTCAGTTGGTAGAGCAATGGATTGAAGCTCCATGTGTCGGCGGTTCGATTCCGTCCCGCGCCATTTATGGTGGGGTAGCGAAGTCTGGCTAAACGCGGCGGACTGTAAATCCGCTCCTTCGGGTTCGGTGGTTCGAATCCACTCCCCACCATCATTATAGGGATATAGTTCAATGGTAGAACAACGGTCTCCAAAACCGTCGATGTGGGTTCAACTCCTACTATCCCTGTTTGTAATGTGATGGCGGTATTGGTGAAGGGGTTAACACACCGGATTGTGGTTCCGGCACGCGTGGGTTCGATTCCCACATACCGCCCTAGATTGGGGCATCTTGAAGTATTTCAGCTGGTCCAGTCAGATTGGATAGGCGATTATGGTGGTATAGCCAAGTGGTAAGGCAGAGGTCTGCAAAACCTTCATCGTCGGTTCGAATCCGATTACCACCTTTGACTGGGTGTATCCAATCAGTATTTTTTTGCCGGAGTGGCGGAACTGGCAGACGCGCTGGACTCAAAATCCAGTGACCGTTGAGGTCGTGTGGGTTCGAACCCCACCTCCGGTATCACAAAGAACATGTTCGGTCTTCATAAAGATGCGACAAACGTTGAGAAATCAATGTTTGTCGTTTTTTTTAACGGTTAAAATGTTCGCCTATGTCTCCGCACAAACGATCCGGGCTAGTAGCCGTGGTCAAGCATCTTCATTCGGCTGTGGAGGCTAAGGTGAGGGGAGCGAAACTATACGCCTTTATCCTGGGCTTCAGTTAGCTCTTAACTGTACCTGATGGTTCCTTGCTACGAAATTGTGATAGGGAGTGAGCGCAAGGAATATGGTAGAGAAAACAGCGGATCGGGTATTGGAAAAGCACGCTGAGTAGGTTGAGCATATTATATAATTTATGAACGGTAGAGAGCAATTTGGAAGCCAAAGAAAAGTTTATGATGCGATTGAGTAAGGGAAACGTGATCTGTAGGGAACTAGACAATCTTTAGGGGAAGAAAGTGAAATCATGAAAAGCGTGCTGAGATACTTGTTATTCTTACTTTACGGGGCATTTTTAATGATAATTCTGCTAACTTGGAATACGCAACATACTAAGAATGGGTGGTTAGTTCCGATAACCCCCTATACTGTCTGGATATTTCTAAGCTGGTTATTGTGTTATCCATGGTTACGGGGAAAATTGGGATACTTGTTTATTAGGCGTGGTAAAAACAGAACCTCGACATCAAATGGTATACCCGCGTATCCCTGGTACTACGCAATAGGGACCACGCGAAGCATTGGTGAAGTTTTTAGTCTGATCTACATATTCTGTGAACACCTATTGATAAGCTTCTTACTGATACTGTTCGGTCCCCTGGTCACGGGTACGCTGCTTCTAGTCACGTTGTTCAGCAAAAGCAAGTAACCACCCAATTGAGCTTTGTCCATGTGGGTGTTAGGCGTCTTCGTTTCTACGAATAGTCATATTGGAAGAAATGACCTGTCCTCGAGTTTTGAGGGCAGGCCATTTCTGTTTACGCTCGCACGTAGGTAGTGAGAGTCATACGGCCCAATCGGCTATCTAAGCGGGTGCTGATCAAGCGGGATTGACCTAGACAATTGCGTGGTAGGTTAAAGCTATAGGATACGTTACAAGGCACAACAGGTCCTAGTGGGTGGGAAGGGGATTAGCAGTCGGAAAGTCTTCTCCGCGCTCTTTCACCGGAGATATAGGGACGTATCAAAGCTTACCGATAAATAGCAAATTAAATAGGAAAGAACTGTCCAGGTGATTAGCATAATGAGCGCTAATGAATGGGGGGCAGAGCACGTGCCATGACCTTAGCCAACCAGCCGTTAACTACCGTGGAACAGCAACCTTGACAAATGACGGCACCCCTAGAAAAAGCCCACCAACAAGCGTTTATGACCGTCTGACGGGATGGCGTCTATGACCCCTTATTGTGGCGCAAAAAAAGACTCTAGCCGGACAAGCTAGAGTCTGTCAGTCAAATAAGAAAGTTTGTTGTTAGATGTTTTAAGCGTTGTAGGCGTCTTGTAAACCAACCTTGTCTTGATGGTCGATGGAAGCGTAACGGTCGGAAGCGTACATCACGCTGGACTTGTCACCGGAGTGGCTCAGGCCTAAAGCATGGCCAATTTCATGGGTGGCAACGTTGGTCCGTTGACTCTTGGTGTAACCGTACTTGGTTAAGAGACTCCGGTTCAACGTGGACTTGGCGGAAACGATCTGGTTGTTATCGCTTTTCTTTAAGTAAGAGTAGTTCGTGTAACCGGCCAACTTGCCGCTCTTGGTGCTTAATGACTTGGAAGAAGTTAAGGTGATGTCAGCCTTTTCACCGCTCTTAGCAGCCTTTAACTGAACAACGCCGACCTTGTTCCAACGCTTAACGGCGTTCTTCCAAACACTCTTGTAGTACTTAGAAGAGGTGTTGGTCTTGTAAGTAATCGTAGTATCATCCCAGCTCCCCCAAGATGGTGTGGGCTTGCTAGCGGAAGCGAAGATCGTGGAACTGAAACTGGCCAGAGTTAAGACGATGGTGGCAACGACTAAAACTGTCCATTTAACAACTTTCTTTAACATTTGAATGACCTCTTTCTTATTTCCGAACGTTTTACAATTCGGTTGTGTAATATCTTATTGACTATCGTCAGTATAGAACGGGGAGTGGAAGAGGTGTTATGCCATAATGTCGAGTGTGGATAGTTTTCGGGGGACAATCTTGTCGATGTGGATATAAATGGTCGAAAAAGACCTGTAACACCGCGAAAAGCGTTACACATTAGGCATTGTGGCCACTTGTAAAATTATCGAAAAAGCGCTTTCTAAAAATTGAAAACACGCAAAAAAAGAGCAGATAAAGTAGAACTCTTTTTATAGAGTCACTTTAACTGCTCTTTTTATTAAGTTAATTATATTTCGAATGTAACGAACATTCTATAGTAACACTTTACCGAATGTGGGGCAATTATCGATATTTCACGGCGGTCCCGTAAGCGGCCACGGATTGCATGTCCGTGCCAATGGAACCGGAATCAAAACGCATCATGACCACGGCATCGGCGCCCATGGCAATCGCATTGGCCCGTAACCGTTCGATGGCAATATTTCGCGATTCATTCAACATTTTGGTGTAGTCCTTGATCTCACCGCCCACGACGTTTTTGAGTGACGCGCCGATGTTTCGCATGATGTTCTTAGACTGCGTCGTCAGGCCGAAGACCTCGCCCAATACCTCGTAGTCCTGTCCGGGAATCTTTTCCGTGGTGGTGACTAAAATTTCTGGCATAATCAGTATCCTCCTTAGGGTTCTTGACCATCATGTTACCGGTATTAGCCGGTAATTACAACTGAATCAAAATCCGAAGTGATCGCCATGAATTTTGACGAGTGCCACGACAATTTTTTCTGCATGAATAAGCGATAATTGACTGTTCATGCAGTTAAAATCCCGTAGCCACCGTGTAAAAATGCATAATCTGCGCATTAATCAGATATGTAAGACAGAACGCAAACAATATCAATTGTTAATTGTACGTCCGACGTGCTAAAGTAAGATTATGGAGGCCTGCTTAAGAGGCCCGAAAAAGGAGTAACTATGACAACTGACGCCAATGAGCAATTGACCTTATTCCCGAACGAGACGCGTAATCAGCCCTTAACAGCTCAGGATCGCGATGTGATCGACCGCTTCCTCGCTTCTCGCCAGGCCCATCGACAATTGACGATTGAAGTTGAACGCCAGCTACGTGAACCTTTGGATAATTACCATCATCAGCGCTTGTTTTACCGCGACGTCACCGATTTGACCCACTTTCGGCTGAACTTCTTTCGACACGTGGGACACTTCCTCCAGCAGTCCGTGGCGGCGACCTATCAGTTAGAATTCTGGGACCGTAAGTCGCATCGCAAGTTCTCTTTTCCCGCCGCAGAACTCTTACAGGCCGACCAGTGCGTTGTTGAGCAGGGGACTGCGGTCGAGACGCTGACCTACACCAACTTCGGGTACAAGATCAGACGGACGTTTGACATTCAAAATCAGCATCTGTATTGGAAAAAATCGCAATTTTACGTCGACGGTCGGCCCTGTCAGCTGGTCGACGGACTTATGTTACTCCAGCAGCGATTGGAAGTCCGGTCATTATGGCTACGGGGTTCGTTGTTGCACATCAAGGATTTCACCTAAAGCGTGAGCCGGATTGCGCACGATAGTTAAGTTGAACCGCTGAGTTGGTAATTGAAACGTGGGCTAAGGGGCGCATCAAACGTCCCTTGGCTCACGTTTCGCGTGAACGCAAGTCAAAAAAGAGGTAAAGAAAAAATCCAACCGCTATTTTCATGCCGGTTGGATTCATTAGTTTGCCGATGACTGGGCTGCTAAAATTGTCGCTAATCGCCGCTTAGTCGCCCCAATTTGGCCACGTAGGAGCTCAGTGTGGCTCACCGGGACAATATTCGCCAGGCGATGTTGATGGCCGCTAGCGTTAAGAATGTGCTCATCAACGACGTAGATAGTAGTCGGGTCAACCACCAGATCCCAGTGGTGTTCGGCTTGAACTGATTGTGGAGATAGGGATAAAGCCGTGATTAGGCTCTGACAAAAGCGATCGATCAGGGCAGCGTCGACAATGGTGTTTCCAGTTAGCGTGGGCTGAAATTTACCGCTGAGGATGTCACCGATCACTTTGATTTCAGGCATAGGAGTTCCTCCAATTTCAATGATGCCCCATTTTAACACGGGAATTCACCGAACGGGACCGATTGCCGCCGAGCTTAGCGAAACTTTAAAATTACATAACTAAATCGTTAGCCGCCTAGTTAAAAATTAGTAGGCCGAGAAGTAATTGGACGACGCTGGTCGTGACCAGTTGATAACGGTCGTTGATCTTGGGCTGCAAC
The DNA here is from genome assembly GCA_021383565.1 of Levilactobacillus brevis. NCBI lineage: Bacteria > Bacillati > Bacillota > Bacilli > Lactobacillales > Lactobacillaceae > Levilactobacillus > Levilactobacillus brevis. The sequence goes on along the minus strand of CP079699.1, from coordinate 1,131,592 downwards.
CACCAATAGGCCAGAGCAAAGATTGCGGCGAACAGGACCCGCCAAGACAAGTCCAAAAAGAGCAGGGCGATTAACATGACGGCTGGTGTCACCAGCGTCCATCGCCAATCGCGTTCGGCGGGCAAGTAGTCGCGCTCGAAGAAGAGCAGGTAGCTGGCGACGAGGGGAATTAACGGTAGGAGAAATTGGGTTGCCAGGTAATGATTTCGTAGAAAGAAGAGAATTACCGGAACGCCACAGCCTGCCAGAAAGCTAAAGACCACGAGGCCATAAGCGGATTGTAGACCTAATTGGGGGATGCACGCGAGCACCAAAAACACGCAGAGTAGTAGCGCGTATAGCTGAATCAGGTGGTCGTGTGGCGCCGCCAGAAACCCCAGCGTGGCGGCAGCCACCACGAGAATTGGCCCGATGTGGGATTGAAAATGGCGTTTTAGGATCAGAAAGTAGCCGGCTGCCAGTAGCATCCCGTATCCGCCGAGGTAGATTTTGACATCGGTAGCCAGGGGCGTGCCCGTCGCCGCGGTCGACCCGGCGACCCACCAGAGGATATTTTGAAAAAAGGCAAAGATGAACAGCTGCTGGACCGTTCGATTTTTAAAGAAGGCCATGATTGTGGTCATGGAATCGCTCCATTTCAACAAATATTAGTATTGTCTTTTATAATAGATATTGTTTTGTGCGTGGTCAATCATTCTTTTCAAAAAAACGGCAAGCTTTCTTTTAACCACCCGTGATATATGTTAGAATGCTTAAGTTATGAGTCAATTCCCGATAGGATTCACGGATCACGTGAAGCTGCCTTGTAACCGACTGACGCGAGATTATCGGTCAACTCGTCGTCAACACTATCTAGGGGGAATATCCATTGCAAGAACGACATTTATTTACATCAGAATCCGTCTCAGAAGGCCATCCAGATAAAATCGCTGATCAGATCAGTGACGCCATCTTGGACGCCTTACTGGCTCAGGATCCGGATTCACGGGTGGCCTGCGAGACTTCCGTGACGACCGGCTTGGTGCTGGTCTTCGGTGAAATCTCAACCAAGGCTTACGTGGACATCCAAAAGGTGGTCCGTCAGACCATTAAAGAAATTGGATACACGGATGGCCAATATGGCTTCGACGGTGACAACTGTGCCGTCTTAGTCGCCATCGACGAACAATCACCCGACATTGCGCAAGGGGTCGATGACTCCTACGAAACGCGTGAAGGGGACGAAGATCCATTAGATAAGATTGGTGCAGGTGACCAAGGGTTAATGTTTGGTTACGCCATCGATGAGACACCAGAATTGATGCCTCTACCAATTACGCTCAGTCACGCTCTAATGCGGCGGATTGCTAGCTTGCGGAAGATGGGTACCATTGATTATTTACGGCCAGACGCTAAGGCGGAAGTCACCGTTGAATACGATGATGATGGCAAGCCATTACGTGTCGACACGGTCGTCTTGAGCACGCAACACGATCCCGACGTGACGTTGGATCAGATTCGTCAAGACGTGATCGACAAGGTCGTTAAAGACGTGATTCCAGCCAAGCTGTTGGATGATCAGACCAAGTACTTCATTAATCCTACGGGCCGCTTCGTCATCGGGGGTCCTCAAGGGGATGCCGGTTTGACTGGCCGGAAGATCATCGTGGACACTTATGGTGGCGCTGCGCACCATGGTGGTGGGGCCTTTTCCGGTAAGGATGCCACGAAGGTGGACCGTTCAGCGAGTTACGCTGCCCGTTACATCGCCAAGAACATCGTGGCGGCCAAGTTGGCCAGCGAATGTGAAGTGCAGATTGCCTACGCGATTGGGGTGGCTGAACCCGTTTCTGTCTCCATCAACACGTTTGGCACCGGGACCGTTTCGGAAGCTAAATTAGCTCAGGCCGTGCGTCAACTCTTTGACCTGCGTCCTGCTGGCATCATCAAGATGTTAGACTTGAAGCGGCCAATCTACAAGCAAACCGCTGCGTACGGCCACTTTGGTCGGACCGACATCGACTTGCCTTGGGAACACACGGACAAGGTTGATGCCTTGAAGGCTGCTTGCAAGTAAAGCATGCTGATTAACGTTTAAATTGAAATCCTGCTAGTGGGCCAACGGCTTGCCAGCAGGATTTTTGAGTTGGTGGCTAAAATTAATTGGGCGAGTAATCCGCGTCTGCCAGGCATTCTATCACAGCCGCCTTGTGTGAGCTGGTCGCCTTACCGTTCGCCCAAGATGAGCTGGAACGCGATGGGCAGGACGGAGAAAGCCTAAGGAGCGGTCTTTCTCCTCGCTTGGAATCACCAAAAACCGGTGTTTCCAAGTCGCCATTATCTAACCGGCTCACGCCGTTCAGATAATCCCACGGCTGAGCTCATCTTGGGCTCACTATCGGCTGTGGTAAGGCGGCCAACAAGGCGGCCAGCAAGCACAATCATGAAGCCCTTCACTGGTTTATTGTCATCAGGGGTTGTATTTTTAGAGGTGACCCGTGATAATATAAAGTATTACTGTTTCAAACAGAACTTGGGAAGTAGCGCGCTTGGCTACTCAGTTTCGTTGTGTGGTGGGGCCCAACGGTAGGAGGAAATTATGAAAAAGAAACAAACAAACGTTAAGGTTGTAACGATTGCCGTATTTGTGGCAACGTTCATGTCCGCCGTTGAAGGGACCATCGTCTCCACTGCCATGCCAACCATCGTCGGTGATTTACGCGGGGTGGCCCTGATGAACTGGGTCTTCTCGATCTTCTTGCTGACCAGCGCTATTGCCACGCCCATCTATGGTAAATTGGCTGATACGATGGGACGGAAAGTGGTGTTCCTCGTCGGCCTATTCATCTTCGTCTTGGGGTCCACGCTATCGGGGATGTCCCACAGCATGGAGACGCTGATTGCCTGGCGAGCGTTGCAGGGTATCGGTGCCGGCGCGATTATGCCCGTCTCCTTTACGATTCTAGCCGATATCTACCCGGTAGAGCAGCGGGCCCGCGTGATGGGTCTCAACGGTTCTGCTTGGGGGATTGCGGCAGTGGTTGCACCCTTACTGGGGGGCTTCATCGTCGACCAACTCAGCTGGCACTGGATCTTCTTCATCAACATTCCGATTGGGATTGTCACGATGGGGTTGATCTGGTTCTACCTGAATGAACAGACGCAACGCAAGGCCTTCAGCATGGACTGGGCCGGCTGTATTTGGCTGTCCGTAGGTTTATTGGCGGTCATGCTGACATTCCAGCTACTGGGTGAGGGTGACCTCAACGTTGTCTGGGTCGTCGCTGGCTTCACCGTGGCCATCGCCGCGTTCTGGATATTTATTCACCGGGAAAAGCGAGCGGCTGATCCACTGATTCCCATGGCGCTATTTGCCAACCGGACCTTCGTGGTGCAGAACTTAATTGCGGCACTATTGAGTGGGTTCATCATGGGCTTTGAAGTTTATCTTCCCACTTGGACGCAGGGGCTGTTGGGCCTGAAAGCGTCCGAAGCCGGGTTCGCGATTACGCCTAGCTCTCTGATGTGGATTGTTGGGTCCTTCATCGCGGGTAAATTATTGATGAAACGGTCCCCGTATCAAATTGTCAATATCAGTCTAACATTGGTACTGATTGGTGCGGTCACCATGGCTGTGATTCCCGCAACCACACCATTCTGGAGCTTCTTCGTGATTGCGGCAATCTGTGGGACCGGATTTGGGATTACGATCACCACCACGACCGTCACGGTGCAGAGCAAAGTGGCCGTCGACGAGATCGGCGTGGCCACATCTTTTAACACGTTGGCCCGGACGCTGGGTCAGACCGTCATGGTGTCGGTCCTGGGAATTATCATGAACGTGGCCATGGCGCGTGGCGTGGCCAGTCATGCCGGAACCAATCTGGCAATGATGAATAAGTTGATTAACCCACAGACGGCCAAAGAGTTGCCAGCTAACCTTTTACCGACATTACATGGTATTCTGTACCAAGGCTTGCATGTGATCTTTATTGCAGGTGCGCTATTGATTGTTCTGTCATTTATCGTTAACCTGTTTGACCGCAAGGAAACACAGAGTCTTAGCGATCATCAAGCGTAATTATTCCCGTTTTAAAGGGGAGTACGGTATAATAGTTCTAAATGACCGAGAGTGGAGGCGAAGAAAATGTTCGAAAAAAATCATGCACGTTATGCCAGTTATGGCACCGTTGCGGTTCTACCCGGCGACATGATCGACGCCGTTTGGAAAATTATCGACCACGATCTTCAAGGGGTCTTCCCGTTGGAGAATTTACTGACGTTCAAGTTACACAATAACCAGGGAACGACCACATTTGAATACGTTCAAATGGACGATGATGATCAACCCGGTGCGCTCAGTGCGGGGTTTGATACCAATTTCGCTTATGCTCCCGAACTACCAGAAACCGTATTGGCTTACGATGATGGCGATAGTCAAATTATTCTGTTACCATCCGAAACGGCGGATCACTAGACAAAAAAATCTCCCCCAAACCAAGTGGCTTGGGGGAGATTTTTTGTTTTAGTTAGACCGTCGCATCGGTGCGGATGTCCTTTAAGGCATCGTCGATTTGGCTCAGGACAATTTCAGTGTTGCCAGGTTGGTCAAGGTCGTACTTTTGCAAGTCAATCTTGATCTTAGGGCTGATGTCATAGTCGGCGAACCACCCTTGGTAGGCCGTCCACATCTTCTTGTAGTAGGATTCCAATTCGGGGTTGTTGTCGAATTGTTCGTAGTCCCGACCACGCTTCTTGATCCGGTGAAGGATGGTGTCAAAGTCGGCGTCCGCATAGACCAGTAAGTCTGGCGCCTTCTTTGGCAGTTCATCGAGTTCGTTCATCATGTTGTCGAGGAGTTGTAAGTAAACCTCAAGCTCGGTGTCCGTGATGTTACCCTCAGCGTTGTTTTCTCGCGTGAACAGGGCGTCTTCGTAGATGGAGCGGTCTAAGACGTTGTTGTCGTCCGCGAGCGCGCGCTTAATCATACTGAAGCGTTTGTTCAAGAAGTAGATTTGTAGCAAGAAACCGTATTGCTTTGGATCCCGGTAATAAAGTGGTAACACCGGGTTATCACCAACGGGTTCGAAGAATGCTTGCGTGTTTAAGTGTGATGCGATTTTTCCAGTTAGAGTCGTTTTGCCGACTCCGATCATTCCAGCTGTAATTATCACCATGATAGCCCCTCTTTTATTCGAAATACAAGATATAGTGTACCATAAAATGACTGACTACTACATCTGCCGGGAAGAAAAATTTTCGCCATTTCCAGTACTTTGGTCATTGTTGTATAATGAAACCGTTGGTATTAGTGGATTAGGAGGTTGATTAAATGTATCAAGCAATCGTCTTTTTTGATCTGGATGGTACTTTATTTGACGACAACAAGAATGTTTTACCGACAAGTGTCGCAGCCATTCAAGAAATGCAACAACATCATATTCTACCAGTTATTGCGACTGGAAGAAACATTTTTGAGATTCAATACGTCTTGGACGCGACCGGCATTGACGCTGTGGTCAGTGCTAACGGGAGTTACGTCCAATATCAAGGTAAAAAATTAACGGCCGCGGTCATTGACCGAGAGACCTTGGACGCCATTACGGCGTTTGCTAAGGAGCAGGGTGATCCGCTGGGGTACTTCAACAATCGTGGGTTCCGGTTGAGTCAGGCTAACCAGGATACCACCGATAACTTTAAATTATTACGGTTGGACGCTCAGGTGGACCCGACGTGGTACCAGCACCAGGAGATTAACTTTCTCAACGTCTTCAATCGGGATAAGGAACGGCTCTACCAAGAAAAGTTTGCCGGGACGCTGTCGTTTGTCCGGAATAATCCGCGGGCACTCGATACCATGCAGACGGGCGTTACCAAGCAGACGGGGATTCGAACCTTCCTCAAGGAAGCGGGACTGACCGACGTCAAGAGCTACGCGTTTGGGGATGGCTTAAATGATCTCCAGATGTTTGATGAAGTGGACATCCCGATTGCCATGGGTAACGGAGTCTTCCAAGCCAAGAACAAGGCGGCTTATGTGACCGCTGGAAACATGGACGACGGAATTGTTAAGGGCTTGCGGCATTTCGGCCTGATTCGGTAGGCTCAATAAAATGATGAAGATCAGAACGGCATGTCTGCCGGTTCCCACGGCTTGTGGGGCTGACGGACATGCCGTTTTATTGTGGGTAAATCTTGGGGGTAATACTGGTAGTGACTGTCTTGCCGTTCGCGCAGAATGAGCTGAACGCGGTGGGAGTCACTATTGTCTAACCGGTAACCGCCGCTCGGACAATCCCACGGCTACTGTCGAGGTTGTTTCAAGCGTTGCTCAGCACATGGGTAATCCGGTAATCCTTACATCCCGTTTCATAAGTTTTCCTAAACTCGGCCGACATGCTGCAACAAAATCCGCCATTTTTCCATTAGTACTAAGTAGGGGGATAGTTGTGAAAGGCAGGCATGTAATCGATCGGTCGTGACTCCTGAGAAAGATGTTGCGCTTTCATGAATATAAATTAATCGTTTACATTAATGATACGCGATGTTAATCAGAAATAAATAAAGTTTCGGTACTTTAGTAATTGGCAACAAAATATGTCTTTTGGAGGGATTTCATGAATAAACGTTTGAAGCACTCACTGAGTTTAGCTATTCTGACGTTAACTTTGATGAATGCCGGTTTACCCGTAACCTCAGCCTTAGCGAATGGTGTAACTCGCGATGCGGCAACCAATGTCGCTACGGTACCGAATGGAAGCGAAGTGGCCAATAACGGTGAGCACAAGCCGGTTGTCCCAACGCAGCCAAATAATGGTCAAAATTCTGGTTCCAGTGCAAGTGGAAATGGTGGCGTGAAGCCTAACGTAGTGCCAGGTAAGCCAAACGCGAAGCCCAAATTGCCATATGATCCGAACGATCTGCCAACTAGTTTACCTAAAACATTTGATGTACCAGAAGAGCCAGCAACTGGCGCACCGGGTGCTCGCCTCAAATTGAGTGATGCTTCGAGTAATAATAATACGCGTGATTTAGGTGGGTATGTGACGGCTGACGGAAAATGGAAAATCAAAACCAACCGGTTATTACGTTCGGCAAACCTATCGAAATTTACTGCTGAAGATATTAAAGTCCTACAGAGTCATGATGTTAAACATGTTGTCGATATGCGTACCGCTGGCCAAATCAAAGGGCGTGAGGATAAGCAAATTCCACAGGCCACTTGGGAAAACATTTCTATTCTAGGCAAGTTTGCGAATGCTGGTCTTAATACGAATGCAAGTGGTGATTTCGAAGATGCTAAGGAGAATAAGCCTGGCGATGCCGGATTTTATAATCATCAATTAGAGTTTAGTTATTCGGCGATGACAGGTTACAAGAAGTTTTTGGATGGTCTCTTGACTCAGCGGGGAGCGACTTTGTTTCATTGTTCATCTGGTAAGGATCGGACGGGGATTGCCTCTGTTTTGATTATGTCGGCGCTGGGCATGGATACTAGTACAATTGCTAAAGATTTTATGTTGTCGGAACGGTATCAGCATCATGTTCAATATAGTTGGCTACGAGAGTATTATCGTGAGATTAACAGCTATTACAAGAATATGCCCAGTTATTTGGTGAACGGTCTAGGATTTACGAAGTATCAGCAGGAGGTCTTGAAGTCTAAGTACTTAGTTTCAAACGATAAGGAGGAACGAGCTTATCCAGCGCCCAAGGCACCTTCACGACCGAATGTGACGATACCGTCGACTTCAGTGGACTCAGAAGTAAACAAGGCGGTCACTAAACCGGATGCTGTACAGAGTAGCAAGCCGGAGCACAAGCCAACCGTTAAGACTAAACATAAGCGGGTTAGGATTAAAGTCATTTCAGTGAAGAGGCTTAAACATGCTCAAATGGTGCATCTGAAGAAACATCGTCCTTATTTTTATGATATGCACTTGAAGTACAAAGTTGGATTGACTAAGGACTCTAAAATTAAGTGGCGTCTGATTAAGCGGGTCAAACTGCGTATTGGTCATAAAAAGAAGACCTATGTTCAAATCGTTAGCCCCCATGGTTATCATCGTTGGATTCAATCGAATGCCGTTTCGAAGATTAAACGCTAGAAAACAGCTAGAATCCTCAGTGTAACAAGGATAACGCCCACTATAATAGGGTAGTCGCGTGCTGACCGCCTTACCGTTCGCCAAATTTGGTCTGGATTGCTGTGGGCAGGATCGGGAAAAACCCAAGGGCGGTCTTTTCCCTCGCTTTGAGCCGTCAGCCCGCGTCTCAAAGACGCCATTTTCCAAGAAAGAACACTTGAAACATTATTAATTGATAAAAAGAGAAACTAAAATGGTGCATCGTCTATTCCTGCGAGGTTGAAAGGGATGATGGAGGCACCATTTTTGATTGGTTAATAAACTTATTGCTGACCAGTTTCCTAAGTTTTCCTAAACTCAACCGTCAAACCGCAACAAAATCCGCCATTTTTCCATTAGTACTAAGTAAGGGGGATGTAATCGCGGGCAAACAAAAAGGACAGCCGCGTGATCGTAGCTGTCCAGTAGCCTTAAACAACAGGCTTAGCCGAGTTTCTTTTCAATGTTAGTTAACGTGACGTCCGCCGTATTGGCGAAGACCATGTCGGCAGCGCCCAATTCCGTGGCGTCGCCGATACCGAGGGAGACTTCACCAGCCGCGTTAATGGCTTGGACCCCGGCCGCGGCATCTTCTACCCCGATACACTGGGCGGCAGGTAGGTTCAACAGTTCGGCCCCCTTGGTGTAGATCTCGGGGTCGGGCTTACCGTGGGTTAGGCTGGCCGGGTCAACGACCTTGGGGAAATAGTCGGCCAATTCCAGCTTGCTGAGGACGCGGGGAGCGTTCTTAGAAGCGGAAGCCAACGACAATTGATACCCCTTGGCCCGCAGATCATCGAGGAAGGCCTTCATCCCCGGCAAAATGTTGGCAGGCGTCATCTTATCGACCTCGGCCACGTAGTTCGTATTCTTCTTGGTGGCGAGTTCTTCCTTTTGAGCCTGGGTGTAGTCGTTTTCCTTGCCCCCAGCTTTCAGGATCATTTCCAGAGAATCCATGCGGCTAATACCCTTGAGGCCATTGGCGAGTTCGTCACTCCAGGCAACCCCTAGGTAGTCGGCGAGTTGGTGCCAGGCGTTACCGTGGAGTACCGACGTATCGGTAATGACCCCATCTAAATCAAAAACGAATCCTTTAATATCAGCGAACTTTGTCATGAAAAACACTCCTTAATATGAAATAGTTGCGGGTTGTTGCGGTTTTAGTGAAACTTGATGTTGACCAATAGTGAGCGTCGTAGCGTGGTCGGCCGTCACCTTGACTTGGTGATGATCGATCTCAAAGTGGTAGCGGATGCCCCGAACGAGTTGATTGAAACGCAAGGCCTGCCACTGTTTTGGCAGATGAGGCATCACCGTAATCTCCGGTGCCAGCACGTCGACACCGGCGTAATGCCGCGTCGACATCAGGGTGACGGCACCCATGACACCGAGGTGAATCCCTTCGGCGGTCGTACCGCCTTGAATGTCGTAATAGTCCGATAACAGGGCCTGAGAGAAGAGTTGCCACGACTGGTCCATGTTACCCGCCATCGCCGTCAGAACGGCGTAGACGATACGAGAAAGGGTGGAGCCGTGGGTTGTCCGGTCAAGGTAGAACTGTAGGTTCTTTAACAGGGCCTGTTGCGGTAAGTCGTAGCCTAATTGTTTGAGCAACCCCATCACGGTCTTGGCGTCCAAGCTATAAAAGGCCATTAGTGCATCGGCCTGCTTGGCCACTTGGTAGGCGTCAGGCGTCTTGCCCTCGGCCTTCAGGATCCGATCCATCCGGGAAATGTCCCCGTACTTCTTCTGGTACTTGCTGAAGTCGAGTTGGGGTAGCTTGAAGTAGCCCTCGAATTGCCCGATGATGCCGTCCTCGTTAATATCGAGCTTTAAGTGGTGACTGACACCGTAGAGTTTCTCGGCTACGGCCTTGGTGAAGTCGGTCTTTTGATCGACCGTCTGGACCTTGGCTTGTGGCAAATGGTGCCGCAGATCGGTCAACTTGTTGAAGAGCCAGGTGACCATGAGGTTGGTGTAGGCGTCGTTACTGAGGCCGGTTGCATCGGCGTTAGGATAATTCTCGTGGAATTCGTCGGGGCCCATGACCTGGTCGATGGTGTAGCGCTTGGTTTGCTGGTCATACTTTGCCTTGCTGAGCCAGAACTGCGCAATTTCTTCTAGCATTTCTAGGCCGTAATCGGTCATGAAGTCCTGATCACCCGTGATGTGAGTATACATGATGACGTTATAGGCCACGGCCAGTGAAATGTGGCGCTGCAATGAGGAATAATCGGGGTCCCAGGTGTTCGTCAGCGGATTCAGGTGAACAACTTGCGACTGTTCATCCCCGCTGGCCCCGGATTGCCAAGGATACATGGCGCCGGCGAAACCGGCCTTCTGAGCGTTCTGCTTGGCTGCGGGTAAACGACGATACCGGTACATCAGAAGTTGCTTGGCTAACTGCGGATCGTGCAAGGCGTAGACGGGTAGGTCGAACATTTCATCCCAGAAGACGTGCCCTCTGTAGGCTTCACCATCGAGCCCCCGGGCGTTGACCGAGGCGTCAATCTTGCCGGAAGCGATGGCCTGCGTGGAGATGAACAGATGATAGAGGTTGACGCGTGTCAGCTTCTGAGCCGTGATGTCGCCGGTAATCTGAATGTCGGTGTCTTGCCACCGCTTCTGCCAGTACGCGGTGTTGCTGGACAGCGAATCGGCAAACGTGGTCTTAGGTAATTCGGCACTAGCCGCGGTCATCAGATCGGTCTTCGTTTCACGGCTGGTAAAGAGGACCACGTTCTTCTCGAAGGTGTAGGTCTGGTTAGGCTGAACGGCGACCGAGCGCATCTGCTGGATGTGTTGTTCGGCGTTGGGCCGAACGTCCACCGGTGCTGGTAGGGCCTGGCCGGGTCCTGCCAAATGAGACCCCAAGATGAAGTTGACCTGCGAAGTGTGCGTCTGACCTTCCAGGTAAATGGTATCGGGCTGCTGACCGGTGCCGGTAACCTTGATGTGACGTTGATTGAAGGCGGCATACCGGTCAACGTTAGCGTTGATAACGCTACCATCTATCTCGGAGTAGATCTGCAGGGATCCCGCGAAGTTGAGGGGGGTCACGCTGTATTGAATACTCAACCGGTGCCAGTCGTGCATGTTGGCCAACTTAGTGGTCTTAATTTGGAGGCTATGCCCCGTGGAAAGCTGGACCAGCATGGTGGTGGTTAGCGCCCCGGTATGCAGGTCAAGGCTCCGGTAGATGTCTTGAATGTCGCTGGCCTTAATCTGGAAGGGATTCTGGTGGTCGACACCAAAGGTCAGGGCCTGAGCGTTAGGCAGGTTCACCAGGTCTTCGTTGGTGATTTGCCGACCGTTAATGTTGGTCGTCAGCTGATCGTAGAGTCCGGCTGTGTACATGCCCGGATAGTTGTCTTTGTCGGCGTGGGCTTCCGTGTAGGCGCCGCGTAGGCCGAAGAAGCCGTTTCCCACAGTCAGCATGGCTTCCTGGCCGTAGTTACGTTTACCTTGGTACTGGCCGTAATAATCCAGATGCCAGCTTAGATAGTCGCGCTTTGCTTTCAACGCGGCGTCTAGGCCTTGTTCAGCAATGGCCTGACTGCTGACGACGGGGATGTTGAGCATGTTGGTGATGGCTAACCCAATATCGATGCGTTGGTGATTGATGCCCACTACCGTATCGGAGAAGGGGTAGCTGAGGGCGTTGTCGATGACGGCGGCGTCAACGTCGAGTCCCACGAGTTTCACGCGGAGGTTCTCCAGATTCTCACCGATTCCCTGATTCGAATTATAAGCAATTGTAAATTGGCGTTGGGCGGCCGGTTGACCAGCCGGCGCGTAGCTCACCTGTAGGGAATCATCTAAAACGTGTAAAGTAATGATTTTCAAGCTTGATCGTCGTCCTTTCTGCTATAACTTAGTGTATTCATTCACCATTTATCTTAGGGTACCATTTGCCAATAAGCAATTAATTCCCCTTAAATGGCCTAAAATAATGATGAGGTAAAACGCTAAAACAGCGCCGTTGCAAGCGATTGCACGATTTGCGATTGGCAGCATTGGTTCGATCAGTTTGAAAGCAGGTGAGGGCTAAAATTGCTTTCGATAAATTATCCGAAACGTGGTAAGCTTTTAGCATGACAACGTGAAGGGAGCGCGCACCGATGAAAGTGGTCACGACAATTCTGATTATTCTGATGACCGGTTTGATTATTGGCGGAACGATGTGGGGCTTGCTGGCCTGGGCGCTCGTGGGCTGGGCGAAGGTGCTCTTTGGCTTCGGTGGTCTGGTGTTGGCCACGGTGGTGAATTTCTGGCTATTCTGGGAATTATGGCCCCACCGATCGGTTGAAGATGACGAGTGATGGCCCAAAATTGGGCACAAAAAAAGCCATTACGATAAGTCGCAATGGCCAAAGAGTAAGGTTACAACATAATTGAGGGATTATGTTGTAAAAATTTCATCTACTTTGGGGGAGTAAAATGAAATCTGTCTGTTGAATGAGGACAGAAGCCTCACGCGTAAGTTGAAGTTAGTTCAAACTTACCCGCAACCCTATAGTAACGCAGAATGGTCAAAAATGCTATTAAAATATAAATATTTAGCAAATTTCTCACAAAATTCCGCTGACAGCGTCAAAAGACTGGTAGTGTAAGGGGGATGAGGGGTTTGTTTAGCAAGAAAACAAAATGAAAAAGGGAATGATAACGTGCAACTAAAGGAGCAAGGACCGAGCTATTGGAACTTTGGCTGGGTTCTAATTATGATTGTCGTCGTCTCGGTTGTTCAGATTCCATTGACCTTCATGACGCACGGTACATCTCTGCAGCGTGGGCTATGGGCAACGGGCTATCTGCTGGGATTTGCGGTGGCCATTGCCTTGGGCGGCTGGCTGTATTGGCGAGTTCATCCCGTTCGGTGGCAACGACTCACACGGCAGGATTGGAAACTGATGGCGAAGGGGTACGCCTTCATGATTGGGGTCGAGATTGTCTTAAGCTTGGTCAATGCGGGATTGTTTGGCGAAACCAGCACGAAGAACAATACGCTCATCGCTGATATCATGGGCCACAGCACCTTAACACTGGTCATGTTGAGTCTCACGGCGGTCTTGGCCTCACCAATTCTGGAGGAACTCACTTTTCGAGGGCTTCTTGTGGGCGGTTGCTTTCCGGCCAAGGCTTTTTGGCTTCCGGTAGTGGTCAGTGGCGTCGTCTTTTCGCTGGTGCACCAGAGTAATAATCCCATTAGCTGGCTGATCTATGCGATGATGGGTGGCACGTTCGCTTACGTTTATCGCCGGACGGATAAGATTCAGGCCACGATGGTGATGCACGGCTTTAACAATCTGATTGCGGTAGTCGCCATGATTGCCAGTCTACATAACTGAAGGTTGAAAGTTCGCAAACCTGCTTCAATCCCCAGCTGACAAAACTTGTCGCCATTAAATGAGTCACCGCTGTCACCTGCGGCTGCCAGAGATTCCGGCGCTGTGGGGACCGCCTGCGGCCTGAGAAGCGGTCCTCCGGCTCGGCTTGAAGCCTGACAAGAATCGCCAGTCTCCAAACACGTCCCGCGCTGTAAGCTGACTCAAAACGTCAGCTAACACCGCTGCCACGGCTACCTCCATCTCTGGCTGCCTCCGGTTACGCTGGTTGAAACCCATTAAACTTACGGTAACATCGCTGGCGTGACCACGTTTGGCCGATTTAATTGGATACACTTCAAGTAGCCGTGAGTGAGTCAAATTTGGTCTCAGCCGTGGGATTTTCCAAGGATTTTGCTTGGAAAATGGCGTCTTTGAGACGCGGGTTGACGGCTCAAAGCGAGGGAAAAGACCGTTCTTGGGCTTTTCCCGGTCCTGCCCACCGCGATCCAGACCAAATTTGGCGAACGGTAAGGCGGCCAGTACGCGATTATCGTATTATAATGAGTCTTATCCTTGGCACACTGCGGATTCTAGCTTTCACCCCTCAGCTACATAACTAAAAAAACGACCAACACACTCGAATAGGGGGCGTTGGTCATTTTTAGTTGATCTTATCGACTTCTTTGGCGATCAGTCGTTTGTGACTGACCGTATCGAGTTGTTCCTTGACGGTGACCAGTTCGGACATCATGTCGTCAATCTCCTCGGAAGACATGCCCAGTAAGGTTTGGCATTGACCGATTCGAGAATAGACTTCATCACGTTTCGTGGTGGCCATTTCAGTTAAATGAATGAGGACCTGGCGTTCGTCGGTTTGACTCCGGACCCGGCTGACCCAGCCTTGTTTTTCAAGACGCTTCAATAGCGGAGTCAGAGTACCACTGTCCAGCTCCAGCCGTTCACCGAGTTGATGCACGGTGAGCGGTGCCTTTTCCCAGAGCACCAACATTGCGATATATTGGGGGTAGGTTAAGCCAAAGGGCGCGAGGGCACTTTGGTAAAAATGATTAAATTTCTTGCTGGCCGAATAAATTGAGAAGCATAATTGTTCGTCCAACAGGACAGGATTAACGTCTGCCATTGCATTGGCCTCCTTTCGTCTACTTTCCAGAGTATTGTATACAATTAAATTGCTACTGGCAAGTAAAACATCTTGCATGTTGACTGAAAACTGCAGTCAGGTGTGCACGTGAACAGGTTAACTGTCGGACAGCTTCGCTTAAACGTCACACTAGATTAATTATATAGCATATCGACCAATGAACGGCATGTTTATGGGTAGACATGGGAAATACCATCATTCATAGATAAATGAAATGATGGGAAATTGTACAGGGTATGTGCAATAGGCGTAAGCCTGACAGGACCTTTAAAAAAAGATGATCCCCTGATCGCAGTTTTTTAATGAATAAAACGAAATAGGTGAAGCTACGGTGATTAAAGTTGTCAATTAAACAGTCGGTTGATAAGACTGCTTAAGTATACCAGAAGATTCTCAAATGGAAAGTTAAATTTTATGAAAATGATAATGAGAAAATTGTGTTAGCCAGAAAGTTTGCGCTAGGGTAGCGTGGTGAAACAGAAATATGGAGAGAGACTATAACAATTATGTCGGGAAAAGTTGGCAAAAAGATGTGCAAAATTTCCGCAAATCATTTAGCAGAAATGCGATCAACAAGGTTTCACTTTTGCTCAACGCGATTCACGTTGACTTGACTCTCTGCTGAACATAACCGTTTCAATGATGGGAAGCGGGTGGCTTGATCGGGTTCAAAAATTTTGAACAAAAAAAAACGCTGATTTCTCAGCGTTCCTTTTCTTTGTTAAATGATGCCCCGAGCAGGATTCGAACCTGTACTTGATCTCTCAAACAGCGACCTGAACGCTGCGCGTCTGCCAGTTCCGCCATCGGGGCAACTCAACAACAAGTAATATACTACACTATCCGTGTATAAATGTGAACCCCTAATTTAAATTTTTTTATTTCGGGAATTTCACGGCCGTTCCGTAGGCGTGCACCACCAGAAATTTGGGGGCCACGTTCATGCGAACAACCTCGGTGTTAAACCGCACGTTGATCAGGCCATCGGCGGCATTCTCCTGGGCCTGGGCCATCAGCTTTTGTTTGGCCTCGGTGAACAAATCATCGAATAACTCGAATTGATCGGGTTTTTCCGACCGAAGCATCGTATGGGTCGTTGCAGTTAAAATCCCCTGAATCGTGTGGGCCCGGTTTAGCCCACCAGTTGTCATGAACATCGCGTGTTCCTCCTCATTTTAGGTCTGGATAGCGACGTTGGCAGAGCCACATCACGGTTGCGCCAATCATCACACCCAGACAGTTGGTAATGACATCATTGATATCGACCCAGCGCCCGAGGCTGACCAGGCGATTGAAGAGCGCCTGACCGGCTTCCAGGGTGAATCCCGTTGCCAGCCCCACCAGCAGCCATTGCCGCCACCGATGAACGCTGTGATTGTATTGCCAGATGATTCCCTGCGGCACCGTCATGACGATATTTAACCAGAATGACGCGTCGATTCCTGCTGGCTGTAGCGGCCATAAGACCCAGGTACCCCCGGCCCACTGGAAAGACTGAATCTGACCAACGCTACCGCCCAAGGTAATGGCGATTGGCGTCCAGGTCAGGGCGTTGAGGCCCCAACAGCCCAACCACCACCAGATTCGCCGGAAGCGGTGCTGGGACCAGTCACGTAGACACAGGGTTGCCCAGAGGATACTGACTAAAATAAACGGTAGCCATCGTACCATCGTTCTCGCCCCCTAATGTTTTCAAGTATACCGATTTGGGTGAACGGGAACAATCATTTTTGCGAATTTTTAGGTGAAAAGACGGTCGGACCATATTGTTTCAGCATGGCCTGTCGCCAAGCTGCGTAGGTCAGATAGGGGCCCGTCTTGAGGGCATTTGTCTGGGGATCGCGGTACTGACGGTCAGGGGCTGCGGGCAACTCTCCCGTGCAGGGCGTCACTGTACAGCGGCAGCCGGGATGAAAGGGCGGATAGTTACGGCCAGGCAGGGCTTCATCCGTGCGATAAATCCGGCCGTCCCGTGCGCCACAGTCCGGACAGGTATCCTTATCCAGTTGACAATTCAACTGATAGTAGTCGGCGTACGGCTGATTGGCAGTGACTGTGGGGGAAGTTGGTTGGGGGCGGTTCAAGCCCACTAATCGCCCAATCTGGGGACAAGCCCAGTAGATGATGGCTAACCCGGCGGCAATTATCGTCGACCAGGTGATGGTCTGACCCATCAGGAAAAAGAGAATACCCAGAAGCACGTCTAGAATCAGAAAGATAATAATACTGGTTGATAAGTTGCTCGTTTTTTTCACGAAAATCCTCCTCAGATAGTGGATTTATCTCTTGGATAAACGGTTCTCAAAATTAGTATACACGTTCGTCAGAAAAATGGCCGAAATGGTTCGAGCCAACGACCGGTTGTGGTGCGAGTGGTTGCCACTTGGACGCAATTCGGCCTTAAAACGATCGTCGAGCCGGTCGCCTGAATTTTCCGGATAACTAGGGTAGAATGAAAGCACTGACTAATTTCGAAAGGAGTCCATTATTTCTATGCCTAATCAGTTACCGTCAAAAATCAAGGTGCGGGGCGCCCGTGTCAACAATCTGAAGAATCTCAACGTTGATATTCCCCTGAACCGGTTCGTGGCCATTACCGGCCGCAGTGGGTCTGGCAAGTCGTCGTTGGCCATGGGGGTCCTGTACGCAGAGGGGGCGCGCCGCTACCTCAATGCCTTGTCAACCTTTACGCGCCGCCGAATTAATCAGATGGGGAAGGCCGCGGTTGATTCCGTGGAATATCTGCCATCCGCGTTGGCCTTGCGTCAACGGCCGGCGGTGCCCGGGGTCCGATCAACGGTGGGAACCATGTCGGAGAGCCTCAATATCTTACGACTCGTCTTTTCACGGCTGGGGTCGCCCGTGTGTCCCAACGGCCACCAGGTGCCGCCGACCCTTGATGTGGCGGAGAACGACGGCTACGTGACCTGTCCCACGTGCGGCGTGAAGTTTCGGGCACCGGGGGCGGAGGACTTCGCCTTTAATTCCGGTGGCGCCTGCCCGACCTGTGGGGGACTGGGCGAGGTCCGTCAGCTGGATGCCTCCCTGCTGATTGCCAATGAAGATCAGACCATTGAGGAGGGCGCTGTGGCGTCGTGGCATCTGCCTGGACGGAACTTTATGCCCATCGTAGCCAACGCTATTGGGATTCCGATTGACGTGCCTTACAAGGACCTGAGCGCCGCCGATAAGCAGCGGGTACTCCACGGCAAGAAGCAGACGGTGGCCATCAACATCCCCAGCAGTAAGGGGAAAATCTTTCATATGGACAATGCGGTCTACGAGAACGCCTTCGCCGCGGTGGAGGACAGCCTCGCCACGACCAAGAACGATCGGACCATTGCCAAACTGAACAAGTTTTACACGTTCGACACCTGTCCCACTTGTCATGGCACGCGGCTGAATCCAAAACGACTCAAACAGCAGCTCAACGGTAAAAATTTGGCCGAGGTCTGTGACTTGCCGATTAATCAACTACGGACCTTTGCGCAGACGATCGTCGAGTGGTTGCCGGAACGGATGCATAAATTGGGGACGGACCTAGTGGATGAACTGTTATTGAGTCTCCAACCGATGGTCGACCTCGGCCTGGACTACCTCACGTTGAGTCGGCCCGGCGCCACCTTGTCGACCGGTGAACTCCAACGGATTCAGCTGGGGCGGACACTGCGGAGTGCGACTACCGGCGTGCTCTACGTGCTGGATGAGCCATCGGTCGGCCTCCATCCGGCGAACGTCACCGGACTCATCAAGGCCTTTCGAGGGTTGGTCGCGCAAGGAAACTCCGTGGTGGTCGTCGACCATGACACGCGGATCATTGCGGCCGCCGATGAGGTCATCGAGATTGGACCCGGCGCCGGCAAGCAGGGCGGCACGGTCATCGATCAGGGACCGGTCGCCGAGATCGCCCACAGTCCGCAGTCGTTGATTGCCCCATTTCTCAATGGGACCGCCACGCTCCGAGAGCGGCCACAGCTTAGCGACCAGGATCTCTGGCAGAAGGGCAGTCTCGGTCTGGAGGTTCAGCACCGCTTCAATATTCAGGATGTCGCGGTGAAGTTCCCCAAGAATCGCCTGACCACGGTGACCGGGATGAGTGGGGCCGGTAAGACCACGATGATTCTGGACAGTCTGATTCCAGCCATTGAGGCGGACGTGGACCATCGGCCACTACCGCAACACGTCACGCACCTGGACCGCGCGGGGATTCGCCACGTGGTGAAGGTCGATTCCGTGCCAGTTGGGAAGAACGTGCGGTCGACGGTGGCGACGTATACGGATATTTTGAATCGGCTGCGGCGGCTGTTCGCCGCCACACCGGCCGCCAAGGCGCAGGAGTACACCAGTAGTCGCTTCTCCTATAACGTTAAGGCGGGGGCCTGCCCCACGTGTAATGGGACCGGGCAGATTTCGCTGGACGTCCAGTATTTGCCGGACATCACGGAGGTTTGTCCGCAGTGTCACGGGCAACGGTATAATCGCGAGACGTTGGCCGTAAAATGGCAGGGGTACAGTATTGCCGATGTCTTAGCGCTGTCCGTAGATGAGGCGTTACCCGTCTTCGCGGATGAGGCCGGTATCGAACAGACCCTCCAGACCTTACATGATATGGGCCTGGGTTACCTGTTGTTGGGTGAAAGTACACCGGCTTTGTCCGGTGGGGAAGCGCAGCGACTCAAGCTAGTCTCACGGATTGGTAAACGCCAGAACGGCACACTGTTTATTTTCGACGAACCGACTGTGGGCCTGCACCCGTTGGATGTTCAGCAGTTGGTCGCGGTCTTTGACCAGTTGCTTCAGCAGGGGGCCACGGTGATTGCCATCGAACACGACCTGGAACTCATTGCCAATGCGGATTACGTCATCGACATGGGACCGGGCGGCGGAATCAACGGCGGGCACCTAGTGGCAACCGGAACGCCCACCGCGGTCAGTCAGAATCCGGCGAGTGTGACCGGCCGGTACCTGAAGGACGAACTCGCCTTGTTTAAAACGAAAAACTAAAGCAAAACAAAAAGGGCGCCAACGAAAATAATTTCCGTTGACGCTCGTCTTATCCAAAATTAAAGTTTCTTGCTGATGCGGTACTTCTCGCTGGCCGCGTGGCCGGTTTGGCCGTTTCCTAATTGGGATTCTGCTAGGAAAATATCAAAAGAGGGCTCGCCTTTTTCACTTTTGACGACCAACACATGACCGGAATCGGTGTGACGGGCTTGATAGATTTGAGCCGTTTGGACGGCTTCGTGATAATCGTGAAAGTTACCAATTGAATCGCCAGGATTGAACAGTACAACTTCATCCATCATAATCATTCCTTTCGGGGCTAGCTGCTAATTTCATTATACCGCACTTGCTCTGAAAACGATATCATTTCACAAATTCTGATCCATCTTAAAGGATAGCTGGGACTGTTCAGCGTTGGTACAGAGCAGTTTACCGGCCTGAGATTCAATCGCCGTGGCGAATTGTTCAGCGGTGGCCGCATTGAACGTTCCCAGTGACGCCGCATTGGGTTGATCCAACTGATCACCTAGGCCAAGTCGCTGAATGCCCAGTGACTGCGTTTGCTTGAGGAAGTCCGCAATTTGTTCGCGATTTTGCTGGTAGTGGGCCTCTCCCAGCGTTTCGAGTAGTTTTCCCGCCCAATAAGGGTTTTGGGGCGTAAAGCGTTGATTGTTGGCGCTGTAGTCGACGCCCAGCTGATCACCGGCCGCGTAGAATGGCACGTAAGGATTGAAGGCCGGGTTACCGAAGCACTGCCAAACGATGCCGGCCAGGCGGGGGATGACGTGGCGTCTAATCTGGAGAATGTGGGAATTCTCGGTTCGCGACAGTCCGATGGCCCGGTAGAGGTGGCGTTCGGTCTCTGTGCCGTGACCTAACGGATCGTAAGGGGTCTCCTGGTAGTGCGACCCCAGTAGATTAGCGACGTCGGGCACACTGATTTTTCGTTCCGCGTGTCGCAGAAAAGGTAATTCTTGATCGGTGGGATTTTCAAAGGCACTGGGCGTGAAGAGCCGGTGGCCGTACCAGACCCGCGGTGTGTTGTAGTGGGCGTCGAAGACGGTTTGCGTCCCGAAGATGTGGCGGGAGTTGAAGCGATTGCCATCGGGATTCAAGTGGCTGGCCTGAACGAAGTGTTGAAGATTGGCGGAAGTCAGGAAGTCACCGGGCCGGTCGAAGTCGATGTCTTGAATGGCCAGCTGGTTGGCAACCACGGCGTACATGTCGTCGGGAATTCGTTGCGCGACCCAGTGATGGCCGCTGACAATTTCCATGTACCAGACCTCGTCGCTATCGCAGAACAACACGCCGTTGGCCTCCGCCGCGCCGTGCGTTTCGACCAGGTGGCCGAGGCGCTTGACTCCAGCCTGAGCCGAGTCGACGAAGGGCAAGATGACCGTGACCATGGCGTCCTCGGCGATGCCGTCACTGACGAGTGGGTCGACACCGAGCACGCGGCTGTTGGCGTAGGCGGATTCCGTGGCACTCATGGCCACATTGTGCGCGTTAATCCCGCTTTCGGCGTAATCGCCGGCGCTGGGATCACTGTCGGGAACGGCGGTGTATTGGACGGCGTGGGCCGGCAGTGTCGTGGTGAACTGGTTGTTCTGAGAGACAAAGGTCGTGGGATGCTGGTCGGTGGCGGGGTGAACGACGGCGCGTTTGGGCCAGATGGCGACCCCGTTGTCCTCGTTGCGGGCAATCAGCGGGCTGCCGTCGATGGTGGCCAATTTGCCGGCCAGAAAGGATGTACAGGCTTGGTGGGTTTGACGGGTCATAACAGTTCCTCCTTCAGGATGGTACGCGTTCTTATGAATTTCACTATAGCATATTTTAGGAAATAGCCCGATTTAAAATTGAAGTGCAACACCCCTTAAGACATTAAGGGTAAACAAATAGGCCATGGAGACCTATACTTTTAAGCGACCAAACCAAAAAGAAAGAGGTATCTCCATGACCCAGTCAAATCATACCACTACCATTACTTACCAACAACTCTCTGCCGAAGAGCGTGGCCAAATTGAAGCGTTCTTGAAGGACCACCAATCTGTTCGCCAAATTGCTCGTAATCTTCATCGAAATCCCAGTACTATCTCACGCGAAATCAAGCGTGGCACGGTTCGCCAGCTTAACTCCGACTATCTGCCATACTATCAATATTTTGCTGAAGCAGGACAGGCTGTCTATGAAAAAGACCGCCTTAAATGCCATTCTAAGGGTTTACTAAAGCGTTGCTGGCTCTTCTTCAAGCTGTTAGTCCAAGCACTCAAAACCAAGATTAGAGTCGATAGTGTCGATAGCTTCGTCCACCGATTCCATCAACTTTATCCGGACAAGCCGTGTCCATCGACCCCCACGGTTTATCGGTACATTGATTTAGGTTATCTCGACCTCTGTAACGCTGATTTACCAGTCAAGCTTCGTCGCCGAGTAAAGAGCACTCGTCGAACTCGCTCCCGAAAGAATAAGAAGATATTGGGTAGCTCAATCGATGAGCGACCAGCTATCGTCGACCAACGCATCTTGGTGGGTGACTGGGAAGGAGACCTAGTTAAGGGCAAGCGGGTTGCTAGCGAGCCCGCACTGATGACATTAACCGAGCGTGTCAGTCGTTTTGAAATCATCGTTAAGATTCCTGACTACCACGCTGACACTTGCCGCCAGGCACTTCAAGGGGTCATTACGGCCTATGGTCCTAAGAACTTCCAGTCAATCACATTTGACAATGGCAGTGAATTTGCCGAGCTAGATCAGGTCCAAGGAACCAAAGTTTACTTCGCTCATCCTTATACGCCCTCTGAACGAGGGTCTAATGAGAATCTCAACGGTCTCATCCGTGAGTACATTCCGAAGGGCATCTCTCTCAAGAACTTTGATCTACCAACGATCCAAGCCATTCAAAACGCACTTAACCATCGCTTACGTAAATCCCTGGGCTATGCTAGCGCCGCCCAGGTCTTCAAAACACAGGTCTTCAAGAACATGCATCCGGTTATGCTTACGCCTTACTGTCCTGTGTTGCACTTGATTTGACAATTGGGGATTTTAGGAAATAAGGCGTTTGCTACCGATTTACCGTCATAATTTGCTAAAATGGACGGTGGATGACTAGTTAAGGAGGAGATTGCGTCATGGAACAGGGACATACGCATCAACATTCGATTGAACGGGAGCTGGAGTGTGTTTCACAGGTGCCCATCTTTCAGCGGCTTTCAGTGGATCAGAGGACTTCAGTAGCGCAGGTAACCCGACCGATTCACGCGGACAAGGGGGGCACCGTCTTTAGTACGGGTGAGGTTTCACAGACCCTGTATATCGTCAATCAGGGACAGGTCCGGTTGTATCATTTGGCCGAAGACGGTCGAGAACAGGTCTTACGGGTGCTGAATCCAGGGGACTTCGTGGGCGAGATTGCCTTGTTCACCGATGAAATTCACGCTTCATACGCTGAAGCCACTAAGACAACCGAGCTATGCACGATCTCGCGGGCGGCACTAACGGCGCTGATTAAGAAGCTACCACCGTTGTCGATGGCCCTCTTGGGTGCACTGGCCGACCGACTGAAGGCCGCGGAACGGCAGGCAACGCTATTGGCAATTCCCGACGCGTTACCCCGACTGGCGGGATATTTACAAGAACTCAGCAATCACGCGACCGGCACGGTGGACTTACCGATGAGCAAGCAGGATTTGGCGGCTTATCTGGGGATGACGCCGGAGTCGTTGAGCCGTAAGCTCCGGCAGTTAGTGACGGCCGGAATTATCGAAACGATTGGGCGTCGACAGATTAAAGTAACCGATTTCAGTGAACTCGACGCCTTAGCCCCGTCATAACGCATTTTCAGCGAACCGTTTAAGAATCCTTAATAATATGGTATTCCCGAAATAAATTTGCTAAAATGATGGGTGTTGTGTTTCATTAATTGCTTAATGAACGACCAAAATAGACGAAACTTAATAATAAACAGGAAAAAGGGGATACGCACATGTGTGGATTCGTTGGCTATGTGAATCAAAAGGATGTTCCGGCTACCACGATTAATGATATGGCAGACCGGATCAAGCACCGGGGACCGGATGACGAAGCCTACTTCAGTGATGATCAGGCCGTGATGGGGTTCCGCCGCTTGTCAATCATTGACTTGGCTCACGGAAAGCAACCCATGTACAACCGGGACCAGACAAAGGTCTTAACGTTTAACGGTGAAATTTATAACTATCAAGAAATTCGGGCAGACTTACAGAAGCTCGGCTACGAATTCCAAACGGACGTGGATTCAGAAGTTTTGATTCACGGTTACGATGCTTGGGGGCCTAAGCTGTTGGATCGGCTCCGGGGGATGTACGCCTTTGCCATCTATGACAAGACGAAGAACGAAGTCTTTGGCGCTCGGGATCACTTTGGGATCAAGCCTATGTACTACTACGACGACGGTAAGACGTTCCTCTGGGCGTCCGAAATCAAGGCGTTCCTCGAACATCCCAACTTTAAGAAGGAATTCAACGAAGCCCTCTTACCGATTCACTTGAGCTTTGAATTCATCCCATCACGGGACACGATGTTCAAGAACGTCTACAAGGTTTTGCCGGGGCAATACTTCATTCACCGGGCCAATGGTGAAACGGAGACGCACCGCTACTTCAAGTTTAACTACGATCACATCGACAACAGCCAAACGGTTGAAGAGGATGCCAAGAAGATTCGCGGCATCGTCGACGAATCCGTTAAGACCCACATGATCGCCGACGTTGAAGTTGGGAGCTTCCTGTCCAGTGGGATCGATTCTTCCTACGTCTTGAACGAAGCTTCTAAATTAAAGCCGATCCAGTCCTTCTCCTTAGGGTTCAAGAACTCTAAGTACAGTGAACTGAGTTGGTCAACGGAATTTGCCAAGGAAATCAAGCAAAAGAACACGCCGTTGTACATGACCGGGGACGATTATTTCGATATTTTACCAACCATCATGTACTACATGGATGAACCCCTCTCGAACCCATCGGCCATGCAACTGTACTACCTGTCTAAGGGGACGCGTAAGTCCGTGAAGGTGGCACTGTCTGGTGAAGGCGCCGATGAATTCTTCGGTGGATACAACACGTATCTGGAAGCCATTCCGTTCGAGCGTTACCAGAAGTGGGTACCTAAGGGAATTCGTAAGATGCTCGGGGGCATTGCCGAGAAGTTCCCACGGTTCCACGGTCGGCGGTTCTTAGTCCGCGGGGCGCAACCGTTGAGTGAACGCTACTACCGGGTAAACTACGTCTTTGATTACCATGATCGTAACAAGATTTTGAAGAATCCGAAGTTGAATCAGGATGCTGGGGCTTACACCAAGCACCTGTTCGATGACGTCAAGGGCTTGGATGAAATGACCCAAATGCAGTACTTCGATATCAACACCTGGTTGCCTTACGATATCTTACACAAGGCCGATCGGATGAGTATGGCGAACTCGCTGGAAGTGCGGACACCATTGGTTGATAAGGAAGTCGCGAAGTTTGCGGCCACGATGCCAGTCAAGACGCGGATTCACGCCGATGAAACCAAGGTCTCCTTGCGGACGGCGGCTGAGGCCGAACTGCCAGAACGGGTAGCGAAGAAGGAAAAGATGGGCTTCCCATCTCCAATCGCCACTTGGATCAAGACGGAACCTTACAAGTCACGGATCATTGAAGCCTTTAATTCTGACGTGGCCCACAAGTTCTTTGATACCGAGGCCCTGATGGACATCCTGCGGGAACACATCAACGGTAAGTCCAGCATGCAGAAGATCTTTACCATCTACACGTTTATCTTGTGGTACGAAGTGTACTTCCCAGAAGAGACAACGGCCAAGACGGTTGATCTGGTACGACGGACACAAGTTTAATATTTAACGGTCCGCCAGCGATGGCTCACCGATAACGCTCAAGGTTGCTATTGGACTCGTCCGCTAACAACCTTGATTGTGTTTAACAAGAAAAATGTAGTTGTGAAGGGACTTTAAATCGTTATGGAAAACAATGGCGTAAAATTCACCCCTATCTTGTTGGGGAGTGACTTCAACGTTTACGGGATGGCCCGGTCATTTTATGAGCTCTATCATGAACCCGTGCAGGCCTTTGCTAGTATCCAGCTGGCACCCACGCGTTATACAAAAGTAGTCAACTTGGAATTGATTCCGGGATTCGACGAGGACCCCGTGTGGATTGAAACCATGCGTAAGCTCAAGGAACGGTATGCCAACCATCCGGAGCCGGTTATCTTAATCGGGTGTGGGGATGGCTATGCCGAACTGATTAGTAAGCATAAGGCCGAGTTGGAGGATGTCTTCATTTGCCCGTACATTGATTACGACAAGTTGCGGCATTTGAACAACAAGGAAAATTTCTACAAGGTCTGCGATAAGTATGGCCTGCCGTACCCAGCGACGCGGATTATCACCAAGGCGGAAGCGACGGCCGGGGATGTGGAACAGCCCTTCGACTATCCAGTGGCGTTGAAGCCAGCTAATAGTGTGGAATGGCTCGATGTCCACTTTGAGGGTCGAAAGAAGGCTTTCCGGATTCAGAGTGAAGCTGAATTCAAGGATATCGTCGGCAAAATCTATGCCAATGGGTACACGTCCGACCTGATTTTGCAGGACTTCGTGCCCGGTGACGACAGTAATATGCGGGTGCTGAACGCCTACGTCGATCAACACCATCACGTGAAGATGATGTGCCTGGGGCACCCATTGCTGGAAGACCCAGCACCATCGGCGATTGGAAACTACGTGGCGATCATTCCGGAATATAACGAGACAATTTACCACAACATCCAGACGTTCCTGGAAGCCATCGAGTTCACCGGTTATGCCAACTTTGATATGAAGTACGACGTCCGTGACCAAACGTTCAAGTTATTTGAAATCAACCTACGCCAGGGCCGGAGCAGCTTCTTCGTCACGTTGAATGGGTACAACCTTGCGGATTGGGTTGTGAAGGACTATGTTAAGAATGAATTGGTTGACGCCCCAACCGTTTATGGCAATCAAGACGAAAGTAAGCAAGCACTCTGGTTGGGTGTGCCGGTCAAGGTCTTCAAGCAATACACGCGCGAGAATGCTGACAAGGAGCGGGCACTCAAGTTGATTGCCGCCGGTCGATATGGCACCACGTATCGTTATGATCAGGATATGAACCTGAAGCGGTGGGCGTTGATTCAGTGGATGCAACATAATTACACCGTCAACTTCAAGAAGTACTTCGCAGAAAACAAGGGGTAATTACCATGCAAAAATTCTTTACGATTATTGGCGGCATGGGGACTATGGCGACCGAAAGTTACGTGCACCAATTAAACTTGCGGACACCGGCCCACGCCGATCAGGAGTATTTGAATTATATTTTGGTCAATCATGCGACGGTTCCGGACCGGACAAACTATATCTTAGACCATAGCCAGCCCAGCCCACTGCCGAGCCTGCTGGAGGATATTAAACAGCAGAGCCAGTTGCGGCCAGAGTTCTTTACGTTGCCATGTAATACGGCGCACTATTTCTATGAAGACCTGCAGGCGGCGACGGATATTCCGATTTTGCACATGCCACGTGAGGCGGTCAAAGAGATTAAGCGCCGTTATCCGCAGGTCAAGCGCATCGGGATTACCGGGACGCGGGGAACCATTGCCGACAAGATCTATGAACATGAGGTCAAGGCGGCCGGGTTAGAGCCGGTATTGCCGACGGAAGCCATTGAGAATGAGACGATGACCTTGATCTACGACAATATCAAGGAAAATAATCACGTCGATGCGGCGCTGTATCACCGAATTCTACGGGAAATGGTGACGGAGCAGCACGCCGACCTGGTGATCCTGGGATGTACCGAGCTGTCACTGGCCCAGGAGCGGGAGCCGGAGACGGAGATTCCAACGATTGATGGCCAGTCCGTGCTGGTTGACCGGACGCTGGAGATGGCGTTGAAGGAACAGAAAGGTAAATAAATCTTTCTATATGATCAGTTTAAAAGCGTAGATTGCCTGGGTTTTGCGGCGATCTACGCTTTTTTGTTGCACACACCAAATAACCCAGGAAAACGGCCACCGCCGCTTCCTGGGTTATTTCATAACTATCAACTTAATGAAACGCCAGCGTCAATCCCAAACCAACCGTAATCAGCGCCACGACGGCCAGTATCCAGTAAATCAGATGCGGCGTGTCCCGTTCCATCTTGCGGCCGAAGCTGACTTCGATCAGCGCGATGGTGGCGATGCCTAGGACGAATTTGAGACTGATTAGCAGGGGGGCGTGCACGAAGGTGCGGATGCTCAGTACCACACCACTAATAATCATGACCAAATAGGCCAGTCTTGCCAAAAGTAGAAATTGCGTTATCCGTTTTTCCGAACGCCGGGTAAGACCGACGATCACCAAGATTGTCAGGATGATCCAGGTCCAAAAATGTAAGGCTAACCACATTGTAACCGCTCCCTTAAGCACCATTTGCTTTAAGCGTACCATATTCGGCCGCAAAAAGGGAATTAATTACTCAGGTGATAAACGACTTCCGCAAGCGGACCGTATTGGTGGGTGGCGACCAGTTTCAATGTCTGACGGTGCGGTAACGCGGTGAATAATCGCTTCCCGCCGCCCAACAGCACTGGGGCAATCTGGACGTACAGCTCATCCACAAGATTAGCCGTCAGCAGGGGGGTCAAAACGCCACTGCCACCGACAATCCAGACGTTGCCATCCCGCTTCAACCGGCGTGCCAGGGTCGTCACCGGTTCGTCAGTAAAGGTGACCCCCGGCTGGTTTGGTCGGGACTGATGCGTCATGACGTAACTGGTCATCTGCGGATTGTGCGGGTTCAACGGGGCATTCGGTGCCAGTGCCTGAACGGCATCGTAGGTTACGCGCCCAAGAATTGCGCTGGTCATCTGGCGCAGTGTCTGCGCACCCACATCAGCAGGAATATTGGGCAAGGTGGTCAGCCAGTCGATTTGATCATCAGGAGTGGCCAAGTAACCATCTAGTGAGATGGCTCCATAGAATTGAATCTGACCCATGGGCTTCAGCTCCTTAATAAAAAGAACGTGCCACCCGAAGTGACCCGTTCTTTGAAATCGTCATTAAGCGTCTAAACCAGTCAGACTTGTAGACTTAGCCCAGTAGGTGTTACCGGCAACGGTCACCCGGTACCAAGTCGAGTTGTCGCTGGCTTTATAGCCTTTTTTGTTAATCTTAACGGTCGTATCGGCCTTGAAGTCCTGCGTGTGCGCTACCGTCTTGGACAGGTAGTTCGAGTTTAACACGTGGTTGTACAGCGCACTATTTTGCGTCGTGTTCAGTGTCGGTGTCCCGCTCGCGTCACTATAAGTGACCTTCGGGAAGTTCAGCACTTTGCTGTAGACCCAGTACTTGTAGCCAGAGTTTTTGCTAAAGCGAATCCGGTACCAAGTACCACTCCAGCCGCCTTTCTTGACCCCGCGGCTGTCGACGTAGACCTTAGTACCACGGTGATCGGCACTAAGATTACCCCAGCCAATCTTACGGGCACCATTCGTTCCCTTAACGTGGTTATAAACGGTCCAGTTGGTGTAGTTGTTGGCCAACGTGGCCGTTTCGTTGTTGCCACCATGGTAGTAGCTAACGGTCTTGGCCTTAGGCTTCGTCGCTGGCTTAGCGACCGTGTGCTGTGTGGAGTCATCGGTCACAGTCGTATCAGCGTCCGTGCTACCGCCAAGGTCGGCGTACTGCGTCTTCACCAAGTTGACGAAGTCGGTCATATTGTACGTCGTGCCGAAGTACTTCTTCGCGTTGGTTGCCCAGTAACCATCCGGATCGGAGTGGCTCGTACCACCCAGACGATTTGAGACATCGTGGTGGGAGAGCACGGTCGTATAGCGCTTAGGCGTCAGCCCATATTGCTTCAAAATATAGGCTGTGTAGTAAGCCGCGTTGTTCAGTTCGGAAGCGAAGGCCGCCTTGGAGTGGACTTCCACTTGTTCGAATTGGACGTACCGTTGGTTGGCTACGGGACCAGCCCCCCAGCACAGGTACTTCGTGTTGGCAATGTTAATAATGTTGCTAGCATCCACGAAGGTGTGGACGAAGGCATTGTTATAATTCCGAGTCATATAGCTGATTTCACCGAAAATCGTTGAATTCGGGTTGGCCGTTTCGTGCACGACGACCCCCTCGGGTTTGTTATACCGATAACTGTATTTCGGCAGTACCGACTTGTAAGACTTGGTAATCTTAGGGGTACTGTAGTCCTGATTGTCAATGTAGGTGTTGATTGCATTGGCACTTGCGGTCGTGGACGACCAGAATAGGCCGAGACAGCCGGCTGTGAGCGCAATTCCCCGAATTGCCCAGTGTTGCCATTTCTTCATGATAACTTCTCCTCCTACTGAGTAGTGCTTATTTAAAAAAAGTTGTAACGCAACGCCTCGATTATAACGTATTTTTCAAAGGTTGAATATTGAATAAATAAGGGGGTAATCTATCGCCGTTGTTCGGAATTGGGCGATTTAGCACGCACAAAAGTTAGATAATTTGGATAACAATCGGATTTTATTTGTTTGACGATTTAAATTAACCTTAAAGTTCGTGATCTGCCTTTTATTTCAAACATCTTACATTTCTGTGGCAAAAACGGGGGAGTCAATGCTTGCGCTTAAAGTTGATATTGGCTATAATTGTTATTTGCATACGAAAGGAGCGACGAACAATGGCTGAGACTACTGAGATTAAGATTGGCGATTACGTTGCGGCAAAGAAATTTGGTCCCCTGGAACATGATTTCACGGGTGAAGTAACCAAAGTGTATGATAATTCAGTTTTAGTTGAGATTCGGGACTACGATCCAGCTGATAAGACGGCGGTTGGAGACATGAATAACCGTGCCGTTGTACGCAAGTCAGCTGCCAAGATTACCGGAAACAAAGCGGATAAAAACTAGTTTTCACTAACTATTTTGAATTTATTTGCAAAAAGATAATGACAACTCACAAATGGTATGCTATACTCATTTGTGTTGTGCGGGTGTAGTTTAGTGGTAAAATTCAAGCTTCCCAAGCTTGCGTCGCGGGTCCGATTCCCGTCACCCGCTTTCGAATGGGGCGGCCTTTAGGGTCGTCTTTCTTATTATTCGAAAGCACCTCAGACGAAATAGTACGTCGCGTCATGATTTTCAGCGAATCCGGGAGGCTGTGAGCCGGGTAATCAACGGGACGGAACGGAGCGGCTGAGTCAATTAAATTGATCATTTAAGTGGACTTTTAAGTCAAACAGAGTGGTACCGCGGGAAATCTCGTCTCTTACAAATAATTTTGTAGGGGACGTTTTTTTATCTCACCGGTAAAATGATGTAAACTAAACCCACCACGTCAATGAAGGAACTTATAGGGAGGAAAATTAGCATGGATTACAAACAAACAGTAACTGCTGCGTTAGCCGAAGCACTGGACGGCCAACTGACCGCGGACGAAATTGCCGCCAAGTTGGAACGGCCTAAGACGTCTGATAAGGGGGACATGGCGTTCCCAACGTTTACGTTGGCCAAGGTCTTGCACCGCGCACCCCAACAGATTGCGCAGGACTTAGCGGACAAGCTAGACACGACTGCCTTTGAAAAGGTCGAAGTCGTGGGTCCTTACCTGAACTTCTTCTTTGACAAGGGAGCTTACAGTGAGGCCACGTTGAAGACGGTTCTGACGGCCGGTGCCAGTTACGGTCAAAACGAAGACGGTCATGGTGGTAACGTGCCAATCGACATGTCATCTCCTAACATCGCCAAGCCAATGTCCATGGGCCACTTACGCTCAACGGTGATTGGAAACTCGATCGCTGAGATCTTGACCAAGAACGGCTACCACCCCATCAAGGACAACCACTTGGGTGACTGGGGGACCCAATTTGGGAAGCTAATCACGGCCTACAAGCTGTGGGGGAATGAAGCCGACGTGAAGGCCGACCCGATTAACAAGCTGGTGGAATACTATGTACGTTTCCATAAGGAAGACGTGGACAAGCCAGAGTTGGACGATATCGCGCGTGAATGGTTCAAGAAACTTGAAGACGGCGACGAAGAAGCCCACCGGCTGTGGAAATGGTTCCGGGAAGCCTCCTTACAAGAATTCAATGATGTTTATGACGAATTAGGCGTTAAATTCGATACCTATAACGGTGAAGCCTTCTACAACGACAAGCTCGAGGAAGTCGTTCAGATCTTGAAGGATAAGCACCTGCTGGTCGAATCGCAAGGGGCCCAAGTGGTTGACCTGAGCAAGTATGACTTGAACCCAGCGTTGATCCTCAAGAGTGATGGCGCTTCGCTGTACATCACGCGGGACATCGCCACGGCCCTGTACCGTGACCGGACGTACGCACCGGCTAAGAACCTTTACGTCGTGGGCTCCGAACAGACTTACTACTTCAAGCAATTGAAGGCCGTGCTTCAGGAGATGGGCGTGAAGTCCGCTGACAACCTGCAACACGTGCCGTTTGGCCTGATTACCGTGGATGGGAAGAAGTTGTCCACGCGTTCCGGTCGGATCATTCTGTTGGCCAAGGTACTGGACGAATCCGTCAAGTTGGCCGCTGAAGAAATCAACGAAAAGAATCCTGATTTGGCCAACAAACAAGCCGTTGCCCAACAAGTGGGTGTCGGGGCCATCGTCTTCGGTGATTTGAAGAACGAACGGACCAACAATATCGACTTCGTCTTGGCCGATCAACTGAAGTTTGAGGGTGAGACGGGACCTTACGTTCAATACTCTCACGCCCGGGCAGAAAGCATCTTGCGCAAGGCGGCCAGTGTTGACGTGCAGCCAGCCGGCAATGAAATCACCGATCCCGAAGCTTGGGATACGATCAAGACGTTGGCTGACTTCCCAGCCATTGTAAAGATGGCTTGCAAGGAATTGGAACCTTCCGTGGTTGCCAAGTACGCCATTCGCTTAGCCAAGACCTTCAACAAGTACTACGCGCACTCCAAGATTTTGACGGAGGACGCCGAATTACCTGCACGGTTAGCCTTAGTTAAGGCCGTATCCACGGTGCTCAAGGAATCCCTGCGTCTACTGGGTGTTCAAGCACCGGATGAAATGTAATCCTGAACTAAATCAAGCAATTGTAGAGGCCGTGACCATCGGGAGACTGATGGTTGCGGCCTTTTATGATAGTCGCGTACCGACCGCCTTGCGCCAGCGTTCCAGCCCAGATTCCGCGAACGGTAAGGCACCGGTTCAGCAGTTTCCCGACCAATGTGACACTTCTTTTTGCGTTGAAAACGAATATTTGGTACACTTGCTTTATAAATATGCAGAGACGTGTGGCTAAATTCCGCATCCTTTGTTATACTTAATGCAATTTTATGCGGGAGGGTGGTCGCAATGAAGAAGAGCATGCGTCAATCACGAATCGAGCAACTGATCAATCAATATCCTATTGGTACCCAAGAAGAATTAATGGAACACCTCGAGGAGGTTGGCATTCAAGCGACGCAGGCCACCATCTCACGGGACATTCGCGAAATGCAGATCGTTAAGGCCCAGGATGGCCACGGCCATTTGCGTTACACGATTTTTAAGGCCGGTAACCGGAGTGAAGAGGAACGTCTCCGTGAGACCATCAACGAAGTGGTCACGGGTTTGACGCGCGTTGAATTCGTCAATATTTTGAAAACGCTGCCGAGCAACGGGAACCTGTTGGCCGCAATCTTCGACGATCTCAATCTCCCCGAAGTAGCGGGAACGTTAGCCGGCCACGATACCATCTTTATTATCAGTCCCAGTGCGGCGGTTGCCGAGAAGCTCCACGACATGATTGCCGACGAGATGAATCCAGATATCGTCCACTAAATTTACAGGAGTCAGATAGAGGCGTAAAGCGAATAGCCGTTCGTTTTACGCTTTTTAATTTCTGACCAGCGACCGTTAAGCTATTTTAAAGCTTCGTAAAGTTTCACCGAAAATTTAGGTCGACGTAAGGTCTATGCTAAAATGGTGATATGACACGTGAGCGTGGGCGCAAATGGCGATTGGTGACCTGTTTTACCGGCACCAATGCCTTTGGACCCCAGGATAGAGTTCTGAGAGAACTCGGCTAAACAGACTGACGGATTGGCGGGGAATCCCGCCCAGTCTGTCAGCCGACAATTGAGATAAGAAGAGGCTATTATGAATAACCAACAACCTAATCAGAACTTTTGGTCAGGCTTCAAGACACGCTTCAGCTATATCTGGCACCGATTCCAACTGACTCGGTGGTTGATTGTGATTGCGTTGAGCGCGTTTTTGATGTTAAGTGGTTACCTGACATTTATGGCGAAGACGGCCAATGTCGGCGATCTCAAGGCTGCGCTGGAAAATCCCACGCAGATCTATGACCGGAGTAATAAAAAGGCGGGCACGTTGTATTCGCAAAAGGGTACCTATGTCCCGCTGAAACGCATTTCATCCAACGTTCAAAGCGCGGTGATTTCGACCGAAGACCGTAACTTTTACCATGAATATGGGTTTTCATTCAAAGGTTACGCACGGGCCATTTTACTGTACGCCAAGAACAAGGTGTTGCGGCATAACTACATTAGCGGTGGGGGGAGTACACTAACCCAGCAGCTGGCGAAGAATGCCTATCTGACGCAGGAACAGACCTTTACGCGGAAATTCAAGGAGCTGTTCCTGTCGATTGAAATCGAAAACGTCTATTCCAAGAAGGACATTCTCTCGATGTACCTGAACAATGCCTACTTTGGTAACGGGGTTTGGGGCGTTCAAGATGCGGCCGAGCGGTATTTCGGCACGTCCGCGGAGAACCTGACCGTTCCGGAATCCGCTGTGCTGGCGGGGATGTTGACGTCACCGAGTGCCTACAATCCAATCGATCATCCGGCGGCTTCGCGTGCTCGCCGTAACGTGGTCATTGGCTTAATGGCCGAAACGGGCGCCATCACCAGTGAGCAAGCCAAGCAGTACCAGGCCACGGCCCTGACGACCAGTGATAACTATGCCTATAAGAACACCTATAAGTATCCCTATTTCTTCGATGCGGTGATTAACGAAGCGGTCAGCAAATATGGCTTGACGGAATCTGAAATCATGAACAAGGGCTACAAGATCTACACGACGCTGGATCAATCGAACCAGCAACAGATGCAGACGCTGTTCAAGAACAGTAGCTATTTCCCAGCCAACGCCAGTGATGGGACCAAGGTCCAAGCGGCCAGCATCGCAATCGATCCGGATACCGGGGGTGTCGAGGCGGTGGTCGGTGGCCGGGGCAAACACGTCTTCCGGGGCTACAACCGGGCGACGCAAATGCAACGGCAACCGGGGTCGACCATTAAGCCACTGGCCGTCTACACACCGGCTCTGGAGAATGGTTACTACTACGATTCTCAGCTGACCGACAAGAAGAAATCCTATGGGTCGAACAAGTATACGCCGGAAAACTACGGCAATCAGTACAGTGGTAAGATTCCGATGTATCAGGCGTTGGCCCAGAGTACCAATGCGCCCGCCGTCTGGCTACTCAACAAGATCGGTGTGGACAAGGGATACGAGTCCGTGAAGAAGTTTGGTCTACCCGTGACCAAGTCCGACAAGAACCTGGCGTTAGCGCTGGGGGGCTTGAAGACTGGGGTCTCGCCACAGCAGTTGGCGCAGGCCTACACAGCGTTTGCCAATAACGGGACCATGTCGTCGGCACACTACATTCGTAAGATTGTGGATGCATCGGGGAATGTCGTGGTCAGCACCGATGACAGCGCGGCCAAGACCACCAAGGTGATGTCCCAGAAGACCGCCAAGCAGATGACCAGCATGATGATGGGCGTCTTCAACTACGGGACCGGCGCCACGGCTAAGCCGTACGGCTACACGATCGCCGGGAAGACTGGGAGTACCGAAGCCGACGGGGATGCCGATGCCACCCGTGACAAATGGATCGTCGGTTACACACCGGACGTGGTCGTTACCACCTGGGAAGGCTTTGACAGCACCAGTAGCAAGCATCACTTGGAAAACGTCAGTGGTACCGGCGAAGGCCCACTGTTCCAGGCCGAGATGCAGGGGATCCTGCCGAACACCAAGGGGACGTCCTTCACCACGAAGGATGCGTCCACGCTGGCCAAGGCGGAGAACTCTGGGACGGATTCCTCAGCTAGTGATATCTGGGATCAGGTGCAAAACGGTATCGACAATGCCGGGAAGTCCTTCAACAACGCCGCCGACAAGGTGAAATCGTGGTGGGAAAAGGCGAAATCCTACGTGGAATAGCCGAAACGCACTGGGGTTGCACGCTAAAGCATGGTACAATAGTTGTTGATTAACCTATCCGGGCGGACGCCCACCGAGGAGGAACACTAATGGCAGACATGCACGCATTGGGTGAACAAGTGGCCCAAACCTTGCAAGAAACGCAAGAATTCAAGGACCTTCAAGCAGCTTTCGATACGATGAAGGCTGACGACGAAACGTACAAGTTGTTTAAGGAATTTGAACAAATTCAAATGGACTTACAACAAAAACAAATGGCAGGTCAACAACCGACGGACGACGAAATGAAGCACGTCCAAGAAGTTGCCGGTCGCGTTTCCCAAAAGGACGCCATCAAGGCTTTGATGGACAAGGAACGGGGCGTTAACGACCTGTTAACCGATTTAAACAAGATGATTACCCAACCAATCCAGGCCATTTACCAAGGCTAGGATTCGAGAGTCGTCGGCGCAACCATTCCATTCGGGAGGTCGGTGCCGGCGATTTTTTTGGCTAAGGTTTCTAGGGGATATGAATATTTAACCCCGCCTTGCCAGCCGCTGAATGTAAGCTGGCCGGCTATAACCCAGCCAATCCAGTACGAATACCCAGTTGGCATCACGGCTGGCAATTAATTTAAGAAAGGCAGGCCCGAATCATGAAATTTATTCATGCGGCTGATTTACATTTAGATAGCCCGTTTTTGGGGCTGCAACACCTCCCCACCGCCCTGTTGACGCAGGTGCGCGAGTCCACGTTTCACGCGGCAACTGCCGTTTTCGATCGCGCCATTGCCGAGCACGTTGACTTTGTTCTACTGGCGGGGGACCTGTTCGACCGCGCTGAGCAAAGTGTCGCGGCGCAGGCGTATTTATTTCAACAGTTTGATCGTCTCAATGAGGCGCAGATTCCCGTGCTCATCAGTTTTGGCAATCACGATTACCTAGCGGATCAGCACCAAACCGTTGCTTATCCGGACAACGTCACGGTCTTCGGTGCCGACGTGAGCACGCAGACCTTGACGCTGGCTTCCGGTGAAACGGTGGCCATCAGCGGCTTCAGCTATCCGCAACGCTGGGTTACGGCCGATCAGACGCCGGCCTTTCCCGATCATGCTGCCGCGGACTGGCACATTGGCATGCTGCACGGGGCGGTCGGAACCGGAAGCGATGACCATTATGCACCGTTTACCGTGACCGAATTATTGGCCAAACGCTATGATTACTGGGCGTTGGGGCACATTCACCAGCGTCAGTTGTTGGCGGAACAGCCGCCCATTTTATACGCCGGAAACACGCAGGGTCGGGCCATCACCGAGGCGGGCGACCGAGGGGCCTACCTCGTTACCAGTGAAGGGGGAAAACTCGTCCCGCACTTCTTCAGCACGGCCGCCGTTCTGTGGGCCGCACCGCAATTGGACTGCCCGGATATCACAACGTTGACGGCGTTGAGCCAACAATTAGTGGATTGGTTGATGGCCAATCCCGCGAACCGGCCCACGCTAACGGCGTTGATGGTTCGCTTGCCGCAAGCCTTGACCAGCGATGACGCGGAACAGCTTGCCAGCGGTGACTGGCTGGCGCTCTGGCAGCGGACTCAGCAACGCGTGATGCGTCAGGCCAATCGCTACGTCGTTAAGATCACCGTCACGGCCCAGACGACAGCGACCAGCGCGCCCCAGTTGGATCAGCAATACTGGGACCAGGGGGCTACCGCGACGTTTACGCCAGCGAACTTGCAGGAATTGTTTGGTAAATTAGCGCAGACGCCTACGCTAGCCGATTGGTTCACACGTGAACAGACCCCCGCCGAGCTTCAAACGGCGGCGCAACAAAAATTAGCCCAACTCATGGGGGAGGAGGATGACCATGCGTCTTAATCGGCTCACGATTTACGGTTTCGGCAAATTTCACGACCGGACCTTTCGACTGGCGGCGGGATTGACGGTACTATTGGGACCCAACGAAGCTGGTAAGTCAACGTTGACGCAGTTTATCAGCGCCATCTTCTTTGGCTTTCCCACCAAGAAGCACCCCGAACTACGCTATGAACCGTTGGATGGTAGTCAGTTTGGCGGGGAGATTGCCTTCACGTTGGCCGGAACCGACTATCTACTTAGTCGCGTCGATGGGCCCCGAGGCGGCAAGGTCACTTTACGTAATACGACATTGGATTTAACTTTGCCGGCGGCCACACTCTCGCGCTTATTGGCGCCGGTAGATGCGCAGTTATTTAAGAACGTTTACGCCATGAATGAACCCCAACTGGGGACCGTGTTTTCCGCGTCCAAGCAGGAATTGGTCGATCGCCTTCGTCATGTGGGTGCAGTGGGCAGTGACTTTTGGCTACGGCAGGCCCAGCAATTGGACCGCGCCGCTGACGACCTGTATAAGCCACAGGGACGTAAACCGGCCCTGAACCAGCTACTTCAGGAACATGCGACGTTGACGGCCAAATTAAACAAGGCCAATGCCAGCTATGCCACTTACTGGGATCTACTGCAGCACCAGCAACAGCGGCGCCAACAACAAACGGATCTCCAGCGGCAGTTGGCCGTGCAACGCCAGATTGCTAGTCAGTATGACCAGCAACTGGCACTGTGGCCCGTTTATCAACAATGGCGCGAGTTGGCGTCCACGCCGACGTCCACGCACGACGGGTTTCAGCAGCGCGACGCTACGGCGCTGGAACGGCTAACCAATCAGGTGAAGGCCACGCAGGCAGCGCAACAGGCGGATCAGGATCAACTCAGCAGTCTGCAGGCACAACAGCAGCTCGACCCATTATTTCAGGATTATCTCCTGGTGAGTGGGCAAGTTGACCCCTTAATCGCCCGGCTGCCGGACATCACCATTGCCGAGCGTGAGCGCCACCGGTTACAGGCGGATCAAGCCGACCTGCAGCACCAGGCCGATGGGATTGAACAGCAGTACGCCGCGGATGGTCAGATGCCGCGAACCTTTTCACTGGCCACGACTCAGCGGGTTCGGCAGCTAAAGTCCAACCTGACGTTGGCCACGCAAAAGCGCCGCCGCTTGCAGCAACAGCTCAATCAATTAAACGAACAGTATCGCCAGCAACAACCGACGCGCCAGCAGCACAAGAATCCGTTGGCCGATAAGCAGATTGGCTGGTTGGCCGCCGGGTTGATTGTTTTAGTGGGGTCGATGTTCTTACCGGCGACACTCTTTAAGCTCGCTGGCGCCTTGTTGGGGGTGGCCGTGGGCTACTACGGCGTCTTCATCGTGGATAGCAGCACACCGGCCAGTCGGCAGCAGCAATCGCTAGAAGAAGACATTCGTGACGTTCAGGCCCAGCTCCGTGAGGATGGTCAGGTCATCGACCGGGTGACCCGACAGCTCGATGACATTGGTGACGCCCACGGTCTGGGCAATATACCGGTTGACCAGTGGACGGCGGCCCAAGAGGCCATTGTGACCTGGGAACGCCTGACGCAACGTCTTGAAGCAACCACGGCCCAACAGGCCACGGCGGCGCAGACGGTCACGGAGTTCCAGACGGCCGTTCAACGGGTCCTCCCGCGGGCTGCGGCCAACGATCTGACGGCCTTGATCACGCAGCTTAAGACGCTTCAGGCCACGCAGCAGCATCTACAGTCACAGGAAAGTGATGTCACGGCGATTGCCGCACGACTGAAGCGCGATCAGGTCGCCATCGACCAGGCCCGCCAGGCCGTGACGACCTTTCTGCGGACCCGCAACGTTCGGAGTACGGACGCCTTCTACCGCCAGTACGAACAAGTCCGTGCTCAGGGCAACCGGTTAAGCCAACGAGCGGCGCTGGCCCAGCAGATGGGCGATCAGCAATTGGCTGCCTTGCAGCGTGTGTCCGACCAGACCACGTTGCGCCAGCAGGAGACGGCGGCAACCCAGCAGGTCACCACGTTACAGCACCAGCTGGATACCGTGACCGAAGCATTGGCCACCGGAGCGGGGCAACTGGCCCATTTGACGGCGAGTGGAACGCAAGCCACGTTACGCCAGCAATTGGCCAATTTGGAAACGCGGATGCAATCGCTAACCCAAGACTGGATGGTCGACCGGTTGGTGAGCCAGTGGATTGCGGCCACTTTAGCCGCGGCCTCGGGTGATCGGCTCCCACAAATTGTGAAAACGGCTAGCCAATTCTATGGTAAATTAACGGAAAACCGGTATACTGAAATTGAACTCACCCCAACCACACTTCGGGTACGCCGGCCAGATGGCGCTTGGCGATCGGTCAGTCAGCTGTCGCGCGGAACGGCGGAACAACTGGACTTTGCGGTCAAGTTGGCCTTCGCCGTCGTCATGGCTGAACAGGTAGCCATGCCCGTGGTGATTGACGATGGCTTGGTGAATTTTGATGATCAGCGACGGCGGGCGGCTTATCGCTTGTTGGCGACGATTAGTGCCAAGGTACAGGTGATTTTGCTCACGGCCGATCCCGTGGTCGCAGATGAATTAACCACAGAAACTTTAATTCGATTAACCGATTAGGAGGGTCTAACATGGCGGCAACAAAACAATTAATGGACTATGCAGTAGACGAAGCGGTTGACTTATTCGTGCTCCTTAAGTCCGCCGATGTGCGGATAGCAAAGAATGGGAAGCAGTATATTGCCCTAGTCTTTGAGGATCGTTCCGGCGAGATTTCTGGGAAATATTGGGACGCCTCCGACGAAGACGTCACCAATTACGTCGCAGGCCGGATCGTCCACTTGCAAGGCAAACGGGAGAATTATCAAACGCATCCCCAGATTAAGATTTTCCATCTGCGACTGTCCAAACCTGGCGAGCCGACCGATCCTGAACAATTTATCGAGCAGGCACCGATGGACCGGGCAGCCATGGAAGACTACATCAATCAAACTATCTTTGAAATTACGCAGCCAACCTGGAACCGGTTAGTGCGAAAACTGCTGGGAGAATACCAGGATCAGTTCTTCACGTATCCGGCGGCCAAGAGTAATCATCACGCGTTTAAGGGGGGCTTGGCGTTTCACACCATCTCCATCTTGAAGCTGGCTCATTCGGTGGTGAAACAGTATCCGGATTTAAACGCGCCGCTACTGTTCGCCGGGGCCATCTTGCATGATCTAGGCAAGACCATTGAGCTATCGGGGCCCCAAGCGACGACCTACACCCTGGCCGGTAATCTGGTGGGGCACATCGTTCTGATTGATGGCGAATTGGTCCGGGCTTGCGAGCCGCTGAAGCTGGATCCGCAGGCTGAAGATGTGCTATTGCTACGGCACATGGTTCTCAGTCATCACGGTTTATTGGAGTACGGTTCGCCAGTGCGGCCGGCCTTGCGAGAAGCCGATGTGCTTCATCAACTCGACGAACTGGACGCCTCCATCATGATGTTGGATACCGTGGTGGAACATACGGAACCGGGAGAATTCTCGGAACGCGTCTTTGCCTTGGACGGTCGGCGCTTCTACCGGCCAACCACGGATGCGCCCAAGGATCAGCAAGACTAGTCGACGAGACGATCAATAGAACTTGAAGTGGTAGCAGGAGGGACTTTTCACATGACGAATCGGGACAAAATGCATACGGGCGACCTCTACTTGCCGGACGATCCGGCCATTGAGGTTGAACAGAAACGCTATCTAGATAAGCTTTACGACTACAATCACACGCGGCCCAGTCAGTCCGAGCAACAACAGCGACTGCTTCAGGAGTTGTTTGCCGAGCTGGGGCCCAACTGTTACATTGAACCACCGTTTCACGCGAACTTCGGTGGGCACCACGTCCACTTTGGCGCCAACATTTACGCCAACTTCAATTTGACGTTGGTCGATGATACCCACATCTACGTGGGCGACCACACCATGATTGGACCGAACGTCACGCTAGCTACGGCGGGTCATCCCATCAACGCGGAATTGCGGGCGCAGAATTATCAGTACAACATGCCGGTTCACATTGGTCGGAACTGCTGGCTCGGTGCCGGCGTTATCGTCCTGCCCGGCATCACGATTGGCGACAATGTGGTCGTTGGTGCGGGCAGTGTCGTGACCAAGGATTTGCCGGATAACGTGGTCGCGGTGGGCGATCCGTGTCGCGTGTTGCGCGAGGTTAACGATCATGATCGCGAATTTTACTTCAAGGATCGGCGGATTGACCCAGCCTTATTTGAGAAATGAGATTGAAAAAACTAGCGCTCGGGTGACACCTTGGAAAAGAGGGGGTGTCACGTGAACGCTAGCTTTTTTAATGATGATAAGCAATAGGCGGGAGACTTTCAAGCAAATTGGAAACACAAGAGTGGGGGAGAGCTACTAGCAGGTACAGGTAACAACTGAACGTGGCGACATCGCGGGCGTGGCAACGCTCGGCTAGTTTAATTGGATACATCTCGTTTAGCCGTGAGTGAGTAAAATTTGGCGAACGGTAAGGCAGCCAGCCTATTATCATGGGTGGCATCCTTAGTCATACTAAGGGTTTTAGCTGTTTTATAGCTTGCAACCTTTAGCCAACCGACCATAAAAAAATCCCCAGACCATCGTTGCCGATGATCCGGGGATTTTGAAAATTCAGAAATTACTTGGATGATGAAGATGACGTGGTTGAAGACTTGCTTGATGATAAGTAATCAGACAAGATGTTCTTCAAATCGTTATCCTTGATGGAAACGTCACCCTTCTTCAAGACCTTGGCAACCACGTTGTGCAGAACAGTAGAATCGTTCATGTCGTTGTCAATGATTTGCTTCTTCAATTCGGCCTTGTGTTCCTTGATGGTTCCCTTACCAGGGTTCTTCAGCATCAAGATGACGTGGTAACCGTATTGCGTCTTAACAGGCGTAGCGGTGTATTCGCCAGTCTTCAGCTTGAAGGCAGCCTTCTTGAAGGTTGAATCCAGAGAAGTATCGGTGCTATCGAAGGCACTCAACTTACCACCCTTGTTCTTGGTAGCCGTATCAGTGGAGTACTTCTTAGCTAACTTCGTGAATTCACTCGTCATGTCGCTCTTCTTGGTATCCTTCAATTCGCTGATAACCGTGTTAGCAGTGGACTTCTTGGAAACTAAGATGTGGGCAACGGAAACTTCTGGTTCGTAGCTCTTGAATTGCTTCTTGTATTGGGCGTCCGTGATCGTAACGTTGTCCTTAACGGCTTCCTTCAGAAGTAAGTTAGAACGAATTTCAGTCTTTAAGCTGGATTCCGTCATCCCACTTTGGGAAAGGACACTCTTGAATGATGAACCGTATTGGGTCTTGTAAGTGTTAAATTGCTTGGTAACTTCGGACTTCTTAACCTTGTCACCGTATTGCTTTTCCAAGACCTTGTTCAGGATCATTTGTTGCAGAACTTGCTTACCAGATGAAGTTCCCTTCAAACTGCTGTAGTAAGCACTTTCGGTGATTTTACCACCGCTAGTGGTTGCAACGGTTTGGTTCCCACAACCAGCAAGCGTTACAGTCAGTAACAAGCCGGCAAGGGCGATAAACCATTTCTTCATATTACTCAACACATCCATTCATCAAAATTGGTGTAAACACCATACTTGGATATCATAACACAAAATTTCCTAAACCCAAAAAGGTACGAGAAGCTTTACAAAAAGTTCAAAATTACAACCTATCCC
The DNA here is from genome assembly GCA_021383565.1 of Levilactobacillus brevis. Taxonomy (NCBI): domain Bacteria; kingdom Bacillati; phylum Bacillota; class Bacilli; order Lactobacillales; family Lactobacillaceae; genus Levilactobacillus; species Levilactobacillus brevis. The sequence goes on along the minus strand of CP079699.1, from coordinate 1,088,172 downwards.
AGCGAGAAACGGTGTCCTCAATAACCTCGACGCGTGGGGCAATCTTGAACGCAAATTTCTCGACGTCACTTTGAATGTCTTCGATCGCGGGGGTAGCGGTGGTCACGGCCGCGCTAAGGGCTTGGACCTTGTCTGTCAGGTTATCCTTAGCGGTCTTGACATCGTCGACTTGGTCCATCGTGACCTTGGCTTGGGCGCTCAGCTGTTTGGCCCAAGTGCGCGGGTCCTGTTTCGTTAACGTAAAGTAGGCTGCCAAACCAACCCCCGTCGCGAGGGTGACGCCGGTTAAGAATTTTCCAATACCCATCGTTAGTCCTCCAGTTGTGCCTTGATTTTAGCCTGAATAGCCGCGTAATCATCTGGCGTGTAGTTGCCGGAATTATCCTTAAAGATCATCCGGAAATCATCATCGTCCGTGTAGCGCGGTACCAGATGGAAGTGAGAGTGAAAGACGGATTGGTACGCCACCTTACCGTTATTGTTGACGATGTTCATGCCGGTAATGGCGGGGTTAGCCGCTTTAACGGCTCGGGCAATCCGGGGAATCCGGGAGAAGACGGCTGCGGCGAGATCGGCGTCGTAGGCGAAGATGTCCTTGACGTGGGTCTTCGGAATCACCAGCGTGTGGCCCGGCGTCCCCTGTGAGATGTCGAGGAAGGCCTTGACGATGTTGTCCTCGTAGACCGTGTAGCTCGGGATATCCCCCTTTAAGATTTTGCAAAAGACACAATCGTCATCATAGTGCGGTTCGAGTGTCATTTTATCCATGAAATCTCCTTCTTTCGCTTCGATTTCGTTTATTATACACCATCAATAGGGCCCGATTCACCTCTATCGTTCGTTCACTGGGTGAGCTATGGTATAATAGCTGAGTTATGACCGGGTGATTGGTCATGGATGTATGGATTCGGCGGACTCCCGAATCGGTTAAATAAAAGAGAAATGAGGGAATGTATATGGCCTTAGAAGTTAGCCACGTTGTGGGGGGCTACTCCCAGATTCCCGTCTTAAAAGATATCAGCTTTGACGTTAAGGACGGCGAATTAGTTGGTTTAATCGGGCTCAACGGTGCCGGTAAATCAACGACAATTAATCATATTATTGGGTTGCTCACACCCCACAAGGGGACGATTACCTTGAATGGCGTGACGATTCAACAGGATAGTCAGGCGTACAAACAGCAGATTGCCTATATCCCCGAGACACCGGTGCTTTACCAAGAACTCACGTTGCGTGAGCATCTGGAGGTGTCGATGATGGCGTACGACCTGGATCACGACCAGGCGTGGGCTACGGCGCATAAGTTACTGAAGACGTTCCGGTTGGACAATAAGCTGGATTGGTTCCCGGCGAACTTTTCCAAAGGGATGAAGCAAAAGGTCATGATCGTCTGTGCCTTTCTGACGCAGGCCAAGTTATTTATAATTGATGAACCCTTCTTGGGGCTGGACCCGTTGGCGGTCAATGACCTTTTACAATTAATTGAAGATCGTAAGCGTCAGGGGGCCAGCATCCTCATGTCGACCCACGTGTTGGATACGGCCCAACGGTACTGTGACCGGTTTGTCCTGCTTCACGACGGCCAGGTGAAGACCGAAGGCACGCTCAGCGAGTTACAAGCCGCTCTTCCGGAAGCGGGGGAATCGCTGAACGACATCTACCTTTCGATGACGAAGGTTGATCGCGCATGACCGGATTATTTAAGACGCGGCTGCAGCGCCATCTCCGGGAAATGGCCAAGTATTTGCGGCTCGTATTCAATGATTTCTTTGTTTTTGCGTTACTCTTCTTACTCGGTGGACTGGGTTATGGCTATTCCAATATGTTGAAGACGCTCAAGACCGGTTACTGGTGGGCGCCCGTGGTGGCCTTAGTCGTCTTGGCAATCGTCGCTCAGATTGGCCGGTTCGCCACCTTGATTGAGGATGCCGACCGGGTCTTCTTGCTGCCTAAGGAACGGGCGATGCACGCCTATCTCGTGGCGGCACGGCGTTACAGCCAGGGACTGGCCCAAGCCACCCAGCTTGTGGCGGTCTTCTTACTGGCCCCCTTCATGAGCGTGACAATGGGGTGGCCTGTGTTACGCCTCGTCGAATTGGGCGTGGCGCAGATTATCCTTAAGGACGCGTTGCTGCGGTTGGACTTGGCCAGTGCCTACCAGATAAATGGTCAGACGCGGATGAACCACTGGGCCATCAAGTGGGGTGTGAGTCTGATTATCTTGGCGGTTGGTCTCTGGACGGTGCCGTGGGCCGCAATTATTTTGGCGCTCATCCTCGATGGGGCTGTGGCCACTTGGCTTGCGCAGCATTGGCAGAAACAACAGATTCGTTGGCGTGAGCAGATCAAGATTGAGGATAACCGGATGCTGGGCATTTATCGTTTCTTCAACATGTTCACGGAAGTTCCGATGTTGTCGGGCACCATCAAGCGTCGCCGCTACCTAGATGGCCTGTACAAGCTCATCAAGCCTAGTCACGACCACCTTTACCTTTACCTCTTTAGTCGCGGCATGGTGCGGGGCAGCGAATTCAGTGGCCTAGTCGTTCGCCTAACCGTGATTGGCATGCTTCTGTTGTACTTCGTTCGTGGCGAGTGGCTGCCGGTGATCTTGGCGGCACTCTTTATCTACCTGATTGGCTTTCAACTCTTACCATTCTTCCAGCAATACGATGATGTGGTCTTTACCCACGTCTATCCTGTCTTGCCCGCGCAACGGCTCAAGAGCTTCGTGACGCTGATTACGTTGATTTTGAGCGTGGCGGCCTTGTTACTCTGGCTGGTCGTGGTCGTGGCCAATCCGCACGTGTTGACGGCTGGCATGACGCTGCTAGTGGAGGTCATCGAAGTTTGGTATCTGGCAAGAATCTACACGCCACACCGGTTAGCCCGTTCTGTTGAAAATAGGGGTTGACGTGGCTCGCATTTGCCCATAGAATTAATAATAGCTGACAAATCGAGGAGGGGTGGCCATGGCGCTGGATATCAGTGACGGTTGGAGTCTGTATCCGCTGGGCGGAAATACCGGCACGGCGTATATGGGAACGAAGGCTTCACAAAAAGTGTTCTTAAAACAAAATGCGTCACCGTTTCTGGCCGCGCTCTCCATGGAGGGCATCACACCCCGGTTGGTGTGGACTAAGCGGCTTGCCAGTGGGGATGTCATGACTGCCCAGGAGTGGCTCAATGGCCGGACGTTGCACCGCGAGGAAATGCGCGAGCAACGGGTCGCTCGGCTACTTCATCGGGTCCATCATGCCCACCTGCTTCATGATATGTTATTAAAAGTCGGCGGACGATTTACCACGCCCGCCCAGTTGTTAGCTCGCTTGCAGCCAGCCTTAGCCGCTGACTTACGCCGCCATCCGCTGATTCAATCGGCGTTTGCGACGTTGCAGGAGGAGCAACCGCAACTGCCCAAGACGCATTACGAAGTTTGTCATGGTGATTTAAATCATAAGAACTGGTTGTTGTCTGACCGCCGGCGCCTGTACCTGGTCGACTGGGACGCTGCAACGTTTGCGGACCCGGCCTATGATCTGGGTGCCCTGCTCTGTGAATACGTGCCACTGGAAGAATGGCGACGTTGGCTTCAGGACTACGGTGAGACGATCACGGCTGATTTGACCGCGCGGGTGAACTGGTACGCGCGGATTCACTGCCTGAGTGTGATTGCGGACAGCTACCACCAACAACGGTTTCAAATTATGAATCAACACTTAATTTTACTGGAAAAACTGACAAGAGCGTCAGTAACGGATTAAACGTCGGCGGGAGCGAGGCAGAACCTTGCGCCCGCCGTTGTGATTAGAGGAGGACTTGCATCGTGCGTGTGCGAAATAAACCGTGGGCCAAGGATTACGTGGCCGAACATCCTGAACGTTTGGTAGAGGAACCAGAACCATTGAAGGGCAATTGGCAGAGCCGCTTTCCCAAGGAACAACCGTTGTACATTGAAATCGGAACGGGGAAAGGACAGTTCATCGTCGAGATGGCCAAGGCCCATCCGGATCGGAACTTTATTGGAATTGAAATCCAATTTTCCGTGATTGCGGCGGCGCTGAAGAAGGTCGTGGCCAGTGAGTTAACCAACATTCAGTTGGTCCACACTGATGGCGAAGCGGTGAATACGTTCTTTGCGGCGGGCGAAGTAGCTGGCCTGTACCTGAACTTCTCCGATCCGTGGCCCAAGTCGCGGCACGCCAAGCGGCGGTTGACATCACCCGTGTTTTTGGCGCACTATGCCGATGTCCTTCAGCCTAAAGGAGAGATCCAATTTAAGACCGACAACCGCGGCTTGTTTGAGTATTCCTTGGGGAGCTTGAATAACTTCGGCCTGGTCTTCGATGGGGTGTGGCTGGACTTGCACGCGGCAACGGATGGCGTGGAAGATATTCAGACGGAATACGAACAGAAGTTCTCGGCGAAGGGACCAATCTATCAAGTGATTGCCCACTTCCCGATGAAGGATCAAGATTAAATAGACGGCCCGCGGGGCAGGAACTGGCGATGAGTCAGGACCTGTTCGGCGGACTTTTTTATCGAAATTTGCGAAATTGACGAATAATGGACCTCTTTTTACGGAGTTAGGGTGTAGAAAAGGGGTGGTCAAATGTTGGTGGCGTTGTTGCAGGATCAGTTGGTGGATGCGCTATACGCACAGCGGCGATCAGACTACGCCTGTCCGGCCTGTCATCAACGCGTGGGCTTGCGGCACGGAACGCGCGTGCAGCCGTACTTTGCCCATCGTCCACAATCCCCCTGTTCGATTCTAAGCGAGGGAGAGACGCCCCAGCATATTGCGGGTAAACGCCAACTGGCCGCTTTCTTTGCGGATTGGGGACCCGTCACGTTGGAGCACGTGTTGCCTGAAATTCAGCAGCGTGCGGATTGTTGGGTGGCACGCCCAACCCGGCCGCCAGTGGCGTTGGAATTTCAGTGTAGTCCCATCACCACGCAGCAGGTCTGGTCACGAACGACAGGGTACCGCCGGCTGGGTGTCCATCCCCTGTGGCTCCTCGGGAGTCGTTATGCGCGACAGAAGCTGGGATGGTCGCTGATTGAACGATTCGCGCAGCATTTACGCGGTTGGGGTCTCTGCCTGTTATTTTGGGATGTTCGCCGGCAACGGTTGCGAATCGACCACCATCTCTATCAAGATGCACTGGGAAACTATCATGGTCGTACGACCTGGCTGGCGACGCTGTCCGCACTGACCGCTGGCAATCAACAGCCGTTGCCGAAGCTGGTCTTGAACTATCCAGCTTGGCGCTCCCGATTAGCGCGGGACCTTCACCTGAAAACACCGGCCGTCTTGGCCGTCCAAGAGCACCTTTATCCGCTGGGCCACCACCTCTTGGATATTCCCAGCACGTTGGCTACGACGGCAAAGACCCGACCACTCTTTGGCCAAGGCCTACTGATTTGGCGCGCACTGGTTGCCGCGAAGCTCTTCGCGCTACCGACGACAACTGTAGCGGCTGCGACCGTTAATCGGCTAGCCGTCAGTAGTTTTCAGGTGGTGGGCGGCCATTATCGGGCAGTGGGGGTGACGGCTGACCAGTCATTAGAGATTGCTAAGCGGCAGTTGATGGCCGACCTGGAGAGACAAGGGTATTTGCGCACGGTTGCCGCCGGCTGGGTGATCCTGCGCCCTTTGCGGTGGGTCGGAGAAATTAAAAAATAGTGAGATGACCGGGAGATCAGCCGCCAACGTTGGGCGTGAAAGTGGTAAACTGGGAGTATGTAAAATTTGAAGGAGGACTGGACATGAAACAAATTCCCAAACGCACAGCGGTTCCCGAGGCATTGACTTGGGATCTGACCCCCATTTATGCCGATGATGCGGCCTTTAAGGCGGCGGTCGCCGCGGTTAAACAACAAGCCAAAGAGGTGGCTACCCATCAAGGCCAACTGGCGGAAAGTGCGGCGGATCTCTACGAGGTGACGGCGGCAATTTTTGACCTGAACCGTCAATTGGAAAAGGTCTACGTCTACGCCTCCCTGAAAAACGACCAGGATACTAGCGACGCCAACGCGCAGGCCTTGTCTGGCCAGGCCGAGAGTCTGGTCGCCACGGTGGCAGCCGCGACATCTTGGTATGAGCCAGAAGTCTTGGCGTTGCCACAGGTGGTCATCCAAGCCTTGATCGACGCCGAACCCCGGCTGACCGAATACCAACACTTCTTTGACGTGTTGGGCGAGGAGCGGGACCATACGTTATCCGCAGCTGAGGAAAAGCTCTTGGCCGGCGCCAGCGATATCTTTGGTGCTTCTGCTAAGACCTACAGTGTCTTGAGCGATGCCGATCTCAAATTCCCTGTCGTTCAGGACGAAGACGGGAAGGATGTCCGGCTGTCGGAGGGGCTGTATGGCGTCTTACTTCAGTCCACTCAGCCTAAGGTCCGTGAGCAGGCATTTAAGGCGCTGTACAGCGTTTATCAGCAATTCCGACATACCTTTGCCAGCACGCTGTCTAGTGAGGTTAAAACGCATAATTTTAGCGCTCAGGTCCGACATTACGGGAGCGCTCGTGAAGCTGCGATGAGCAGTAATCATGTGCCAGCCGTAGTCTACGATACTTTGGTGAAGACGGTCAATGCTCACTTGGATTCACTCCATCAGTACGTGAACCTACGGAAGGAAATTCTCGGCCTACCCGAACTCCACATGTACGATCTGTATACGCCAATTACCGGGGAACCGAGCCTGAAGTATACTTATCCGGAAGCCCAGCAGGAAGCACTCAAAGCGTTGCGCGTTCTGGGTCCCGACTATGTTGCTAACGTGCAGAAGATGTTTGATGGCCGGGCCATTGACGTCGTTGAGAACCAGGGCAAACGGACGGGGGCCTACTCCGGTGGGATGTACGATACCAAGCCATACATCTTGCTGAATTGGCAGGATAGTCTGGAGAGCCTATTCACGCTGGTTCACGAGATGGGGCACAGCATGCACAGCCACTACACGCGGACTAATCAGCCTTACCAGTACGGAGACTACTCGATTTTCGTGGCCGAGATTGCCTCAACGACCAACGAGAACTTACTGACAGATTATCTGTTGAAGACGCAAACTGACCCGCAAGTTCGGGCGTACATTTTGAATCATTACCTAGATGGCTTCAAGGGAACGGTTTACCGGCAAACCCAATTCGCTGAATTTGAGGATTACATTCACCAGCAGGACGCGGCCGGAGAAACGTTGACCGCCGACTTCATGAGCAAGTTCTATGGCGACCTGAATCAGCGTTACTACGGTGACGGGGTCATCTCCGATCCGCAGATTGCGGACGAATGGACACGGATTCCACATTTCTACTACAATTACTACGTTTACCAGTATTCGACTGGATTCGCGGCGGCCACCACGCTAGCACAACGGATTCTCAGCGGTGACGCGGCCAAACGCGATGCCTACCTGAATTACCTGAAGTCGGGGAGCTCGGCCTTGCCAATCGAGGTCATGCAGAAGGCTGGCGTTGACATGACGAAGCCAGATTACCTGGAGACGGCGTTTAAGACGTTTGATGAACGGTTGGCTGAATTTAGCCAATTGGCGCATGACTTAAAGAAATAAATCAACAATAAAACAGCATCCGTCCGCGATGAGTTCGCAGACGGATGCTGTTTTTTGATTAGTCTAATCGGAAATGGATTGCCAGTCCTGTTGCCAAAGCACGCCCATGGTCTTTTCGCCGGTGTGCACGCTGATGGCGGGGCCTAACGTACTTCGCGAGACCCGGACGGTGGGAAATTGTTCGTGGAGGGCCTGTTGCCAGCGCAGAGCCGTCTCCTCGTTGTTGGCGTCAATGACCGTGGCGTGAAGCGGATAGTCAATCTGTTGGAGATCGGCTTTCAGGTGAGCCGTGATAAAGCCAAAGGCTCGGCGCATCGTCCGCTCCTTATCAATAGCAATGATTTGCCCGGCCTCATTGAAGGTCAGCAGGGGTTTGATATTCAGGAGATTGCCGATCATGGCCGAGCGATTGGTTAATCGCCCGGTACGCGCAAGGTGGCTGAGATTATCGACCGCAAAATAGACGTGCTGCGTATCACGTAGAGCCAGTAGTTGGGGGACAATCTGGTCGGCCGATTGTCCGGCCGCGATGAGCTTACCCGCTAGCAAGCAGAGGTTGGCTTCACCGGCACTGGCGACCAGCGAGTCAACGGGATAGATCTTAGCCTTGGTGTACGTTTGGCAGAACGCGCGCAGGTTACTCATGAACGAGGTAATCCCGCTGGAGAGGTGGATGGAGATAATCTCATCCACGCCCTGACTCACCAGTCGGTCATAGGCTTCCTCAATCTGCCCCAAGGAGACCTGAGCCGTCGTGGGCAGTTCCTGGTCGGTTTTGAGATAATCGTAGAAGGTTTGCAGGCTTAATTCGGATTCGGGATATTGCTGCCCACCGAGAATCACCGTAATCGGTAGCACCGTGATGGGGTATTGGGCGATCTGATCGGCAGTGAGGTAAGCAGCAGTATCTGTAACGATGGCAGTTGTCATAAACGTTCCCCTTTGGGCTAAAATAGTTGGGTCAATCATACCATATCCGCTCACATTTAGGGGGATTTTAAACGCAAATTTTTAGGGTCACCATAAATTATTTAGCCGCGAAAAAAAGACCTGAGCACGAACGCTCAGATCTTGATGTAAAACGATTTATAATACCCGTAAATGCGGAGCAAAAGCGCCCGCAGCTGCTGAATTGGGTTGGTTGTTTTGCGCATAATTAGGTTCGCCCATTAACATTTCTCGCGTCGCAACACCCTGACTTTCACAAACATCACACAGAGAATCATAGGTGACATCGTTGAGTAACAACCCACATTGCGAAACATCACAGTTGAAGATCACAGCCGATGAGGACTGTTCAATCTTCATCTCGGCAGCCATCTTCTGATCCGTCTGAAAGGCTTGTTTCGCCAGATCAGAATCGCAGTCTTCGGTAAACATGTCGAGGTCTAAGTGGCAGTCCTTGGCAACTTCAACCGCCAGTTTTTGGGAGAACTGTTGATGGTTGTTGACGACGGCCGTCTGCATGTCGAGTAAAAATTTCCGTCCCTTCCGCTTACCTTGAAAGAGCGCTGCCTTATAGGCGAGAATCGCCTGGTAGTAAACGTTAAAGTAAGCGTTACGTTGTGCCAAGCTGTGCCGCTCTGGCAAAGCCTGTTCGATAATTTGTTGATTTAGCAGCGGGACGAATTGAAACGACACCTTGCTATTTAAGTGGTCAGCCAACCGCATAATATTCTGTTCTGAGCGCATACAGCGTGCCCCCAGTGGGTTGACGAACAAATAGACTTCTAACACATTGCTTCCTCCTAATATCTATCCTGTTGGTAATCAGCAAGGATCACCAAACAAAAAGTAACAATAGCACTACTTTAGCAAAAATACAAAAAATAGCAATCCAAACGTTTGTTTGATGGTGAGCCCCGTTCGTTTAAAACGCAACCTAATCATGCAACATTTTTGCGGCCAGGTAAAGCTAAACGCCTCGTGAAAATCAAACTAACCCCAACTTTCAAATTTCGCGGTCAGATAGGAGGTAATTAGTCTCGATTACGCTCAAGTTATGGTAAAATTCATAGGTAAGCTGTGTAATTAAGGTTGGGGGATAGTCGTCATGATAGCAAACTGGGATCAATTTTTATTGCCCTATCAACAGGCCGTCAGCGAGCTGAAAGTCAAGCTCCGCGGCATTCGGAAACAATTTGAGAATCGCAATCAACGGCCGCCCATTGAATTTGTCACGGGTCGCGTCAAGCCAGTCCCCAGTATCGTGGAGAAGATGACGCGGCGCCACGTGGCGGAGGAACGCTTGGAACAGGATATGCAAGACATTGCGGGACTACGAATCATGTGCCAATTTGTTGAGGATATTTATCAAGTCGTTGACCTCCTCCGGCAACGAACCGACCTCACGATTCTTGAGGAACGCGATTACATTCATAATGAAAAACCTAGTGGCTACCGGTCATATCACATTGTGATTGAGTATCCGGTACAGCTCGTCACGGGTGAAAAGAAGATTTTAGCGGAAATTCAGGTGCGGACACTGGCCATGAATTTCTGGGCAACGATTGAGCATTCGTTGAATTATAAGTATCAAGGGGACTTCCCGACGGAACTGAGTGCACGACTTCAGCGCGCGGCGGAGGCCGCCTTCAAGTTGGACACGGAAATGTCCGAAATTCGAGAAGAGATTCAGGAGGCGCAGCACTACACACCGCAGAACGGTGCGGGTGGGGATACGCCGAACGCCCCTCAGAGTAAGGAAGATTGACGCAATGAAGGTTTCCATTTATGGCAACAACGGCCAAGCCTCAGTGAAGGTTGCGACGGCCTTAAAAAAAGGATTAACGGCGGCAGGAATTGTCCTAGACAGTCTGGACCCGGACATCGTCATTACGGTCGGCGGCGACGGGACGCTGTTATCGGCGTTTCACCACTACAATGACCGCTTAGATCGGGTGCGTTTCGTTGGGATTCATACCGGCCATCTGGGTTTTTACACGGACTGGCGGGACTATGAGGTCCAAGAGCTAATTGACAGTCTGGTCGAGGATAACGGTCAGAGTGTCAGCTACCCGTTGTTGACGATTAAAGTCGACTACGCCGATGGCACTCATCCGGACCGGGCGCTGGCGCTCAACGAGTCAACCATCAAGAAGGTTTCCGGAACCATGGTGGCGGATGTCTATATCAAGGGTGAATTCTTCGAAAGTTTTCGGGGGGATGGCCTGTGTATCTCGACACCAACCGGCTCGACGGCCTACAACAAGGCCGTGGGCGGTGCGGTGCTGAGCCCGCAGTTTGATGCCATTCAGATGGCCGAAATTGCCTCCATCAATAATCTGGTCTTTCGAACGCTCGGGTCGCCGCTGATTATTCCGGCGGACGAGTGGATTCGTGTAGAGCCGGTCAGTTCGGCGAACAACGTCTTGATGTGCGACCAGTTGAGTATTGAAGGTCGGCCTATCAAGGCCATCTCCTATCAGATTGCCCAGCAGCGCATTTCGTTTGCTGAGTACCGGCACACTCATTTCTGGCAACGCGTCGAATCTTCCTTCATCGGGAGGGAGAACGGATGACCAGTTTTGCGTGGCGCGTGACGGGCACTAGTCCCATGCATGTGCGGACGGTCTTGATGGATCATGGCGTGACCCGGACGTTTCTCAAACGTGTGAAATTTCACGGCGGTGTCGTGACCCTAGACGGTGAGGAGGTACGTGTCATTGCGATGGCGCGACCCGGACAAACGGTGGGGCTACAGCTGCCCCCCGAACCAGCCAATGCCAACGTGAGCACATCCTTTGCGCCCCTGGAGATTCTCTACGAGGATGAACACTTCCTAGTGGTGAATAAGCCAGCGGGGATGGCCTCGGTGCCATCACATTTGTATCCGGATGATACCCTAGCTAATCGGGTGAAGGGCCATCTCGTCACGATTCAGGCGCCCAGCACGGTGACCCACATCGTGACGCGGTTGGATCGGGAGACCAGTGGTGCCGTGCTCTTTGCCAAGCATCACTTTGCCCATTCTATTTTGGATAAGCAGTTAAAGCTGGGCCAACTGGATAAGCGCTATATTGCGGTGGCTACGGGCCGGGTCACCCCACGACAGGTGACGGTTACGGCCCCCATTGGGCGGGCCCCGGGTTCCTTTATCAAACGCATGGTACGTCCGGATGGCCGCCAAGCCAAGACGGCACTACGGGTGGTAACCCAGTCCAAGACGGCCAGCCTATTGGCTATTAAGCTGTATACGGGCCGGACTCACCAGATTCGGGTGCACTGCCAGTCGCTGGGGCATCCGTTGCTGGGGGACTGGCTTTACGGTACGCAGACCAATCCGTGGATTCACCGGCAGGCGTTGCACTGTGCGCGGTTGTCCTTTTACCAGCCGTTCGACCAGCGCTGGATCACCTGTTACGCACCGTTGCCCACTGACATGGCACGGGTGATTCAACGGGAAATACTGGATGGTGCTGACCGCCTTATCCGTTAGTCGATTGATTAAATCATTGCCTGCGGCTAACAGTAATTCTGCCTGCTGTGGGGATCGGTTTCAGCCAAGGAGCGGGCTTCCACCTCGCTTGGAAGCCTGGCAAAAGTCGCCAGTCTCCCAAGTCGTCCCACCCAGTAACCCGGCAAGAAACGTCGGCTAACTGGGTTGTCACGGCTGGCGCCATTACTGTCTTCCTCCAGCGTAGATTGTGACTTTACTGGGAAGCGGTGTAAATTCTTTGCAAGTCTACGTGTTTGGGAACCACAACATGTCTGATTGGGTGTCACCATTGTAGCCGAGAGTGAAGCGCCAGATGAGCTCAGCCGTGGGATTATCTGATCGGCGTTAGCCGGTTAGATAATGGCGACTTGGAAACGCCGGTCTGGGGCGGTTCCAAGCGAGTCCTGAGACCGTTTCTCAGGCTCAGGGCGTCCTGCCCACCGCGTTCCAGCTCATCTGGCGCGAACGGTAGGCGGCCAGTGAAAACTAGAAAAGTTAAAGTATAGCCAGTTTCTATCTGTAAGGCGGATGGAAGCTGGCTTTTGTGTTGGTAAGGAAACCTTATCATGCCAGTCGCTGGCGAAGTTTGAGGGTGGATTAGTTGCTTGCATCCGCGATTTGGCTTAAATTAGGAACATATACTATTGCAAGTGCTTTCATCCATCGTGCTATTTTGCGGGTGTGTTGGACGAAAGCTAGTGCCCAAGGGGGAAGGCAGTGTGAATTATTTTGTAGATACCAGTCTGGGATCGGCGGTTACCGGCATTGAGAAGGCCCAGTTTAACCGCATGCAGTTGTTCCAGCAGGCCGGGATGCCGGCGACGCTTCTGTACTTATCGTACGGTTCGCGGTTGCATGAGCACCTCGAAAAATTCGGCTTTGCGGACGTCGGGTTTTCCATGTACGACTATTTCCAGAACAGTCAGCAGCATGGGCCGCTCTATCATTTTGACTGGCGACATTATTGGCAGACCATTTGTCATTACCGGTTGCGCGAGGTTCCCAATACGTGTGATATTCGAGTCGACAACGCAGATGGGCTGTTTCTGATGTACGCCCACTTCTTGGATAAAGAGGCGACCCGTCTCGACTACGTCAATTATTTCGACCGTCACCACGCGAAGATTCGCCGGGACGTCTATGATTCCCATGGCTTTTTGAGTCGGACCAGTCTACTCGTGGAGAAGGGATTGACCGATACGGAGCTGTATTACAATCCCCAGCAACAGGTAAAACTCATCAAACAGTTCAAGCAAGTCAACGGGAAGACGGTCCTACGAGAGATTACCCTGAAACAGTACCAGCAACGTGACTACTATTTCAACGATGAGGCCGAACTTCGAACGTTTTTCCTAGACGAACTTGCCCGGCCCGGTGATATCTTCTTCACCGATCGCAACGGGCAAATGGCGACGTCGCTGGATCGGACACGACCGGATATCAAGATTTGTCCAGTCTTCCACAGTACCCACGTGCGAGTGGGCCAAGACATCATGACCGGCGAGCTTAAGCACGGCATTTATGATTATATCTTGGCCCATCCGGCCCGATTCAACGGGATCGTGGTGTCGACCGACCAGCAACGCCGTGATTTACTGGCACGCTTTGACAATTTACCACCGGTGACCACGATTCCCGTTGGCTTTGCCACGCCACATCCAGTGGACGTTATGCGTCGCGACCCGTATCGCATCATCAGTGTCGCCCGGTATTCGCCGGAAAAGCAACTCATGCATCAGGTTAAGGCTATCGAACGATTGATTCCGGAATTCCCACGTGTTCAGTTACACATGCTGGGATTTGGACAGAAAATTCAAAAGGAACTTCAAGTCTACATTGACGAGCACCATTTGGGTGAACACGTTTTCTTGCGAGGGTTCCAGAAGGATCTGACCAGTGAGTATCGACCGGCGTCCTTGGCGCTGATGACCAGTGTTGAAGAGGGCTTCTCACTTTCCACGGTCGAGGAATTGAGTTATGGGGTTCCGGTCATTGGCTATGACATTCGCTATGGGCCTAACGAAATGATTCACGATGGCGAGAATGGTTTCTTGGTTCCGGTGAACGACCAGGAAAAACTCTATCAAAAGATTCGTGAATACCTGGCAAATCCCGATTTACAGCGCACCTTTATGGGAAACGCGCAGCATCTCGTCTTGGACTATTCGCCAACGAAGACCATGCAAAAGTGGGAGAAATTGGTTCAAAGTCTGAATAATCCTGTTGAGTGAATTTTTGTTTTTAGGAGCAATTAGTTTTAATTGTAAAAGAAATTAGGTATAATTGACAATTGTTGATATGCGGTTGCAACGACCAAAAATGTGACCGCATACATAGAGAGAATAAAACCATTAAACGAATGGGAGTGTTGCGCTGTGTACTACTTTATTAACGAATACATTTTACAAAAAAATTCGAGTGTGGAGCATACGGCCATGAACCGCGTCAAGCTGTTTAACCACTACAAGGCGCCGGCGAAGATTGTCACCAAAATTTATGACCGGTTACTTCATCGGACAATTGGGGACTTTGGCGTCACGGATGACCAAATTCTGAATATGTTTGATTATTTTCAACAGGCCACGGACGTACAGCCGGTTCAGGTGAAGACGACGGATAACCTGAATATTCCGATTGAATACGAGATCACGGTGGGGGCCAACTTCAGTAGCGTGGCCAATGGCGATCGGTTGGTGGAAAATGTGGGCTTTATTCCCGGAACCATCGGTCGAGTCTTCTATCAGGAGTTCTTCGATCCCCAAGGAAACCGCGTGGGGACCGACCTCTGGGATTGGCGCGGGTTCAAGTCGGCCACGCAATACTTCGGTCAAAACGGGAAGCTCATCTTGCAACGGTACTACACGCCGAGCGGTCGGACCGCGTTGGAGGAATACTATGCGGCGGATACGAAGGGCAATCCGTTGTTGTCGCGAATCCTGCTGAAGGACTATCGCGGTGAGGGTGACCGGTTCTTCCAGAATCGGGATGATCTGTTTACTTTCTTCTTGAATGAACTTAGTAACCGCGATACCGAGACCACGACGTTTATCGTTGACCGACCGGGGACGGGGGTTCAGCCGTTGTTGGCCTTGAACGATGCGTCCCACAAATATCTGTACATTCCGATTAATCATGCCGTTAACCCTAACGATCCAGTCCACGCTGCTCTGGATGGTTTCTTAGAGCCCGCCTTTGAACACTTCAGCCACTTTGATGGTTTTATCACGGCCACGCCACAGCAAGCGGAGCACTTGCACACGCGGTTCCCCAAGGCAACGATCTTTGCCATGCCCGCCGTCACGACGACGCCCCTGTCCAAGGAAGGCACGGAGAAGGTGGCGCCGAGTCAGCGGCAGCCGCATAGCCTGTTGTACGTCGGACGAATTGGGCAGGATAAACAGATTGATCAGCAGTTGCGGCTATTCGCGCTGGTCAAGGACCGCGTTCCGGACGCGACATTTACCCTGTACGGCTATGGCGACCCGCAATACGTCGCGGATATGAAGAAGTTGGTGACTGATCTGAAACTAGCGGATAGCGTGACCTTCAAAGATTATGTGCCTAATCTAACGGACTTTTACGATGGCTATCAGGTTCTAATCAATACGTCGTTGGCTGATGGTGGGCCGCTAGCCACGATGGAGGCGCTGATGCATGGGTTACCCGTGGTGAGCTATCGCTTTAATTACGGTCCGGCGGCCTTCATTACCGATGGCCAGGATGGGTACTTGGTCGATCCGGGGCAGACGCTGGCAATGGCCGAGAAGATCGTGGGCCTATTTACGGACGCGGATCAACTGGCGACGTTTAGTGACGCAGCGTACACGAATTCGCGGGCGCAATGGACGCGTCGGAAGGTTTGGAATCGGTGGCAGAAGGCGCTTGAGACGCACGTAACGGTTTAGGAAGGGACGGTGCGAGGATGTATTATTTCTTAAATGACAACATGCAGTATTCAAAATCAGGGATTGAACAGGCCGAAATCAATCGGTTACGGTTATTTGACAAGCATCAGGTACCCGCCAAGATCGTGACGCGGGTGTTCTCGATGGAGCTGAGTAACATCCTAAAGCAAGCTGGTATTGCGCGGAAAAATTTTGTCAACTTGTTTGAGTTCTTTTGTGGCAGTGGTGACGTGTCCAGTCAGTCGTTTACGTTGGGCGACTTTCCCTTGCCGGCGAACACCACGACGACGCGCAAGGACAATCAGCTACAGGTTTTCGCGCAGGGGAAGATGCTGATGATTGTTTACTTCCGGAAAAATAGTGAAGAGATCAGTAACGTCCAGTATTTTGACGTGAATGGTCGAACCGTCAAGATGGTGTGGTGGGATGTTCGGGGGTTCAAGTGCCTGGAACAATTCTTCGACTGGGACGGGAAGATCTCGCAGGAACAGTATTTCGGGCCGGATGGTCAAGCACACATCGAGAAGAATCACTACCTCAACCGGGCAGGCAAGGCTTGTCTGTCGTGGCGTGTGCTGAATTATCGGCACAGTAGCTGGGTCTTCACGGGGATGAATGAGCTGACGCGGTTCTTCTACGATGAATTGAATCGGCAGACCGCCCACAACGTCTTTATTTGTGACCGGACTGTCGAGTGTGACTGGGGACTCTTCCACATGGAAACGCCAGCCTTTAAGGTGTTGCATCTGCACAATGACCATGTTAGTGACCCCAGCGACATGCGCCATTCGCCGTTGAATAATAACTATACCAACGCGCTGAATAACTGGAATAAGTGGGATGCCGTCATTTCAGCGACACCGGAACAGAGTCAGGATATCGTTGACCGATTTGGAACGGCGATTCCGGCCTTCACGATTCCCGTGGGCTACGTCACGAACGCTGAGATTGCGGCCCAGCATCAGGATTTTGACCAGCGCCAGAAGAATCTGATCGTTCACGTGGCGCGGCTGGCACCGGAAAAGCAGCAGAACCATTCCATCGAGGCGTTCGCGCAGGTTCATCAACAATTTCCGGATGCACGCTTGGAATTATGGGGCTATGCGAACGGCGATATTGAGAAGAAATTCAAGCAGCAGGTGGTCGATGCTGGTCTGAGTGATGTGGTCAGCTTTAAGGGCTACACCCACGATATCGGTGCGGTCTATGATCGCGCGCAGATTGGCGTGCTACCTAGTCGGGCCGAAGGGTTCTCGTTGACCTTGCTAGAGGCGCAGTCTCACGGTGTCCCGATGGTGGCCAACGACGTTAAGTATGGGCCTAGCGACATCATTCAGGATGGTCAGACCGGGATTTTGACTGAAAATGGCCAGCCGCAACAGCTGGCGGATGCACTGATTAAGCTGCTGGGCGACCGGCAATTGCTACAGAAATTCAGTGACGCCGCCTACGACAATGCCAAGCGTTATTCCGAAGACGCGGTGTTTGCCCAGTGGCAGGAATTACTGGACTATTTTGAGAGTTTGACGACCGTCACTGCCGCTGGATAGCGCGGTTGGATACGAAAAGCCGCTGAACGTTAGATACGTTTGGGCGGTTTTTCTTTAAGGGGTGTCAAAATGCGACGAACAGATGGTATCTGGTCACACGAGACGTCACGTACGAGCCCAATCGGCATTACTATCAGTGAACGAAGGCGGATCGGCGAGGTAAGATTGCCCGTCGATTGTACTCACAGTCACAGCTGACCGCGTCGACTCGACAGTTGGATTTTGACCAAGTCGTTGCGGTCGGTTCGTTATAACAATGGCGCAGTGACTTCGACTGTATCGCTGGGGGATGAGTCGTATGCAAAAATGGCTAAAGCGATTGGGTTGGCTGTTGGGCCTTGCAATGGTAATCATGGGTGTCTTTGCGGGAATGAACCGGCTACACATTTTGATGTCCGGTAATATCCGCTATTACCAACGAACGAAGCCATACAACCCTAATGAGGGCGTCGTAAATCAAAAGCTTTTTTCTAAACCACAACTACAAACGTTAACACTACAAACGTTAACGCGATTGACACATGGTAATAAGTATACGGGAAATGCCAGTTTGGCCCGGGTAGCGACGGATTACACCTATCGTCAGTCGGGACAGAACATTCAAAATTTTATGGGAAGTGATGGCGTGCTACAGCTATACAATGAATCAAAGCTGATGCGTACGCCGATGGTTAAGGATGCTGCCACTTTTTGGAATAAAGTTGCGGGTGAGACAATCGTTCAGGTTGTGGACAAGGCGCGTGCCAGTGATGAGGTTATTCATGACAGCCAGACCAAACAGAAGTATCTTGGTGGCCAACACTACGATGGCACGGGTATCCAGTTCTTTCCGAAAAACTGGCAGTCACAGGGATTTTCTACGCAAGATAATCAGGTCAATCGTGAGGCCGTCTTAATTCGTGAGATTCGTCATGCACTGGGGATTCCCGATCTGGGCGGTGGTCCGGCGGGGGAGAATGCCGGCCGCGAAGGCTACATTACGACCGAGGTCATGGGCGTTTGGGAAACGGGTCCTAATCGCTTGCCGGCCAATCGTCGAGGTATTCGGAGTACACCTATGGATGCAGCGGCCCTTGCTATCGCCGGAACGAGTTGGCAGCGACCGCAGCGTGTGGCTACTAGTGTCTTGTCAGGACATCAACTGACTGTGGTCTATCATTCAGGGCGCGTTGCGGTAATCAAATAAAGAATAAAGTGAAGGATCTACCAACGGCTAATGGCCGGAGACAGGTGGATCTTTTTTTGCTTATTTTTTGACAACGGATTAAAAAAACAATTGATAGGAAGATGCTTATTGTTGGGTAATTTGTGGCAATTTCATCGTACTTACATAACTATCTAAATGAAAGCGATTGCTAGGAAAACGAATTCTTTCAGGGATACTTCGTCAAAATTTAAAGTTGGGGTTTCCTAAAGATGTATTTTGACGTTAAGATGCGGCAGAAAAAAACAATGTTACATATTTTCAAACTTGTGAGTAAAACGTGATGAATGTTAGTTAATATCCCATAAGTATTCCGTACAATTATAAGCTATTTAATTGCAATTCTTTTTATTTTATGGGTCTAAATTACGATGAGATAAACGAAATTAGACAGAAATTCTAATCCAAATATAATAAAATATCGAAAAAAGTCCAACTAACAAATCGACATTTGATCGGAGTTGTTAATGATTCAAAAAAATAGGATGGATTTTTTGAAATCTAAAACCCTTTTAATTGATGACAAATAAAGAGTTGACAAACTGATTAGAACAGTTAAAAAGCTTCTTATAGGCATATAAATAGATGGATAATCAGTTGGCTTAATAATTAAAAACACCTGATAAAAAAATAGAAAATCTGGATTTTTACCATTTTCTTAGATAGACCAATAATAATTTTATCTTTAAAATAGTATCGATAGTAAATTTGTGATAGAATAAGCTCGTTGAAGATTTCGTTTATAGGGGGTATACGTTTACATGGACGACTCTTCATTATAGAAAAGTATATTAGCCGATTATACTCAATTTTCAAATAAGTAAGTATGATGCGTAACTGGGAGGCATATTTACGATCGGCCATTTACAGACAACTTAAGGAGGACGATTAAAAGTGAAATTCATGCGGAATAAAGCTTTTAATGGCGATCCAAAATTGCGGTATAAGATGTACAAGGTAGGGAAAACCTGGGTTTTCGCTGCATTAGCATCGTTTTCGCTTTTGGGGGCCGGAACACTGACTGCGAGTGCGGATACCAGCAGTCAAGCTGACACACAAACCAATGCCAAAGTCGTCTCATCGGCGGCTAGTTCAGCGAGTTCAGCTGCAGATGAAGTAGAATCAGGAGCCACGTCAGCGAGCACCACGGGGGTAGCCGCTAATAGCGCATCTGGTTCGACGGCTAGTAGTGCCGCAACATCTTCGGCTGCTTCAGTAGCCGCGGTTCAAGAAGATGAAAAAGTTGAGACTAGCAGTAGTTCAGAAACAACATCATCAAACGCTGCGACAAGTACAACCAGCGTGGTAGCCACTTCAGCCGAGGCGACGAGTGCATCCAGCACTGCCGAGAATACGGCCAGTACGGCTGCTAGTCTTGCCACAGCTGCCAAGGTTGATGTGACGCTGACCAAAGAAGTTAGTCAGACCGTTGCGCGGGTGGCTACAACGAAGAAAACTGTTGTCACACCTGTTTATGAAAGCGCTACGGTATCCAGCTCTGCTACCAACAGCAGTACTGCGGCCGAAAATTCAGCTGCAGCTGCTGACTTGGCCACTGCGTCATCGGCGGCTAGCGCTGCTAGCAGTTATGCCGCAGTGGTGGAATCGCAAAATGCTTTAGACGTCCAAGCGGCCAATAGTGCTGCGCAAAGCGCCTACAAGCAAGCAGAAAAAGCCTATGATTTTGTCGAGCATTATAATAGTTTGGCCGCCATGTATTCCCAAGCATCGATTGATATCGCTGCGGGTAGTGCTGCTGGTGATGTTGGTTCTAATACGGTGGCTTACGTGAATGCCTTATCAATGGCGAGTTCCTACACAGATGTTGTGAGTTCGTATGCTTCATTAGCGACCACAGCAGCTACGGATGCGCGTAACGCCGCGACGAAACAGATTGTCAATTTGGTTAGCAGTGCTAATGTGAACGTGAACTCTGCTGCTAGTGTGGCTACGGACTTGGCTTCCGCGGCGGCGGTTGCTGCAAGTAGTGCTTACACGGCTACGCAATATGATAAGAATAATTCGGCAGCCTTGGCAGCTTATTCGTCGGCCAACAGCGCTGCGGCGGAAGCTTCCAGCGCAGCTGCAGCGTTGAATGAAGCAGTTATTAAAGCAGCTCAGGCTTGGACGGTGGCCAGCAGTGCTGCGGCTGCTGCTGCCACAGCAACAGATGATACAGAATACACGGCTGCAATGGGAGCGCTTTCGACGGCTAACAGTTTGGCGAGCGAAGCTGTGAACACGTTATCAACGGCAACAGAAGCCAAGACAACTGCTGAAGATCAGGCTGAACAAGCCTCAACACTGGCCGTAGCGAACATTGCTAGTGGTGCTACAGTTAGCGCTGTCAGCGCGAGTTTGGCTGCCAGTGCCGCCGGCGTTTCAGCGAGCGAAGCAGCAAAGTACGAAGGTGATCAATCCGTTCTTTATGCCGCTGATGCTGCCAGTTCAGCAACTATCGCCGCGGCAGCCGCCGCAGCAGCTTCAACGGCTGCGGTCAACGCTACTAACGCCGCCAACGCTAAGGACGCCACTTCTTATGCTAAAGCTGCTTCGAGTTTCGCAGTCTTAGCGTCATCTGCAGCTAGTGATGCCGATGTTGCTGCAACGTTGGCAGAAAAGTTTAATACACATGTTGAGGGTCAAGCCACCGATGCGGATGGTGCCACATTAGTTACAGCGATTGACAATGATGCGATTTCTGTAGGAGATACTTTAACCATTACTACGACCATTAGTGGGCTAGGGACGCTTTATTCTCTGACCGGGACACAGACGTATACGTGGTATTACTCAACGGATGGTAAGGCTTGGAATGAATTAAAAACAACCACTGGAAGCAAGACAACGACGATCAATAACATCACCTTAAATACAGCAGGAACATATTACTTCCAAGCAGTAGTTACGGGTAAAAAAGTCACTGCGGTTGTGATTACGTCATCAATCCAAGCGGCGTCTAATGTTTTAACCGTCGTTGTGACAGATGCTAACGGAGATTACACGGATCAAGCGTCAAGTTCGGCGAGCCTGGCCGCAAGTTACGCGGATGCGGCCAATGCCTCAACTTCGGCAGCTAGCAGCGCGATTGCCAATGCCTATGAAGTTGCGGATATTGAGAATATTGTTGCAGCGAAGTCCTATGCCGAAATGGCTAAAACGCAAGCTTCCATTGCGGCAACCAATGCTTCTAGCGCAACAAGTGCGGCAATGGCAGCCAGCACGGCTTACAGTAACGCAGCGGCTTTTGAAACGGCTAAGGATTATTCCGCGGCCAGTTCTTACGCACTAGATGCAGCCGCGGCAGCTTCAACTGCAAGCTCATACAACACCGCGGCTAGTACCGCGGCCAGCACCGCACTGGGTCACGTGAATACGGCATTGGAGAAGGCTAAGGCTAATGACTACTTGGCTTCTAGCTATGCTGAATTAACGGCCAGTGCTGCGAATGAAGCGGCTAATCTGGCAACGATTGCTGGGTCTCATGCTAATGATGCGACGAATGCCTACTCTTCAGCTGCTGACTTTAATTCTGGAGCTACCGATTTCTATGAAGCAGCAAACTCTGCGGCTTCTGCGGCCTTAAGCAATGCCAATGAGGCAGCCGAAGCAGCTTCAACGGCAGCTTCAGCGGCAGCGGAAGGTGATGCAGATACCGCAGAAATGATGTATGACGAAGCGGTTACCTATTTGGCTTATACCAACGATCAACTGAGTGCAGCCTCAGCAGCGGCCAGTTCAGCAACGAAGACGATTGTTGACGCACAATTAGCTAATACGACTACGTTAGCCAGTTCAGCCGCAGTAGCTACTTCGACTGCGGCGACAGAAGCGAGTGCAGCTTCATCAGTTGCTAATTCGTTAGCGACGGCGATGAAGACTAACACGAGTCTAGGTTCTTCCTACGTGGCCCAGGCAGCCTATTACGCTCAGTCGGCTTTACTGGATGCTGCTTACGGTGATGAGGCAGCACTTGCAGCGACGAGCTACATGACGTTGGCTTCGTCGGCGGTTAGCGTGGGTAACTTTGTGGAGGCAAGTCAGTTTGCGGCCTCAGCTGATTCAGCTATGGTCGATGCCAGCTCCTACGCAGTAGCGGCAACGACAGCCGCATCCGACGCAACAGTCGCTGCCAGCTATGCAGTGAACTACTCGAACAACACTAGCAGTACCTATGGAAAACCAAGTGGGAATGCCTCAACCCTTTGGGGACTTACCATGAGTTCCGGGTACACGCAGCAACCAGCAGCATTAACGACGACCGTTGCTGGGAGTACAATTTCGCTGACGACGACTTCTAAGGTTGCTGGTTTTGGAAATATCTTTGGTGCTTCAAGTACTTGGTACGTTCAGGCTAACGGTAAGTGGATGACGGTCGCTAAGGCAGTGTCTGCCGGGTATCTGGAATCGCAAGATGTTTCCGATAAGACGGGTGGTTTCATCACAACCTCTACTTTGAGCTCAACGCTGACCGTTAAGACCAGTGAAACGTACACAGGAACTTTGATTTTCCAAGTAAAGTCCTCATACGGTTTGATAGGGGATACGCTTTACAGTAATTTAGCCGAAGTGGACATTTATGACAGCGAAATTCCTGCGACGGGAATTGAGATTCAGGGTGATAGTTACGTCTTCACAAATGATATGACGAACTATGTGGCAAACACGAATCCTGTAAATGCTACGGGTAATGTGACCTGGACCAGTAGTAACACGGCAGTAGCCACCATTGATTCTTCCGGTGTGTTCAAGACCGTTGAAGGTGCTAAAGGAACAACAACAATTACTGCAATGATTACCAATGCTGATGGCACCACGTATACGGCAACTAAGGTAGTTACGGTTGGTAGTGGTCTGAACGATCAGACGGTTAACGCCGGCGAAGATTTAGAATGGACACCTGCTACTGATGCAGGATCTAGCTCGGAAACGGCGACTTATCAGTGGTATTACGCAAGTACTGAAAATGGAACGCAAGAAGCAATTGCTGGCGCAACGAGCGCCACACTTTCCTTGTCTGATGTTAAGACTAACCAAGGTGGTTACTACTTCTTAAAGATTACTTCTGGTGGAACAACAACCACGTTGGGTGCCGGATTGTTAACAGTTAATGGTACAACCTCTGAAGATGCTGAATCGGCAGCCTCGGAAGCAGCCTCGGCCGCAGCAGAAGCCGATAATTACGCTTCTGTAGCAAGCTCTTATGCTAACGTTGCTGATCAGTATGCGGGCAATAATTCTAGCGCAGCTTCATACGCAACCCAGGCACAAGACGCGGCAGCAACAGCTTCGTCTGCAGCTTCGGAAGCCTCAGCTGCTGCCTCAACAGCTGCTGAACATTACAATAATGCTAAATCGGCAGAAGCTGCTGGCGACAATGCGGCTGCTAAGGATTATGCTTCTCAGGCACAATCTGCAGCCTCCGCAGCTAAGACAGCAAAGGATAAAGCTTCCAGTGCAGCAAATGACGCGTTAAGCTATGCTAATTTAGCGATTGCTGCGGAAGATAATTCAGATAGCGATTCCGACTCCGATAGTGATTCTGACTCAGATAGCGATTCGGATTCCGACAGCGACTCTGATAGTGATTCCGACTCAGACAGCGATTCAGATTCTGACAGTGATTCCGACAGTGACTCCGACTCAGATAGCGACTCCGATTCTGACAGTGACTCCGACTCCGATAGTGATTCCGACTCTGACAGCGATTCAGATTCCGATAGTGACTCCGACTCGGATGGCGACTCCGACTCGGATAGCGACTCCGATTCCGACAGTGACTCTGATTCAGATAGTGACTCGAACTCTGACAGTGACTCTGACTCAGACAGTGATTCTGACTCAGATAGTGACTCCGATTCCGATATTGATTCCGATTCTGACAGTGACTCCGATTCAGATAGCGACTCAGATTCTGACAGCGACTCTGACTCAGACAGTGATTCAGACCCCAACTCGGATAGCGATTCGGATTCCGATAGTGACTCTGATTCCGATAGTGATTCGGACTCGGACTCTGATAGTGATTCGGATTCCGACAGTGACTCAGACTCTGACAGTGACTCAGACTCTGACAGTGATTCGGATTCCGACAGCGATTCAGATTCTGACAGTGACTCTGACTCGGATAGCGACTCCGATTCTGACAGTGACTCTGACTCAGATAGTGATTCCGACTCTGATAGTGATTCGGATTCCGATAGTGACTCTGACTCGGATAGTGACTCTGATTCAGATAGTGATTCTGATTCAGATAGCGATTCCGACTCCGACAGTGACTCCGATTCGGATAGCGATTCCGACTCGGATAGCGATTCCGACTCAGATAGTGACTCGGACTCCGACAGTGATTCCGACTCCGACAGTGATTCTGATTCTGATAGTGACTCTGATTCAGATAGTGATTCGGGCTCTGATAGTGACTCTGATTCCGATAGCGATTCCGACTCCGACAGTGACTCGGACTCCGACAGCGATTCCGACTCTGACAGTGATTCTGATTCCGATAGCGACTCCGACTCTGATAGTGATTCTGATTCCGACAGTGACTCAGACTCTGACAGTGATTCGGACTCAGATAGTGACTCCGACTCTGATAGTGATTCCGATTCAGATAGCGACTCAGACTCCGACAGTGATTCTGATTCCGACAGCGACTCCGACTCAGATAGTGATTCGGACTCAGACAGCGATTCAGATTCAGATAGTGACTCGGACTCCGACAGTGACTCCGACTCGGATAGCGACTCCGACTCAGATAGTGACTCCGACTCAGATAGTGATTCGGACTCAGACAGCGATTCAGATTCTGACAGTGACTCAGACTCTGACAGTGATTCCGACTCAGATAGTGACTCTGACTCGGATAGCGACTCGGATTCCGACAGTGATTCCGACTCAGATAGTGATTCTGATTCCGACAGCGACTCTGACTCAGATAGTGATTCCGACTCCGACAGCGATTCAGATTCCGACAGTGATTCCGACTCCGACAGCGATTCCGACTCAGATAGTGATTCTGATTCCGATAGTGACTCTGACTCGGATAGCGATTCCGACTCAGACAGTGACTCCGACTCAGACAGTGACTCTGATAGTGATTCGGATTCCGACTCAGACAGCGATTCAGATTCTGACAGTGATTCTGACTCGGATAGTGATTCGGACTCTGACAGCGATTCGGATTCCGACAGTGACTCGGACTCAGACAGTGATTCGGACTCAGACAGTGACTCTGATTCAGATAGCGATTCGGATTCCGACAGCGACTCGGACTCAGACAGTGACTCAGACTCAGATAGCGACTCAGACTCAGACAGTGATTCTGATTCCGACAGTGATTCCGACTCAGATAGTGATTCCGACTCTGACAGCGATTCAGATTCTGACTCGGATAGCGACTCAGACTCAGATAGCGACTCTGATTCCGACAGTGATTCCGACTCTGACAGCGATTCAGATTCCGACAGTGATTCTGATTCCGATAGTGACTCTGACTCGGATAGCGATTCCGACTCAGATAGTGATTCTGATTCCGATAGTGACTCTGACTCGGATAGCGATTCCGACTCGGATAGCGACTCTGATTCCGACAGTGACTCTGACTCAGACAGTGATTCAGATTCTGACAGTGACTCAGACTCAGACAGTGATTCCGACTCCGACAGTGACTCAGACTCAGACAGTGATTCCGACAGTGATTCTGATTCCGATAGTGACTCTGATTCCGATAGTGATTCGGATTCCGACAGCGACTCTGATTCCGACAGTGATTCCGACTCAGATAGCGACTCGGATTCCGACAGTGACTCGGACTCTGATAGTGACTCAGATTCGGACAGTGATAGCGACTCCGACTCAGATGGTGATTCCGATTCAGATAGTGACTCTGACTCGGATAGCGATTCCGACTCGGATAGCGACTCTGATTCAGACAGTGACTCGGACTCTGATAGTGACTCAGATTCGGACAGTGATAGCGACTCTGATTCCGACAGTGACTCGAATGCCGATAGTGGTTCTAACACTGGTAATGGCAACGGTTCTGATTCTAACGGTAGCAATTCCGGTTCTGCTGGTAATGGTGGAAATGGTGCTGAAACTGGTAGCAATAACAGTAGTTCAAATGCTGATGCGAACGCTGGTGTGGGTACAGCTGGGACTTACGCTGGAACAGCTTCCGCAATGGCTATGTTGCTTGGCACTGCAAGCTCATCACCCGCAGAAACAGGCGAGCAACCCGTTGCTACTAACCTAGCTAATCCAGTTGCTAATGGCAATAACGCTAGTTCTTCTGCAAATGACTCGTCGGATAAGAAGTCTGCTGACAAGCCGAGTGCATCGAAGAGTGGGGCTGCCAACTCGGCCACGACTAGTGATGGAACGACAGCCGATCAGAGCGCACAAAAGGATGGTAACAACCTGACACTTTGGGGATCAATCCTAGCTGCAATTGCAGCGGTAACTGGTGGCTCATGGTGGTACTTTGGTGGCAAGAATAGAAAGCACGGTGACGACTAGAATTAATCGTTACAAAGGATGCAAATAGTAATAAAAGATGTTGAATGTGGGTATACTTAATTTATACCCAATCGGGTCCCCTTTGGGTCAAACTGGGGGGGCTCTTATCTGTAAGAGAAGTAAATCCGAAGGGCGGTTCTAGTGATGAAAAAGTCAGTGATCAGAGAATTTCGAGAGGCGATGAGTAATCTTGGTTCAGCCCAAGATGTTGCAACAGGAAAGGTTACATTAGCATTGTCGGTTTCAGATCGACGCCATCGCGCAACAACTAAGTTTATTCATGAAAATAATTTCGAAGCGGCATGGTCGAAAATTCTGATGATTTTGGCACCGGCATCGCAGAATTCTTGGGTTCGAATTGATGCTGTGTGCGGTGTTCAGCGCAGAAAAATGACTGGTTTACAGCGTGAATTAAAATCCATGAAGCGCATGAACTTTTGGCGGCGAGGACTTAGCTTCGATGCTGATTTCCACTCGGCTTTGCTGGAAATGGAAATTAACGGCCACGAGTTCATTCATCCCGGGGAAGCACATGTTATTGGAGAGAATAAGACCGGTAGTTGGTTAGATTTTGAAGCAATCGCGCGTTATTTACAAACACGTGATGGATGCGAGCAACCTGATTTGGCAGGCAATCAGTATATTTGGAGCTTTTCAACTTTTGGTATCTTTTCCGATGGGCAGCATATCTGGCCGTTAGCAACATGGGAGGATGGAACGATCGGTGTACGGCGGCTCCTTGACCCCCGCCGGGAGATTACAGACTATTTGATAGCAGGGGAATCTTATCTAGCACGGCAAATCCAAGACAATGGCAAATTTATTTATGGTTATTTCCCAGCAATGCAGCGAGTTTTAACAAACTATAATAGTGTGCGCCACTTTTCCAGTATTTATGCGTTACTGGAAGCAATTGCATTTACTGGTAAAACTGAAGATTTTGATCGCGTGAAGCGGGCCTTGAAATGGGGTATTGACGAGTTAACGATTACTCATGATGGCGCACGGTTGGTGATTGAACGACCGAAAAAAGGAACACCAGAAATTAAGCTGGGTGCGCAAGCTATGCTAATCTTGGCGCTCTGCAAATATCAAGAAGTGACGCAAGATATCCAATTTACTGAGGTTGCCCGTCAGGCTTTTTACGGTGTGCAGGCGTTTCGTCAGTCATCGGGCGAGTTCAATCACGTGTTGAATTCCGATTTGACGGTCAAAGACCACTTCCGCATTATTTACTATGAAGGTGAGATTGTCTTTGCACTACTTCGATTGTTCAAGCTCACTGATGATGAGGAGATTCGACAGCTGGCACAGCAGACGCTTGACTTTATGGTAAAAAATGACTATGGCAAGTATCATGATCACTGGATTGCCTACGCGACGAACGAGGCGGTTCATGTCTTTCCTGATAATCGCGAGTACATGGCCATGGGGCTGCAGAATGCGTTCGATCAGCTAGACATTATTAAACGGCAGATAACACCACATCCAACCCGCTTGGAGCTCCTGAATGCCACGATGCGTTTGGTGGCTGCTGTTCAGCGGACGGGTAATGACGATCTCCTTGAGAACTATGATGTCCAATATTTGCGGGCGGTTTGGATATATCGAGCCGAGCATGAGCTAGTGGTTGGAGCGTTTGAACCCGAGGTTGCTATGTTTTTCTACAAGCCCAGCAAATTTTACGGTGGCTTCTTTACCCGGAATGATCACTTTCGAACGCGAATCGATGACTGTGAGCATTTTCTCTCTGGTTTGATTAATTATGTACGCTACAACTATTAGGAGGTGACGACCCGTGATAATCTTGACCAGCGTGTTTGCGTACAAAAAAGTTCAGATGTTTATTCGAATGTCTATCTACATTGTCTTGGGGATTGTAGTGTTGGTCGTTCGACACCGAAATAAAAAAAAGACCCGTAAGCGGATGGACGAACGGACTGAGTACATGATGAAACACACGAAGAAAGATAAAAATGGTAAATATCCGTGGGAAGTTTAATGGACTAAAGGAGCGGGAGCCAAATGAATTACTTTGTTGGGGCGTATCTAAACGGGAAATTGACGGGTATCGAAAAGGCTCAGGTAAATCGCATGAAGTTATTTACCGATGCCGGATGGCCAGCAACCTGTCTTTATACCAAGTACAATCCTAAAATTCATGAAAACGCAGTTAAGTTTGGCCTTCAGGGACGGTGCTTTACGCTCTACGATTATTTTCAGGAGGCTACCGATGATAATATTGACGTGCATCGAGACTGGTTGGATTTTTGGGAAACAGTCTGTGGCTTTCGCTTAGAATTTGTCGACATTGCCCCGGATGTCCGGTTGTTTGACGAGCAGAATCGTTACGTGGCGTACGCCCATTTTGCTAATGAAGACCATCAGCAATTGGTCTACGTGAATTACTTTGATCAAGACCATCAGAAGGTTAAGCGAGACATTTACGACTCTCGAGGGTTTCTGAGTCAGACAAAATATCTGAAAGAACAACAACGCGTTCAAGCTGAGGTTTATTTTAATCGTAACGGACAGGTTAAAATGGAAAAAACGTATCAGGAAGTTAAAGGGCAAACCGTGTTAAAGCGAGTCATCCTCAAAAATTTTCGCCAACGAGACTGGTTCTTTGACACCGAAGAACAACTCCAGACCTTTTTCTTCGATACGCTATATACAGTGGGGGACGTCTATTTCTGTGATAAGAATGGTTATATTGGTCAAGCTATGGCGAATATTGCCACTGATGTCACCGTGTGCGCGGTCTTTCACAGCACCCATGCGCGTGGGCAGGAGGATGTTCTGACGGCACCCTTGAAGAGTTCGTATCAAGTACCATTGTCACAGCCGGAAAAATTCGACCGGTTCATCGTCTCCACGCATCAACAGCAGGTAGATTTACAGGCGCGATTTGACCAATTACCGCCGATATCCGTCATTCCAGTTGGCTATACGCAGTCGCAGAAGGTAAACTTGCGTCAAAAAAAACCGCACCGAATTATTGGTGTGGCCAGATTTTCGCCAGAGAAACAAGTATTGCATCAAGTTCAAGTAGTTGCGCGGTTGGTGACCGAATTTCCAGATGTTGAGTTGCACCTATTTGGTTTTGGTAACCAAGATGAAGAGCAGAAACTTCGGGCTTACGTTGCTGAGCATGACCTGAGTGAACATGTCTTCTTTCGCGGGTTTGTTACTGATTTATCTGCTGAGTACACCCAGGCTAGTTTGCAAATGATGACGAGTAATGAGGAGGGCTTCTCGTTGGCCACGTTGGAGGCACTCAGCTTTGGCGTGCCGGTGATTAGCTATGACATCCGTTATGGTCCGAGTGAATTGGTGGAAGACGGTGTGAACGGCAATTTGGTAACACGCGACGATCAGGACTTGTTATTTTGGAAGGTTCGTTCGTACTTGCGAGATCCCAAACTACAGAAAAATTATATGAAGAATAGTTTGCGGTTGACTAAACGCTATACAGAGGCGGCGGTGATGGCCAAATGGCAAGCATTGCTGACAACGATTAAGCGAGGGCAAACGGTTCGCGATTGATCTGTGGTAGCGAGGAGTATTGGTGAATTGAAATTTAAGTAATAACTGATTGCAGATACAGTAGCCAGTGGGACTGCGAACTTGGGGTTGGACCAATCACGAAGAGCGTCTCTTGAAACATGCGGTTTCCTGAGACATTGCATGCGGCAACTCGAAGATTGGCGGGTGTTCGCTCAACACAAAGGGAGTCATGGCGGATTGGCCACGACTCCCTTTGTCTATTGTTTAAAAGTTCAAGTCTTTCTCTGTTAATTACAGGGCCAAGACTTTCTTACCATAAAAGAGGTTGGTCCCCAACTGATCGGCGAACTTCTTGACCTCGTTAGTCGCTACGCCAGCTGGCACCAGCGTCAACCCGACGGAATCCGTCAGGCGTTTGGTCATAGTCCAGTCTTCTAACCGGTCTTCATTCGCCAAACCCGTACTCAAGATATGGTCAAAGCCCTGATTAGCTAACCAGTCAACGGCTGCCCCGCGATCCTGGGGCCGAATCTGATCAAAGGCCGTACTGAAGGTTAGCGTCATCCCGCCAGCGGCCGCGATTAGGGGGCTCAGAGCCTCCTGATCGAGTTGGTGTTGGAGCGTGAGCGCACCAAAGATAGCGCCGTCCACGCCCAGTTGCTGGGCTTCTAAGAGGTCGGCCTCCATCATCTTAATCTCAACGTCATCGTAGGGACTATGGCCGCCACGTGGGGCGATCACAACGTCTAAAGTGACCTGATGTTCGTGGGCGTAACGCACGGCTTCCCCCATGACCCCCTTACTAATGGTGGTACCGCCAACGGCGAGGTTGTCGGCGAGGGCGACGCGTTTGGCCCCAGCCTCCACAGCGGCGGGGAGTTGCGGGTAATTTTCCAGTAACGGTTCAACTAACAGCAAAATCGTCAATCCTTTCTCAAGTGAGATAGTCGTCAATGTCACTAACGATATGGTACAATGTACGCACGCTATCAACGGGAGTGAAGCTATTGAAAGCAGATACGCATAAATCACGTTCCTGGTTCTGGAACTGGGTGGTCAATAATCGTTTGGTCTCCATACTAACTATTACGCTTCTTATTT
This sequence comes from Levilactobacillus brevis, assembly GCA_021383565.1. Classification (NCBI taxonomy): domain Bacteria; kingdom Bacillati; phylum Bacillota; class Bacilli; order Lactobacillales; family Lactobacillaceae; genus Levilactobacillus; species Levilactobacillus brevis. Next base: position 1,056,369 of record CP079699.1, on the reverse strand, counting down.
TACTCATTTTACTAGTCCTAAGTAAAGTCCCGTGGCTCGCCACGCCATTGGTTTTGGTCTGGCAGATCGTGGGACTTCCAGTGATTCTGGCCGGAGTGGGGTATTATTTACTCAATCCGCTGGTCGATCTCTTGGAGAAACGCCATGTGGGACGGACCTGGTCCATTCTGGGGCTATTCGTCATCGTGGCATTGCTTCTGGTGTGGGGGATCGGGAGCCTGATCCCCATGGTTCAACGGCAATTGACCACATTAATTGCCGAGTGGCCGCATTACTGGCGCGACGTAACCAACACCGTTTCCCTGTGGCTACAGGACGACCGGCTGAGTGGACTAAAGGATCAACTGGATCAATTTAACCAGCAGGTTGCCGACAGTTCATCGTCGGTGATTTCTAGCTTCGCCCAGAGCACGGTCAGCTCCGTCGGCAACATTGTTGGCCGAGTAGTCGCCATCGCAGTGGGGGTCATCACGGCACCATTTATTCTTTTCTATCTATTGCGTGATGGTCATCAATTGCCCGATTATTTGGCCAAGGTGTTGCCCATTAAGCACCGTGAATCGGCCAAGCACCTCTTGGTCGAAATGAACCGCCAAGTCAGCAACTACGTTCGGGGACAATTAATCGTGGCCTTTATCGTCGCTATTCTCTTCTACGTGGGATTCCTGATTGTTGGCCTACGATTTGCCTTGTTGCTGGGGATTGTCGCCGGTGTCTTGAATTTGGTCCCGTATCTGGGCTCATTTTTAGCCATGGTACCGGCCGTGGTAGTCGCGGCTTTCATTTCACCGTGGATGTTGGTGAAGGTGTTGCTGGTCTTCGTCATTGAGCAGACGCTGGAGGGCCGGTTCATTTCGCCCCTCGTTTTGGGAAGCTCCCTTAAGATTCACCCGTTAACAATTATTTTTATTTTACTAATTTCCGGGAAAGCCTTTGGCGTCCTCGGCGTGGTTCTGGGAATTCCCGGATACGCCGTGATTCGCGTGATTGCTACGGAAAGTTTCCGCTGGTACCGCCAATTCGTGGGTGGCTACACGGAACCCGCCACGCCCGGAACTGAACAAGGAGAAACAACTGATGAAAAAGATTGATGAAGCGGCTGCTTTTTTGACCGCGCACGTAAATTTATTCCGCTGTCCCGTCTGCCTCGCCCCGTACGATCACGTCGACGGACACAGCCTGGTCTGTCCGCAGGGGCACAACGTGGATCTGTCCAAGAAGGGTACCCTATACTTCATGCAACGTGCCGTGGCCAGTGAATACGACAATGCCATGTTGGCCGCCCGGCGCCGGATGCTCCAGGCCGGCTTGTTTGCCGGGATTACGGCCGAATTCGCCGCCCAAATGCCGGCCGGTCCGCAGACCATTCTCGACGTGGGTTGCGGGGAGGGCACGCCATTGGCGGATGTTCTGCAACGCCGCGACAATCGCGATACCGCCATTGGCTTTGACCTCTCCAAGCCGGGAATTAATCTGGCGACGCAACTGGGAAGTTCCGCCTTCTTCTGCGTGGCCGATCTGGCCCAGATGCCCTTTAGTGACGGGACCTTCACCACGGTCCTGGATCTCTTCTCACCGTCGGCCTACAAGGAGTTTAACCGCGTGCTCGCCCCCGGTGGTCGTCTGTTGAAAGTGATCCCCAACGCCGATTACCTGATTGAATTGCGACAGGCCATCTTCCCGGCCGGTAGTGCGCACGCCACCTACGATAACGGCAACGTGCTGGGCTTATTTAAGCAACACTACCCAACGGCGACGACCCAGCGAATTCGCTATCAAGTGCCGGTACCAGCGGACCTATTCGCCGACTTGATGCTGATGACTCCGATGCACTGGGGTGCTGATGAGGCCCAACTGGCGGAGGTTCAAGCCCATCCGTTCGACCACATCACCGTCGATGTGACTTTGTTAAGCGCGCAAGTGAATTGAGTAAAACGTTAAAGAATCTTAGGCAAGGGACTTGCGAACCTGACAGCGCGGTGTTATATTTACCAATGAGAAATCGTTTGGCGGTCGATATCAGCGAATACTGTTAGCGGCTGACAAGTAGCACTTCACTAAAGCAGCTCCTCGCCGTGCCCACACCGAGGAACTGCTTTTTTTCTGTGGTCAACTGGGTGTAAGCTGACATGTTACCGTCACGCAGAATTGGTGAGTGACCGTGAAAAGCGGGCCTTGTCAAAAGCCTACCAGAATGGCTATAATGATGGAACAGAACGAATGTTTGATAGACAGAACGGAGAGAGAGTATGACGAATCATATTGCGTTATTTGAACCACTATTTCCAGCCAATACGGGAAACATCGCCCGGACCTGTGCCGGCACAGATACGGTCTTAGACCTCATCAAGCCGCTGGGGTTCTCGGTCGATGATGCCCATTTGAAACGGGCCGGCCTGGACTACTGGGACAAGGTCGATGTCCGCTACCACGAAAACTTACCGGAATTTTTAGCGTCAATTCCGGACCCAACGCAACTCTACTTAGTCTCAAAATTTGCGGATCAGGACTACACGGAACCCGATTACAGTCTAAACGATAACGACCACTACTTCTTGTTCGGTAAGGAGACCACGGGGTTACCCGAACCGTTCATGCGTAAGAACGTCGAGAAGTGTATTCGCATTCCCCAAGATGACCGCCACATTCGGGCGCTGAACCTCTCGAATTCGGCTGCCATTGTCATCTACGAAGTCTTGCGGCAGCAACAATTTCCGAATCTCGAACGGGTTCATCAGTACCCACACGATAAGCTGAAATAATTTTTGAAAAACGAAAGGGGGCCGCTTCTTGGCTACGAAACGAAAGACGTCTCGGCGTCGGCCAGCAAAACGTAAACCGACTAAGCGGCGGACGACGAAAAAGCAGCCGTTTCCCTATACCAGTAATGTCATTGGGCTGGTACTTCTAGCCTTAGCCGCACTGGGCCTCTTCAATCTCGGTCTCTTAGGGACGTTATGGGCCAATCTGATCCGCTTAGCCATCGGGGATACCTATCAGTTTGGTCTCGTCTTAATTGGGGCCTTGGGTGCCGCCTTGGCCGTCACGGGAGTGTTACCCCAGCTGGCGCGACACTATTGGCTCGGTGGGGGTCTAATCTATGGGGGATGGCTCCTGTGGATTACGGCCAATCACTTTATTGAAGTTGATCAACACAGCCAGTTTCTTGCCATCACCTGGCAGGCCGGGTTAGCCGACCTGTGGAGTGGGGGCCTGACCGCCCAGCTCGGTGGTGGAGCCATTGGGGCGTTTGAACTCAGTATTGTGGCCTGGTTGATTGCCTTAGTGGGGGCCCAGGTTGCCGCGTGGCTCATCATGCTCGGTGGGGTCATCGTCTTCTTCCAGATTCCGTTCGCGGATATTCAGCGGTGGATTCAGACGATTGCCCGGACGCTGCACCACGGCGTTCAGGCCAGTGGCGATGCTCTGAAGCGTGGTAACGAGAAGGCTAAAGATCTGCGTGCTAAACGTGAGACAGCCAAGCCCACGAAGGCGACACCACCGGTCACGCCGACCGATCCGGACGCCAAGGATCTGCCAGAACCGGTGGCTACGGCTAAACCGGCCAGTCAGAAACCCAGCTACCATATTACGGTGGCGAATGAGCAGTCTCAGACGCCAAGCAGCGCGGCCGCAACGCCGGCATCCGCCGAAGCCGAAGAGGACACTGCGGGGCTGGTCAACAGCACGCCGGTCGATCCGAATTACAAATTACCCACGGCTGATCTTCTGAAACAGGTGCCACCAACCGATCAGACCGATGAGGTGAACGCTATCGACGCCAACACGAAGATTTTGAAGCAGACCCTCGATAGTTTTGGCGTGGATGCCGAAGTCAAGAACGTTAGCCTTGGCCCCTCCGTGACCGAGTACGAACTGCACCCGGCCATCGGGGTCAAGGTGTCACGGATTGTCAATCTTGCCGATGACTTGGCACTCGCATTGGCGGCCAAGGGCATTCGGATTCAGGCACCGATTCCCGGAAAGTCCTTGATTGGGATTGAAGTGCCCAACAAAGAAGTGTCGACCGTGGCCTTTCGCGATGTCGTCGAAGCCCAACCGGCTCACCCCAATAAACCATTACAGGTGCCGTTGGGGCGTAACGTCACGGGGCAGGTTGTTAGCATGGATCTGACCAAGATGCCGCATTTACTGATTGCCGGGGCCACTGGGAGTGGTAAATCCGTGGCGATCAATGGCATTATTACCAGTATCTTGATGAATGCGCGGCCCGATCAGGTTAAGCTCATGTTGATTGACCCGAAGAAGGTCGAGCTGAGTGTTTACAATGGGATTCCCCATCTGTTGACGCCGGTGGTCTCGGAACCTAAGAAGGCCGCCCGGGCTCTGCACAAGGTCGTCGCCGAAATGGAACGCCGCTATGAACTCTTTTCGCAGTTCGGACAACGGAAAATTTCTGGTTACAACGCGTTTGTGCAGAAAGCCAACGCCGAGGACGATCAGGCGCGGCCCACGTTGCCGTACATCGTGGTCGTCGTCGATGAATTGGCCGACTTGATGATGACAGTCTCCAGCGAAGTCGAAGACGCCATCATTCGGTTGGCGCAGATGGGCCGGGCCGCTGGGGTGCACATGATCTTGGCAACGCAACGACCATCCGTCGACGTCATCACTGGTCTGATCAAGGCTAACGTGCCATCCCGGATTGCCTTTGCCGTGTCCAGTGGGATTGACTCCCGAACAATTCTGGATACCAACGGGGCCGAAAAGCTTCTGGGTCGCGGGGATATGCTCTATCAGCCCGTCGACGCGAACTCGCCCGTGCGGGTCCAGGGGGCATTTATCCCGGACGAAGACGTGGCCAACGTGGTCGACTTTATCAAGCAACAACAGACCGCCGACTACGACGAGGACATGATGGTTAGCGACGAGGAGATTCAGCAAGAAGAGGCCGGCGACAGTGATGATGAGCTGTTTGACGATGCCCTGAAATTCGTGGTGGACCAACAAAAAGCCAGCACGTCACTCCTTCAGCGGCGGTTCCGCATCGGGTACAACCGTGCGGCGCGCATCATGGATGATCTCGAGCAGCGGGGGTACATTGGCCCACAGGAGGGAAGTAAACCCCGCCAGGTCTACAAGCAACCGGACAGTTCGGCCGACCAGCCAGAGACATCGGAATAAGACGTTAAAAACGTCTACAGAGTAAGTGACTTAACTAAGTCTCTCCCCAGCCGTCAAGATGATTGGCGGACAGGGTTAACGGGCGTATCCTGTTAACTAAATGGGGGGAGGCTTTTTCGATGGTATTGGGGATGTGGACCAATTGGCTTAAAGCCGTGAGTGAGCTTATCATTCTCCTGGGAATTGTGAGCTTACCACTCTTGCGAGAACGGCGACGTAAACGGCAAACGCGGGCCCGAATTAATCAGAATATTCACCGGTTAACGCTGACCTTACTAGCGAATCCACAGCGTGATGTGCAGTGGCAGACGGACTATCAAAGCTTACAGACGCTGCTGAGTGTCTATGCTTCGCTGGCCACCAGCGGATTAGAGACGGTGGTGACGGAGACGGGGCGAGACCTGCTCGACCTGATCGGAAAGGCCACGCCCAGTCGCCAAGCTGTGGACCAGCAGTTGGCGGCCTTAACCCGGTGTCAATAAAAGAATCCTATGGTTAGCGTTCTGGCGCGGACCATAGGATTTTGACGTTTTGGGGGTGTCGTGTAACTTTTTGCCTACGGTTGCCAGCCATTCTCGACTCGCTGACGGTTGCGGATGGCACTGTTCGCCTTACCGTTTGCGACCTATGAGCTGGAACGCGGTGGGGGGACTGTACTAGTCCCTGTCAAGTTGTCATTCGAAATAATATAAAATGGATATTTACTCTAAGCGGCTTCATTCCAGTATTCTACTGGGGTGAGGCCGTTTCTTTCTGGGGAACGATCCAAGTAATTAAAGTAGTGGATGCCTTCGTTTACCAGCTCCACAAACTCTCGATACGTTTTTGGCATTGGATGACGTTCCATCCAATGCGCTTTAAATTCATTCCACCAACGCTCCATTGGCGCGTTGTCGTAAGGTGTTCCTGGTCGGGACATACTGCGCATCACTTTATGTTCTGACAGAAAGTTATTGAAAGCTTTAGCGGTGTAAGCAGCTCCACGGTCCGTATGGATCAGTGGGTGTACATCGCCAGCCTGTTCAAAAGCCTGTTTAAAAACCTGGATCTCTGCCACAGCTGTTTCTGTAGTGCTCAAAAATGAGGCGATCAGTCTCCGGCCGCATAGATCTAAAACACCACTCAGTCGGATTTTGAATTGACCCTTTGGTCCGTAAGACAACTCAGTCGAATCCGCAAGCCAAACCTGGTTGGGACCGGCGACTTTAAAGTTACGATTCAAAACATTGTCCTGAATGTATTGTTCCTGTTCCTTGATACGTTGGCGCTTCTTAACCCGAATCTGACACTTGATATTCAAGTTACGCATAATTCGTTTAACACGCTTGATTGTTACCTTAAACGTCACCTGTTCATCATGCTGTAGATTGGACAAGATCTTGCCAGCTCCGATTGCTTGATGATGTTGATTGAACCAATAAGTGATTCGCTTTTCTAGAAGCCGCTCTTGAGTCTCCCACGGCGTTTCTTGCCGATGAAAAGACTTGTTATAAGCTTGCCGACTAACTCCGATATGCGTCAATAATGTCTTAATGGCGCCTCGCTTTCCTTGACTGACCTCACTGATTGCCTGATATGCCAGTCGATGTTGCTGATTCACCCCTTGTGCTGAATTTCTTGAAATTTTTTTACGAATTCTTTCAGTAATTCCATGTCGGCGACTTGACCTTCTAGTTGCTTAATCCGCAAATTGGCCTTATCTAAGTCGGTTAATTCTCGTTGTGGCTTACGGTGTCCGCGTCGATCCTCTAAGGCGTTGTAACCACCTTTCTTAGCTCTAAGCACCCACGAACGGGCTTGTTGGTAGGAGACGCTGTAATGTTCAGCTGCTTCGTTATATGAGTGGTTCTGCTTGGTAATGTACTCAACCACTTCAATACGCTCTGCCAGAGTAGTTTTTCGGCTCATCGTTGGGACCTGCTTTCTAGACGGGGTTGCCGTCACAGTTTTGTCCCTATTATACCTGGAAACCCAGTAATTTACCTGCGTAGCTGAGCGCAAACCATACTTCATTGCTACTTCTCGTTGTGAACCTTCGCCGTTCAAAAAAGCATACACGACTCTTAGCTTAAAGACCTCACTGTATCTGCGACAACCTTTAGATTCTTTAAGCCCATCAAAGCCATCTCGTTTGTACAACGCCCGCCACCGAATGACCGCCTCCTTGTCTGCCAAACCATGTTCTCTGGCAAAGCCAATATTAGTTTGACCTGATGCTTCAAACTCATTAATCAACTCCAGCTTCTCCACGGCACTATACTTGATCTTCGACATGTCATATTCCCTCCGTTGATTGTCAGATGAATTATATTATTTCATTTGACAACCCCAAAGGGATCATAACAGACGCTCCGAGCCTGAAAAGCGGTCTCGGAGCTCGCTTGGAACCGCCCAGAATCGGCGTTTCCAAGTCGCCATTATCTAACCGGCTGATGCCGCTAAGATAATCCCACGGCTGAGCTCATAGGTCGCTTCACTCACGGCTACGGGTTTGCCAGAGGGAACGTCTGTGGACTGAGAAACGGTTCTCCGGCTCGGTTTGAAGTCTGACCAAGATCGTCAACCTCCAACGGCCACTCTGTAAGCTAACTCAGAACATCAGCTAAGACTGCTGTTATGGCTACCTCCATCTCTGACTGTCTCCGGTTACGATGGTTGAAAACTACTGAACGCGCGGCAATATCGTTGCAGTGGCAACATTCGGCTAGCTGAATTGGATACGTCTCATGCAGCCGTGAGTGAGTCAAATTTGGTCTCAGCCGTGGGATTTTTCGAGCGCTCTGCTTGGAAAATGACGACTTTGAGACGTTGGTCATCGGCTCAAAGCGAGGGAAAAGACCGCCCTTTGGCTTTTCCCGATCCTGCCCACAGCGATCCAGACCAGATTTGACGAACGGTAAGGCGGACAGCATCATCTATGTTGAAGGACAATGTAAGCGTAACCAGTTAATTAGCTAACTTACCTTATTGATAGTCAGAAATCGTCGCCTAGCCGGTTAAAAAGGCACTGCGTGACGGAATGAATGGTCGACCACGCTTTGTGGTTTTTATGCAAAATTAAAAGGCAAGTTTCTCAGGAAAAACACTATCCTGCGAAGCTTACCTCTTGGACTTGCTTAGTTCATGAACGCGGTAATGGCACCGAAAACAAGTGACCCAATCGTTGCGATGATCATAATCCAAACAAAAACGTTGAGAATCTTTTGAAATGTTGATTTCTTTTTCTTTTCCATACGTGAATAGCCACCTCTTTACGTCCCATTTTACTCAACTAGTTTACCGTGGCGTCGGTCGAAATGCAACAGGTTCGGGTAACTTGTCAAGGAGTTGTTACAAATCTCGATTGCAAGTCCCCCGCGAAATCTCTATAATATAACGAAGACTAGCAGTGGGGGGAAGTAACATGAAGTTTTGGACATCGCCGGGCGGGCAACTGGCCATACTGGTGATTGGGTTCTTGCTCATTCGGGGCGTTAAAGCTTTGCTACGACGGCGTTGGCCAGCGTGGCTAAGCACCTGGGATCTGATGGCGCCCCTCTTTTTAGGGTGCTCACTCATCTTGATTCCGGCAGGGGCGGGGGTTATCATGCCCTGGCTCGTGATTGGCTGGATGTTGGTGGGAATCGTGGTGACTTTGCTACAGGCGATTCGCAACCACGAGATTTTGTATCCCAGCTTCTTCAAAACATTCTGGCGCCTAACCGATTTGTACTGGCTTCTCGGATTTGGCGTGTGCTTTTTACTTGTAATTAGTTAGTTAATGCATAAATATTAATAATTTTGATTATTGAACCGGTTTTTGGGTGAAATATGAAGGGTTTCCAGCCGCGGTGAACAGATGTTCGCCGCGGCTTTTTTAAGCTTTGTGGGGAAATTTATAAAAATTCGGAAACGTTGTGGTAGAAAGTGGGGGCATGTGGTAAACTTGACAATAGTTACAAATAGGGGGTAATGGCCATGTTCATGGGCGAATTTGAACATTCAATCGATACCAAGGGCCGGCTCATTATCCCCGCAAAATTTCGGGAGCAGCTTGGCGAACAATTTGTGGTGACCCGCGGGATGGATGGGTGTTTATTCGGTTATCCCATGTCCGAGTGGTCAGCCTTGCAAGAAAAATTGAAAGCCTTGCCAGTCAACCGTAAAGATGCACGGGCCTTTGTCCGGTTCTTTTACTCCGCTGCGACGGAGTGCGAGCTGGATAAGCAGGGACGAATCAACTTACCCAAATCTTTACAAGAGCACGCCGCATTGACCAAACAGTGTGTCATCGTGGGTGTGGCGAACCGCTTTGAAATTTGGAGTCAAGAACGGTGGGAACAATTTTCTACCGCCGCCGAAGAAGACTTCGACGATATCGCCGAAAATTTAATCGACTTTGGGATGTAACTCGGGAAGGGAGAGTGTTCATGGAAGACTTTCATCATGTAACGGTTTTGTTAAATGAAGCAGTGGCGGGGTTAGCCATCAAGCCAACGGGCACCTACGTTGACTGCACTCTCGGTGGTGGCGGTCACAGCCAGCACATTCTGGAGCAGTTAACCACGGGTCACCTGTACGCATTTGACCAAGATCAGACCGCAATTACTTACAATCAAGAACACTTAAAGAAGTACGTTGACGAGGGAAAGCTCACGTTTATCAAGCGTAACTTCCGCCAAATCAAAGAAGAACTCAACGCCCGGAACATTACCGAGGTCGATGGTATTCTTTACGACCTCGGTGTTTCTTCGCCGCAATTTGACGAAGCCGACCGGGGATTTAGTTACCAACACGACGCACCGCTAGACATGCGCATGGATCAGAGCGCCAAGTTAACCGCTTGGATCGTGGTCAATGAATGGGACTTCAACGACTTGATGCGCATCTTCCACCGTTACGGTGAGGAGAAATTTGCCAAGCCGATTGCCCGGGCCATTGAACGCCACCGGGCCACAGCCCCCATCGACACGACGGGGCAACTCGTTGAGATTATCAAGGAGGGGATTCCCGCTGCCGCTCGGCGCCACGGGGGTCATCCTGCCAAGAAGGTCTTTCAGGCGATTCGGATTGCCGTGAATGACGAACTCGGCGCCCTAGAGGATTCTCTGGAACAGGCCATCGACCTGCTGGCACTTCACGGCCGGGTCAGTGTCATTACCTTCCAGTCGTTAGAAGACCGGTTAGTCAAGACCATGTTTCGTGAACATTCCTCCTTACCGGAACTTCCCCACGGTATTCCCGTGATTCCGGATAACTTGCAGCCCGACTACCAGTTGGTTAATCGTAAGCCGATTACGCCTTCGGAGGAGGAATTGGCTGCTAACCACCGAGCTCATAGTGCCAAGCTTCGCGTTTTAGAAAAAGTTAAATAGTCAAACCAATTACTAAATATTGACATAGGAAGATGATCAATTATGGCGCAAAATAATTTAGCTGAAGCCGTTCCTCTCACACAGGAACCCCAACAACGCCCAAACATAGAACAACCGCAACGGCAAGCGCAGCCGGAGGTTCACCCTCAAGGCAATCCTAATAGCCAAAAATTACCGGTTTCTAAATTTGAAAAATGTTTGATGACCGTTTGCGGCCTCGTTTTGGCTGTGCTGATGGTCTGTGTCGTTTCCGCGAAAATTTCCTTGAGCAATGCCCAGCACGAACTGCAAAGCGTCAACAGTGCTGTGACCACCTATACCAATCGTAATACCAACAAGCAACAACAAATAAATGAGTTGCAGAGTCGCAGTCGGCTTGATAAAATTGCTAAAAAGCAAGGTCTATCTCTCCAAAACGACCGCATAAGGAATGTTAACAAATAATGAAGGATCCAAATAAGCGACAAATGATGAATAAGCAGCCCCGCAGGAACCGGAAGTACGTTGGCCAGTTTCTGTTTTTCCTTTTCATTGCGGTTTTTATCCTCATCGTTGGTCGCTTTTCGTATATCTCCATTGGAAAAAAGGTTCAAAACGTCAACCTGAGTGCTTCCGCTCAGAAGTTGTATACGGCGAACGAGACCTTGAAGGCCAAGCGGGGGACCATTTACGATGCCAACGGCCAAGCCATTGCCGAGGATACCAGCGTCTACTCCCTGTACGTCGTCTTAGATAAGCGACAGAAGAGTGTGGACGGACAGAAGCTGTACGCCACGAATAAGGAAAAGATCGCGACCGTGTTGGCCAAGAATCTGCCAATCAGTCGCGAGAAGGCCCTCAAGATTCTCAACCCCAGTTCGGGTCATCCGTTTCAGGTTGAATTTGGGACGGCCGGCCAAAATATCTCGTTGACCACCAAGCAGAAGATTCAAAAGGAACATCTCAACGGGGTCAACTTCATTCAGCAGGAATCTCGATTGTATCCCAATGGAACGTTTGCCTCGCATTTGATCGGGTTGGCGCAGGCTAAGACCGCTAGCGATGGTCAGACCACGCTGACGGGGTCCATGGGAATCGAGCAGGCCTTCAACAAGCAACTGACCGGGACGAACGGCTCGCAGAAGATTAAGAAGGATATGTATGGCTACCAACTTCCCGGGACGAAACAGAAGTATAAGAAGGCCAAAAACGGCGATAACGTCTATACCACGTTAGACACCCGGTTACAGACCCTACTGGAAACGGAAATGAGTAGCGTACAAAGTCAGGTCAAGGCCAACTCGATGAACGCGGTTCTGATGAACGCCAAGACCGGGGCTATTCTAGCGGCGACGCAACGGCCAACCTTCAACGCCACGACCAAGAAGGGCATCGATCAGATCTGGCGGGACACGTTGGTTCAGGACGCTTACGAACCGGGGTCGACCATGAAGATCTTTACCCTGGCGTCATCCATTGATAGTGGCAACTACAATGGGAATGCGACCTACCAATCTGGGAAATACGCGATTGGCAATCAGACCGTTCCGGACTGGAACACCTCTGGCTGGGGTACCATTACCTATAACAAGGGGGTTGCATTGTCCAGTAACGTTGCCATGGCCCATTTGGAACAACAGATGGGGGCCAAGACCTGGAAGAAGTATATCGACCGCTTCCGCTTCCTCAAGAGTACCAACTCTGGGTTGCCCGGCGAGTTGAGTGGGAGCATTGCCTTCCAGCGGCCGATCGAACAGGCCGACACGGCGTTTGGTCAAGGGATTCAGGTCACGGTCTTCCAGATGCTACAGGCCATGACGGCCGTCAGCAACAACGGGAAGATGATGAAACCTTACGTGATCAGTAAGGTGACCGACTCGGACACCAACAAGACGGTGAAACAGTACTCGCCTAAAGTCATGGGCAACCCCATTTCGGCCAAAACGGCCAAGGCTGTCCGAAAACATATGGAAGATGTCGTCTATAAGAGTTATGGTATTGGGAGTGACTACAAGATGAGCGGGCAGCGAGTCGCGGTGAAGACCGGGACGGCGCAGGTCAGCAACGGAAAGGGGTATCTGTCAGGCGATGACAACTATCTGTACTCCGTCGCTGCCACGGTCCCCGCTAGCAATCCTAAGTACGTCATGTATATCACGATGAAGCAGCCACATCTCGGCAGCAAGACGGCAACCCAACTACTGGCATCGATCATGAAACCCGTCATGGCGCGGGCACTTCAGGAGGATACCGAAGCCAAGACAACCAAGGTATCCAAGATGCCAGCCGTCACGGGCAAGTCATTGACGGCAGCCACGGCGGCGTTGACCAAAGCTGGCGCCACGGTCACCACGTTAGGCAGTGGGCAGAAGGTCACCAAACAATCTGTTTCTGCCGGCACCACGCTGTATCAGAATCAACGGGTCTTCTTGAATACGGGCGGCACGGTCGCTCTGCCAAGTTTAACCGGCTGGTCGAAGGGTGATGTGGTAAAATTAGCTCAGATTGAAGGCCTTAAACTGAACGTGACGGGCGATGGCTACGTGACGAAGCAAAGTATTAAGGCGGGTACCACCGTTGCCTCGGGTGCAACGTTAACAGTTACCCTGAAACAAAATAAATAAGAACGAGGATTGAGAAAGAGAAATGATGAATGTTGGTTTACCCTTACTGGGTGGTTTTATAATTACCGTGGCGTTTATGCCGTCACTAATCCGCTACTTTAGAGCGCGCCATGAAGGCCAGATGATTCGAGAAGAAGGCCCCACGTGGCACGAGAAAAAGTCCGGCACGCCAACCATGGGTGGCCTGCTGTACATCATCGCGATTGTCATCATGACCTTGGTGACGAGCTGGGCGCTAGCCCCACACCACGTTCTATCCACGACCTGGATCTTATTGTTTATCTTGGTCCTGTACGGCGCGTTGGGGATGTGGGACGACAGTATCAAGCTGTTCCACCGTCAAAATGAAGGACTGAAGGCCTGGCAGAAGTTGCTGGGTCAAATCGTCGGGGCCCTGATTCTATTCTGGGTCTACATCCACGAGCAGCTCCCAATGGCGCTTCACGTGCCGGGGCTGGGCGACTGGCACATGAGTGGCTGGTACGCCGTCTTCATTATTATCTGGTTGGTGGGCTTCTCGAATGCGGTGAACCTAACGGACGGGCTGGATGGTCTGGTCAGTGGGTTGGCCAGCATTGCCTTTACGGCTTACGGTATCGTTGCCTACCAACAACATCAACTCAACATTGCTATCTTTTGTTTTGCCGTAGTCGGCAGTCTTCTCGGTTTTCTCATCTTTAATCACAAACCCGCCAAGATCTTTATGGGTGACACCGGTTCTTTAGCATTGGGTGGCGCGTTAGCCGCGGTTTCCATCCTGTTGCATCATGAACTATCGTTGCTGTGGATTGGGTTGATCTTTGTGATTGAGACCGCGAGTGTTATGTTGCAAGTTGCCTCATTCAAGTTAACGGGCAAACGAATTTTCCTGATGAGTCCGATTCACCACCACTTCGAAATGAAGGGTTGGAGTGAATGGAAGATTGACTTAACCTTCTGGGGAATTGGTTTGATTACCGCGTTAACTGGGGTGTGGACGATTCTTGCACACTAACGACTGACGACTAATGGGCTAGCTTGCTCGTTAGGGCGGGGCTAGCCTTTTTTAGTCGAGTGAAGGGTGCCGGGGTCGTGACTAAGCCGCAGTTTTAAGGGAAACTTGCCGAATATCGAAGATTTCTTGTAGATTTTGGCAGATTTAGTGAGATAAGCCGGCTAACCTGATAAACTAGGGGTAGTGTCAATTTTAGAGCTAAGTAGGTCCGCCGTCGTTCTGACGACGGACAGCAACAATATAAAATGAAAATAAATCAGCAACACTAAACGAATGGAGAGCGAACGGTGTTATGAAGCAGATCACGACATATGCAGGGAAAAAGGTTCTGGTCTTGGGATTGGCCAAGAGCGGAACCAATGCAGCCAAATTATTAAAGCGTTTGGGGGCTAAGGTGACCGTCAGTGACGTTCAACCACTGGAAAAGAATCAGGATGCCCAGGAGTTGCAGGCAGCCGGTTTTCAGGTGATTTTAGGGAAGCAAACGCCGGATCTGTTAGATGCCGGATATGACTTGATGGTGAAAAATCCGGGGATTCCCTACGATGTTCCCGTCGTGAAGCGTGCGTTGGACCTGAAGCTACCCATCATCACCGAGATGGAACTCACCAGTGAAGTGGCCGAGGCCGAGATGGTTGCCGTCACGGGGAGCAACGGCAAGACCACGACGACCACGATGATCCAGAAGATGCTGGATCACGATCGGACGGCTGGTCACGCGGTGTACGCCGGTAATATTGGGGTTCCTGCTAGTAAGGTGGCCCAAGAAGTAACGGCCGACGATACGCTGGTGCTGGAAGTTTCCAGCTTCATGCTGGTCGGAACTACCAAGTTTCACCCGCACATCGCCGTTTTAACCAACATTTTCTCGAATCACTTGGACTATCACAAGACGCGGGCCAACTATGTTGCGGCCAAGATGAAGATTACGGCCAATCAAACGGCCGACGATTACTTTGTCGTCAACTTCGATAATCCCGAATGGCGGGAATTAAGTCAGCAGTCTGCCGCCAAGGTTGTCCCGTTCTCCCGGCTGAATCAGTCGCAAGATGGAGCCTACGAGGTTGACGGGGAGTTGTACTTCCGCGGTGAAAAGATCATGGCCGCCAGCGAGATCAAGGTGCCCGGTGATCATAACGTCGAAAATGCGTTGGCCGCAATTGCGGTCGCTAAGATCAAGGGGGTCAGCACCGCCGCGATTGTCAGCGTGCTGAAGAGCTTCGGTGGTGTGCGTCACCGGACGCAATACGTGTTAGAAGCCGAGGGCCGTCAATACTACAACGACTCTAAGGCTACCGACATGGAGGCCACTGAGATGGCCTTGAAGGGGTTCAACGCACCGGTCGTGTTATTGGCTGGGGGCTTGGATCGGGGCTACACCTTTGAGAAGTTGGTGCCGTCGCTGAAGGCGCACGTCAAGGCCATTGTACTCTTCGGTCAAACGGCTAAATTACTGGAAGACGCGGCAAAACAGGCGGGCGTGAAGACCATCAAGACGGTCGAAAACGCCGAAGCCGGGGTGCCAGTCGCTTACCAACTGAGCGCTCCGGGCGATATTATTCTCTTATCGCCAGCCAATGCCAGTTGGGATCAATACCGGAACTTTGAGGTCCGCGGCGATCGCTTTATCAAAGCCGTGGAGAAGCTTACGGGTAAGCAGGAGGAAAAGTAAATGCGACTAATCGTATCGGGTGGCGGTACCGGTGGGCATATTTACCCGGCGCTGGCCCTAATTAAAGCCTTAAAGAAACGAGACCCCCACGCAGAAGTTCTCTACGTGGGTTCAGAACGGGGCCTGGAGAGCAGTATTGTACCAGCCAAGGGCATTCCGTTTAAGTCCACAAAGATTCAAGGATTCAAGCGTTCCCTGTCGTTGGAGAACTTCAAGACGCTGTATCTGTTCCTCAAGAGTGTTCACGAAACGAAAAAAATGATCAAAACCTTTAAGCCTGACGTGGTCGTTGGGACCGGGGGCTATGTCTCGGGTGCCGTGGTGTATGCCGCTAGCCGGCTCCACGTCCCGACGATGATTCACGAGCAAAATAGTGTGGTAGGGATTACCAACCGATTCCTCAGTCGCTACGTGGACCGGATTGCCTACGTCTTCGATGCAGCGCTGGACCAATTGCCAGCCAGCAAGATGGTGAAGACTGGGAATCCACGGGCGCAGGAGGCTGCCGAAGTCGTCAGTGACTTCAACTGGCAGTCCTACAACTTGAAGGATGACGTCCCAACGTTGCTCATCTTCGGGGGCTCACAAGGCGCTCTCAAGATTAATGCGGCAACGGTGGCGGCCATTCCCGCCTTTAACCAGCGCGACTATCAGGTGGTCTTTGTCACCGGACAGAAGCGTTACGATGGCGTGATGGAACAGCTCAAGGGCACCACGCTTGGTGACAACGTGGTTGTGAAACCGTACATTCCGAATATGCCGGAGGTTCTGCCTAAGGTGGCGGCCATTGTGGGTCGTGCCGGGGCCACCAGCATTGCCGAGATTACGGCCGATGGGATTCCGTCCATTCTAATCCCGAGTCCTTACGTCACGGCGGACCATCAAACCAAGAACGCGCAATCGTTGGTTAATGTGGGGGCGGCGGAGATCATCAAGGAAGCCGACTTGACCGGGGACACCCTGGTGGCCAAGGCCGATCAACTGATGACCGACGATGATTTGCGGCAAGACATGGCGTCTGCGTCCAAGCAATTGGGTGTTCCAGACGCCGCGGACCGGGTCTTGGACGTGGTTCTTTCACTCAAGCGTGACTAGCGCGCTAATCCAGTAAGTGGGAGGTGTGCGGCTGTGAAGTTTCGTTTGAACCGCAACGATAAGAAGCAACAAGAAACGTTGACGCCCTGGGAGAATTACCAGCGAAAAGCAGCGGCCCAGCGAAAGCAAGCCAAAGCACCGAAGTGGATTCATCAAGCCAAACGCATTGGGGATAAATTACCCCGGTTAAAGCACCAACGCAACCGCAAGTTGGTCCGCCGGTTAACGTTACTGTTGACCAGCTTTGCGGTGGTGATTGCCGCGATGGTTTACCTGATTTCGCCGCTCAGTCACCTTCAATCCGTGACCGTGCGGGGGGCACAGGCGCTGAGCACCCAACGGGTTCAGCGGGCCGTCCAACTTCAACCGGGAGATTCAATCTTCAAGCTGCTGGGGCACACGCAACGTTTGGAACGACAAGCGCCCCAACGAAATTCACGGTTAAAGCGCGTCACGATTCACTTTCAACGGCCCAACCAGGCCACGGTTCGGGTGACCGAGTACGCGACCGCGGGGTACGTGATGAAGCAAAATCGTTACTATGAAGTCTTGGAAAATGGTATTGTTAGTGAACAGTCGGTGACGCAACCTAAGAGTGGCACGCCGGTGTACGGTAACTTTAAGAGTTCACGAACACTGCACCGTATGATTCTGCAATACGCCAAGCTTGATTCGGAAATTAAACGCAATATCAGCGAAATTCATGATGCCCCGAATAAAGATAATCCCAATCGGGTGCATCTGTTCATGAATGACGGGAACGAAGTCTACGCCAGCATCCCGACTTTTGCCCAGAAAATGGCCTATTATCCGGGAATTGCGGCGAAGATGAAGCAAAAAGGTGTGGTCAATTTGGAGGTCGGGGCGTACTCGTACCCCTTTACAAAATAATTCATTTTGATTGCAACGGCGAAAAAGCGTCAATAAGGCTTTTTCAACCCCTAGTAAATGTGGTAAACTGAAAAATAATTAGGGGAAAAAGCGAATTCATGCAGTGTTGATATTAGATTAACTTAGGAGGTTCCTTTTTCTATGGATAATTCAGGGATGTACGTTGGTCTCGATATAGGAACCACCTCAATAAAAGTCATTGTTGCTGAGAATGTTAAAGGGCAAATGAACGTTATTGGTGTGGGAAACGAACGTTCGAATGGTGTCAGCCGCGGGGTAATCGTGGATATTGACAAGGCAGCTGAAGCAATTCAGCGCGCCGTTCGACAAGCCGAAGAGAAGGCCAGCATCGAAATTCACGATGTGATTGTGGGAATTCCCGCAAATATGTTAAAAATTGAACCATGTAGCGGCATGATTGCCATTGACGATCAGTCACGCGAGATTACCGGACGAGATGTCCAGACGGTGGCAAATGCCGCCTTGATCCAGAGCCTGCCACCGGAACGCGAGGTCGTCGACATTTTAGCCGATGAGTTCGTGGTCGATGGGTTTGACGGGATTAAAGATCCACGCGGAATGGTGGGGGTTCGTCTCGAGATTCACGGGACGTTGTTTACCGGACCGAAGACGATCATGCACAATACCCGCAAAGCCGTGGAACAGGCTGGTCTTAACCTGCGGGGAACAGTTATTAACCCGATGGCTCAAGGCATGATGGTGATGAATGATGGCGAACAGGACTTTGGGACCATCTTAGTCGATCTCGGCGGTGGTCAATCCACGGCCGCTGTGATTCACGACCATCAGTTAAAATACATTGATGTCGACCAGGAGGGTGGCCAGTTCATCACCAAGGATATCTCGGTGGTCCTGAACACCTCTCTGGACAGCGCGGAGAAGTTGAAGCGTGACTACGGTTACGCCGATTCGACCCAAGCAAGCGACGAGGATGAATTTCCCGTCGACGTCGTTGGTCAAAGCCAACCGACGCCAATTTCGGAAAAATACTTAGCTGAAATCATTGAAGCGCGGCTCGACCAGATTTTCCAACGGTTACGGTCAAACTTAGACAAGGTCCAAGCCTTAGAATTACCGGGGGGTATCGTGTTGACCGGTGGCGTTGCTGCGCTACCTGGCATCACTGACTTGGCCACGGATGAGTTTGGGACGAACGTGCGGGTCTACGTGCCCGACCAGATGGGGCTTCGGCACCCATCGTTCACCCTGGCCCTAGCTTTAGTGAAATACTTTGGGGGATTGAGTGAGATTGACTTGCTCATCAAGAGTGCTTTGACGGGCTCCACCCAATTAGCCGATGAAACGGATGAGATTCGGTCCCGCGAGGCCGCCCAAGAGGCAGCGAATAACGCGGCGAACCAATCCGCTCAGGCTCCGAAGGCCAAACAACCAAAACAAAAGAAAAAGCGAACTGATGGGTTCCGGAAGTTCTTTAGCGACTTCTTCGACTAACGCGAGATGGAGGAATAGACAAATATGGAATACTCACTAGATTCAGCGCAAAACCACGGCGCGACTATCAAAGTTATCGGTGTCGGTGGCGGGGGTAACAATGCCGTTAACCGGATGATTACCGAAGACGTCAAGGGTGTCGAATTTATCGTGGCCAACACCGACGTCCAGGCCTTAGAGGCTTCAAAGGCTGAGACCAAGATTCAACTTGGGCCGAAGCTGACCAAGGGTCTCGGTGCCGGGGCCAACCCAGAAGTGGGCGCCAAGGCAGCCGAAGAAAGCGAAGAACAGATTACGGAAGCCTTAGATGGTGCCGACATGGTCTTCGTGACGGCCGGCATGGGCGGGGGTACCGGGAACGGTGCCGCACCTATCGTGGCTAAGATTGCCAAGGACAGCGGTGCCCTGACGGTTGGGGTTGTCACCCGGCCATTTAGTTTTGAAGGTCCACGACGGGCACGGTTCGCCGCTGAAGGGGTTGCCGCAATGAAGGAAAGCGTGGATACGCTGATCGTCATTGCCAACAACCGCTTGTTAGAGATTGTCGACAAGAAGACGCCAATGATGGAAGCCTTCCAAGAAGCTGACAACGTCCTCCGTCAAGGGGTTCAAGGAATCTCTGACTTGATCACGAGTCCCGGTTACGTGAACTTGGACTTTGCCGACGTGAAGACGGTGATGAAGGATCAAGGAGCCGCCCTGATGGGAATCGGGTCTGCCAACGGTGAAAACCGGACGGAAGACGCCACCAAGAAGGCCATCTCCTCACCATTACTGGAAGTTTCCATCGATGGTGCCGAACAAGTCTTGCTGAACATTACGGGTGGTCCGGACCTGTCCTTGTTTGAAGCCCAAGCTGCTTCACAAATCGTTTCCGACGCCGCTACCAGCGACGTGAACATCATCTTCGGGACGTCCATCGACGAAGAACTCGGCGATGAAGTCCGGGTAACGGTGATTGCAACCGGGATCGACAAGAAGAAGGAAGAACGCGAAGCGGCCCAACACAGTCGGGTGGCACGGCGTGAAGCTGGTCAAGCTACGAACACAGCAGATACCACAAACGCCCAAGCGCCTAAGGATACCAACCAAGATCCGTTTGGCAACTGGGACATTCGCGAACCCGCGCACCGGCCAGAACCGAAGCCAAGTTCATCCCGTGATGAATTTGCCGGGGTCGATAAGCCAGACTTCAACATCTTCAACCCAAGCTCAAACAATGATAATGCGGCAGATGACAGTAACAAGGGTGAGGATACGCCACCATTCTTCAAGCGGCGGCGTAAGTAAACTCATTCCGGTAGTAGTCGTTATGAGAGGAGTGGCCAACCATGGCGGAGAAGTTTAGTCTTAGCAAATTTTTCGGTGTGAACGATGATTATGACGAAGACTATCAGGAACCTGAGTCAACTCCGGTAGCGAAATCAACGCCAGCTACCCCTAATCGGCCGGTTGATAGTCGAAAGGTGGTTGCCATGCGCAATGCAAAGCCCAATGCCAGTCATATCGCAATTTGCGAACCGCGAATTTATTCCGATGCCAAGTCAATTGCCAAGCAACTCACGGGCGGCGATGCCGTGATCGTGAATTTTGCCCGGGTCGACGAGTCTCAGGCGCAACGCATCGTGGATTTCCTAAACGGGACCGCATTTGCGGTTGGTGGCGAGATTAAGCGGATTGGTGAACAGATTTTTCTGTGTACCCCGCATAACTTTGAAGTTAGCGGAGACGTCGCAGCTAATTTAGGAACGCAGTTTACGAAGTAAAGGAGCGACGCCTTGTTAACAATAGTGAATTTAATTTTTCAAGTCCTCAGCTGGGCCGTTAGCGCATATATCCTGTTGATTGTGGTCTACGCGTTAATGAGCTGGTTGCCGGGCGCATACCAGTCGAAATTGGGTCAATTCATTGGCCGACTGGTTGAACCATTTCTAAGTTACTTTAATTTCATTTCGGTGGGACCCTTAGGCTTCGGCCCAGTCGTGGCCATCATCGTCCTATCGTTAGTTCAATATGGTTTACAATACTTGCAGTACATTGTCATGAGCTTGCTGTACTGAGTTTGCACGTTTGACAAGTCGAGGGGAGGTTTGAGACGTGGATGAGAACGTCATGCAACATTTCCGGCCCGATGAGGCATCCTTCATAGATGCCGTTGGCGGCTGGCTACAACAGGTGGCCGACGAATACCGGCCCGTCCTCACGCATTTCTTGAACCCACGGCAAGTGTACATTGCCACCACGTTGGCGCATCGGGCCGACGTGAAAGTTCAATTCAGCGGGGGTCACCATTTGGCTGAGATGCAGCGCGCCCTGTTTTTTCCGGATTACTACGAACCCGAGGCTAAAGACTTCGAGTTGACGCTCTTGCGGGTGGACTATCCGGTAAAATTCGCGACGTTGCACCATAGCCAGATTCTCGGCACTTTACTGGGCTCGGGAATCGAAAGAGAAATCTTAGGCGACATCCTGACCGACGGGGAAGTCTGGCAGGTGATCACGGAAACATCGATGGCCGACTATTTGACGGGGCAAGTCGATCACATCGGTCGGGTCAAGGCCCGGCTAGTCGTCAGTGACTTTGACGCCTTGATTCAGCCGATCGATGAGTGGGAAGCGGAGTCCGCGACCCTCTCGTCTCTGCGGTTAGATAACATCGTGGGAACTGGCTTTCATTTGTCCCGTCACCGGGCGAAGGAACTCATCGAGGGCAATCACGTTCGGGTGAACTGGACGGAGACGCTCAAGCCGGATTACGAACTCGACGTCGCGGACATTGTGTCCGTCCGCGGGTTCGGTCGGGTTCGGCTGGACGAAGTGGCCGGTCGAACGAAAAAGGAAAAAATTCGGGTCACCCTAGCGGTGTTGAAGAAATAGATGCGGAGGGAACACAATGGTACTAAGTCCATTAGACATTCATAATAAAGAGTTTGGCACGAAGATGCGTGGCTACAACGTCGATGAGGTCAATGACTTCTTGGATCAAGTGATCAAGGATTACCAAATTACGTTGAACCATAACAAAGAATTGGAAGAACAATTGGATGCAGCCAACGGGAAGCTCAAGTATTTTAATGACTTGAAGGACTCCTTGAACCAGTCTATTTTGGTGGCACAAGAGGCTGCGGACAAGGTTAAGGCCAATTCTCAAAAGGAATCCGAAATCATCATCAGAGAGGCGCAAAAGCAAAGCTCCGATATCGTTTCTGAAGCCACGAACAAGGGCAATCAGATCATGGATGAAGCCTCGAAGCGCGCTAAGAAACTGGCCGTCGAGACGGATGACTTGAAGAAGAGTACCCGGGTCTTCCGGCAACGGCTCCAAGTTATGCTGGAAAGCCAGCTTGAGGTGGTCAAGTCCAATGATTGGGACAGCCTGCTGAAGGAAGGGTCCATGTCGAGCTACGAGGAAATCAAGAAGGTCGTGGGTGACCGGCTTGACAACGACCAGTCTCAAGGCGTAAACTCAGATGCATCGCAACCGGAAAGTGCGGCAACCGCGACGGAAACGCCGGTCGTTGACGCCCCAGTTGCGGATGCAGCTTCGAATGAAGATAATGGCGAGACCGTTGTGATTTTCCCAGATAACGATCAACCGCATTTTGACCAGGATAAATAAATCATAAAAATGGCAGAGAAATCCGCCGACTAAAACAGAGGATACGAGCGAGTTAGCGATGGTGGAAGGCTAACATCCAGCCTGTTTAGTGGGTATCATTCTCCAAGCCCCGTGGCTGAACTAACAGTAAGCAACGGCGGAACACCCCGATACGGTGTTGAGGGAAGACGATGCAGATCGTCTTCTGAATTTGGGTGGTACCACGAACGATTTCGTCCCTTGCGGCGAGGTCGTTTTTTGTTTGTCTTAGCGGATGCGGAATGTGAAATTAGAAAAAGTTGGCGCATCAGTTTTGGGGAGCCAATGAGAAAAGGTTTGCTAAGCTTATCCTGAGCTAGAACTAGTAGTTGGTCAGCAACGGTTGTGTTGAAACAACAATCTTAGCCGTGAGGATGGTCCGCTAGATGCTCAGCCGTGTCGTTATGCTTAGCTGGCAGTGATTATCTGCTAGCTTAGCATAAGCCCGAGCTTGGAGACTCACGGGTTTGGTGAGGCTTCAAGTCGCGGCCACGGCGTTCCAGCGTCTAGCGGACCATCCGGTAAGGCGAATGAAAGTACAAAATCCGGTGTGGTTGACCGGTGAGCTGAGGCCAGTTATGGCTTGAGCTCACCGGTTCACCAACCGTGAAGGCATTAATTTAAAGGAGGAAATGACGGTATGCGAGTGAAAGACACGTTGAATCTGGGTAAGACCAAGTTCAAAATGCGTGGCAATTTGCCAGTTAAAGAAGTCGAACGGCAAAAAGTCTGGGCTGAAAACAAGATTTACGAAGCCCGCCAAAAATTAAACGAGGGGAAGCCAACGTTTATTTTGCATGATGGGCCACCATACGCGAATGGTCCCATCCACATGGGTCATGCGTTGAACAAGATTTCCAAGGATATTATCGTGCGTTACAAGTCCATGAGTGGCTACCGGGCACCTTACGTTCCTGGTTGGGATACTCACGGTTTGCCTATCGAACAACAACTGACCAAGGCCGGCTACGACCGGAAGAAGATGTCGACCGCTGAATTCCGTGACCTGTGTCGCGAATACGCGTTGAAGCAAGTTAACTTACAACGCGATGGGTTCAAGCGGCTAGGTGTTTCCGCCGAATGGGACAATCCTTACTTGACCCTGAAGCCCGAATTCGAAGCCGCCGAAGTGCGCGTTTTTGGTGAATTTGCCAAGCGTGGCCTGATCTACAAGGGGAAGCGTCCCGTGTACTGGTCATGGTCTTCCGAATCCGCTATGGCCGAAGCCGAAGTGGAATACCACGATGTAACCTCACCATCCGCCTTTTACGGCGAAAAGGTTATTGACGGGAAGGGCGTCTTAGATGACGACACCTACCTGGTAGTGTGGACCACGACGCCATGGACCATCCCGGGTTCCGAAGGGATCACCATCGACGCCGGCATCGAATATGCCGTTGTTCAACCTGCTGGCGAAGACCGGAAGTTTGTCTTGGCTAGTGACTTGGTTGCAGAAAATGCTGAACGTTTTGGTTGGGAAGACGTTAAGGTCTTGAAGACCGTGATGGGTCAAGACATGGACAACATCATTGCCCAACATCCATTCATCGCGGACCGGAAGCTGGTTGTGATGTTAGGCGACTTCGTGACCACCGACTCTGGGACTGGTTTGGTTCATACTGCACCAGGCTTAGGGGAAGATGACTTTAACGTGGGTAAGCTTTACAACTTGCCAGTCCTAGTTCCCGTGAACGATCAGGGGTACATGACAGCTGAAGCCGGTCCTGACTTTGACGGCGTCTTCTATGACGATGCCAACCAGATCGCTTTGGACAAGTTAAAGGCCGCTAACGCCTTACTGAAATACATGCCTTACGAACACAGTTACCCCTTTGACTGGCGGACCAAGAAGCCCGTTATCTTCCGGGCAACGCCGCAGTGGTTCGCTTCCGTCGACAAGATTCGTGATGAAATCTTGGACAGCCTAACGGACGTGAAGTTCCAACCTGATTGGGGTAAGCGTCGTTTGGCCAACATGATCAAGGACCGTGGCGATTGGGTTATCTCCCGGCAACGGGTCTGGGGTGTGCCGCTCCCTATCTTCTACGGTGAAGATGGAGAAGCCATCATCACGCCGGAAACGGTGAACCACGTGGCCGATCTCTTCGGCAAGTACGGGTCTAACATCTGGTTCAAACGCGAAGCCAAGGATCTCTTGCCAGACGGTTTCACGAGTGAACACTCACCGAATGGCGAATTCACGAAGGAAAACGACATCATGGATGTTTGGTTCGACTCCGGTTCGTCTCATCAGGGTGTTCTGGCCGAACGTGATTACCTGGACTTCCCAGCCGACCTTTATCTGGAAGGTTCCGACCAATACCGGGGCTGGTTCAACTCTAGTTTAATCACGAGTGTTGTGGCAACGGGGAAGGCCCCATATAAGCAGGTGGTCTCCCAAGGATTTACGCTGGATAAAGACGGTCACAAGATGTCCAAGTCCATCGGAAATACGATTGCACCTGACGAAATCATTAAGAAGATGGGGGCCGACATCGTCCGTCTCTGGGTCACGTCCGTTGATTCTTCCGCCGATGTGCGGGTCTCAACTGAATCCTTCGTGAAGATTTCCGACAGCTACAAAAAGTTGCGGAACACCATGCGTTACCTGTTGGCGAACACCAGTGACTTCGATCCGAAGACCGATGCCGTGGCCGTTGACCAGTTGACGTCGGTTGACCGGCACATGCTGTACAAACTCAATGCGTTTACCAAGAGCGTGGAAGCCCACTACGATAACTTTGATTTCTTGAACATTTACAAGGAATTAATTAACTTCGTCGTTACGGACTTATCTGCCTTCTATCTGGACTTTGCCAAGGACATCCTGTACATCGATGCCGCTGACAGTAAGGCACGCCGCTCCATGCAAACGGTCTTCTACCAGATTGCCGTTAACCTGACCAAGCTGATCACGCCAATCCTGCCACACACGGCCGAAGAACTCTGGGGCTTCTTGAAGGAACCCGAAGGCTTCGTTCAATTGGCTGAAATGCCTAAGGTCTTGGACATGGACGATGCCAATGAAGTAGCCGACGACGGTGAAAGTTCCGCTTGGGACCACTTCATGAAGCTGCGGAGTCACGTCTTAAAGGCGTTGGAAGAAGCTCGGGATGCCAAGTTGATCGGGAAGGCCGCTGAAGCCCACCTCGACTTGTACATCGACGATCAGACCAAGACGCTGCTGGATAAGCTGAACATCAACGTTCAACAAATCCTGTTGGTTTCTGGACTGGACTTCGCCGCGTTGGATCAAGCACCAGCCGATGCGTTGACCTTTGACCACGTTGCGGTTAAGGTCACGGCCGCTGCCGGTGAGGTTTGTGATCGTTGCCGGTTGACCAAGGAAGATGTTGGTAGCGATGCTGACTATCCACACTTCTGTGCCCGTTGTGCCGCTATCGTTCGGGAAAACTTCCCCGAAACGGCAACGGAAGGGTTCGACGAAAAGTAAAGCTTAATCATTAAGTTCACTTTAAATTCATGAAATGTCGTAAGACTTGCCCGTCGTGGGTGGTCTTGCGGCATTTTTGAATTGGCGGGCGGTTCGCTCCGGATTATCTGTGGTCGAAGAAGCGGTTTAGGTCCCCATATTGTGGGGAGTTACATGGCAAGGTGGGCCAGTGTGAGCGACGCAGATACCAAGGATAAGCAACGGCGAGTCCCCGCGTTTGCGGTCGACCGGCCAAGCGAGTATAATTCGAACTATGTATGGGAGGGAATACCATGTTAACCGGAAAAGTAAAGAGTTATAGTGAACAACGCGGTTTTGGATTTATTACCACGCCTGAAGGTGAAGATGTCTTCGTGTACTACACGGGCATTATCGGTGAAGGGGAAGGCTTTCTTAAGCTGGAACCCGGCCAAACCGTGCAATTCGTGATTGTCCAAGGCATTCGTGGCCCACAAGCGGCGAAAGTGACGCCTGTGGTCACGGGCAGCACGGAGGAGGCTTAACATGGATTTAGAAGAACACGTCGAATCCACCGAGGAACTTTATGACGGTGTGATTGTAAAATTAGAACGGCAGAGCGTTCGGCTTCCCAACGGCGATACCGCGACCAGAGAAATCGTCCGGCACGCGGGTGCGGTGGGAATTTTGGCGCTGACTGACGATCACAAGATGATTCTGGAACGGCAGTGGCGGGCACCAATCGCCGCCGCAACCCTGGAGATTCCGGCCGGCAAGCTAGATAGTCGGGATGCCGATAACGTCGAACACGCGGTGATGCGGGAGCTCAACGAGGAGATTCGTTACCAACCGGGCCAGCTAAAACGAATTACCGGATTCTACTCTAGCGTCGGGTTTTCCGATGAGTATATGACCTTGTTTATGGCGACGGATTTAAAGCCCGTGACGACCAAGCTACCCCGTGATCGCGGGGAAAACTTGGAACTCTTGACGGTCACGAAACAAGAGGCTCAGGCCATGATTGAGAGCGGTGAGATTAACGACGCCAAGACGATTACGGCCATCTATTACTGGCTATTACAGAAGTAGGTGACAGCGATGAACGATGATTGGCAAGATCACAACGAACCGCCCAAGACGAGAGCCGATTACCGCCGCGAGCAGGAACAGGCCGAAAAGGACTTTCAGGAACGCGACCGTAAACGGGTTCAAGTTGAGAAGGAGTATGCGCGCAAGCACGGCAATCCCAAGGGCAATGAACCGACCGAAGAACCACCCATGGATCAACGTGTCAGCCCAACCGAGATGAAACAAAAGCGACTGGGCCACCGCCTCAATTGGGCGATTTTTTGGTTAGTCGCCTTAATTATTATTGTTTACTTGATTCTGTTCTTTATGAATTAACTAAAGGTTGAAAGTTTACAAACAAATCACCATTAAACTAGTCATCAACGCCACCTGTGGCTGCCAGAGATTCCGGCGGGGGACCGCCTGCGGCCTGTGGAGCGGTCCTCCGGCTCGGTTTTAAGCCTAGCGAAAGTCGCCAGTCTCCAAACACGTCCCGCGCTGTAAGCTGACTCAAGACGTCAGCTAACACCGCTGTCACGGCTACCTCCATCTCCGGCTGCCTCCGGTTACGATGATTGAAAGCCACTGAACGTGTGGCGACATCGCTGGCGTGACCACGTTCGGCCGATTTAATTGGATACACTTCAAGTAGCCGTGAGTGAGTCAAATTTGGTCTCAGCCGTGGGATTTTCCAAGTGTTCTATCTTGTAAAATGGCGTCTTTGAGACGCGGGCTGACGGCTTAAAGCGAGGGACAAGACCGCCTTTTGGCTTGGCCCGTCCTGCCCACCGCGATCCAGACCAAATTTGGCGAACGGTAAGGCGGCCAGTATGCGACTAGCATATTATAATAGTCGTTATCCTTGTCACACTACGGATGCTAGCTGTTTTCTAGCTTTCAACCTTCAGTGAACTAAAGGGAACCCGGGCTGAGACTGAGCAGCCTACTCAGCCCAAAGTTACTAGCGAGGTTAGAACACTGTGGCTTCCGGGACTTTGAACGAGTCCCAGTGGCCGCGACAAAAAAGTTTAAGGAGAACACCACATGACATTTGGAATTCTTTGCGCCATGGAAGAAGAAATTAAGGAATTACACGAAGCACTGCAAGATGCCAAGACCACGAACATTCACGGCCTTGAATTTTACGAAGGGACCATCAGCGGCCAAAACGTTGTGCTGGTCCGGTCCGGGATTGGTAAAGTCGAAGCCGGTTTGACGACGGCTTTACTGATTACCCAATTCAACGTGGATCTGGTGATTAACTCGGGTTCAGCCGGGGCCTTAGCAGCCGACCTGAACATCGGGGATGTCGTGGTGTCGACCGAGACGGCCTACCACGATGCCGACGCGCGGGCCTTTGGCTACGAATACGGGCAATTACCACAACAACCAGCCCGGTTCCCTGCTTCGAAAGAATGGGGTGAAAAGATTGTTGCCGCCGCAGCAGATACGGGACTGAAGACCAAGCTCGGTTTGATCGTTTCCGGCGACCAATTTTTGAACAGTCCAGAGACCATTAAGGCCATCATGGGCCACTTCCCAGATGCGTTGTCTGGTGAAATGGAAGGGGCCGCCGTTGGTCAAGTTGCTCACCAATTTGACGTGCCTTACGTCGTGGTCCGGGCCATGTCCGACAACGCCGACAATGATTCTGGCGTTAACTTTGATGATTTTATTATTGATGCGGGACACCGTTCTGCACAGATGCTATTAGCCCTGTTAGCCGCGCAAGACTAACTCGGCCGCTCAGGAGGTTTTTAGAGTGAAAGAGATTCATATTGATAACAGTCACGCCGTTCAGGAGATTTATCTGGACAACGCTGCGACGACGCCCATGGCCCCGGAGGTTTTGGCGGAGATGACCGATAAGATGGCCAACGTGTACGGCAACGCCTCCACGTTGTATGGGCTGGGGCGCCAAGCACACACAGTGATGGAGAATAGCCGTCAAGTCATTGCCAACAGTATCAATGCGGCTAGTGACGAGGAGATTATCTTTACCAGTGGGGGCAGTGAAGGCGATAACACCGCCATTACGCAGACCGCACTGGCTCGGCAGTCTTTGGGTAAGCACATCATCACCACCGAAATTGAGCACGAGGCGGTCTTAAAGCCCCTCCACGCACTCGAAGAACAAGGGTTTGAGGTGACCTACCTGCCTGTCGATGAACACGGCCGGATTAGCCTGGATGACTTCAAGGCGGCGTTACGGGACGATACCATCCTCGTGACGATCATGATGGGCAATAACGAAGTGGGTAGCCGGATGCCGATTCACGAGATTGGTGAAATCTTAAAGGATCATCAGGCCTGGTTCCACACGGATGCCGTTCAGACTTATGGCCTGCTGGACATTGACGTTCAGCGCGACCATATCGACCTGCTGTCAACGTCGGCCCACAAGATTAACGGTCCCAAGATGATTGGGTTCCTCTACAAACGCGAGGGCGTCAACTTCCCTAGTCTGATTAAGGGCGGCGACCAGGAAGAAAAGCGTCGGGCCGGTACGGAAAACGTGCCCGCCATTGCCGGTTTTGCCAAGGCGGCTGAGCTTTTGACGCCAGAAGTAAAGGCGGAGAAGCGCGCACGGTTCCATGGTTTTAAGGAACAGGTTGTTCAGGGCTTGACCGCTAATGGCGTAGACTTTGAAGTCAATGGGTCATTGGAAGGGGAAAACCTCGACCACGTCCTGAATATCTGGATTAAAGGGATCTCCACGTACGTGATGCAGACCAATTTAGACCTGGCCGGGATTGCCGTGTCCGGAGGATCTGCTTGCACGGCCGGTTCCATTGAACCCTCCCACGTTTTAACGGCGATGTTTGGTGAAAAGAGTCCCCGGATTGCCGAGTCCATTCGGCTATCCTTTGGTCAACAGACGACCAGCGACGAGATTGACGCGTTTATCAAGAACGTGACGGCAATCGTCAAGCGA
This sequence comes from Levilactobacillus brevis, assembly GCA_021383565.1. Taxonomy (NCBI): domain Bacteria; kingdom Bacillati; phylum Bacillota; class Bacilli; order Lactobacillales; family Lactobacillaceae; genus Levilactobacillus; species Levilactobacillus brevis. The sequence continues at coordinate 1,026,090 of CP079699.1, read as the reverse complement.
TTAAGTAAGAAGCATAGTGAGGTGAAGTAGGATGTTATTCGAGAAGCAAATGCAAGTTGATGGTGATCCTGATATTTACGAATTGAATCCGAATGTGAAGTCGTACGCCTTAAAGGATGTGGGTTTCCAACTGTCCAACGCCGGCAACTACACGCTGGAACGGTCGGTGGACCCCACGTCACCGTACAACCGGAATCAGATGTTACGGGTGGTCGTGGCCAAGGATCTCAGTGGCTTTAAGATGTCGACGACTAACGCGTCTGGTAACCGGCGGGTCAACATCTTCAAGGGTGCGCACGCCAAGGGAAACGTGGAACAATACCACTTTATCTTGCAGAACCTGATTGACCGCGAAATTATTCAAAAGAAGGCTTAAAGCCGAATAAAGACTGCGCCTTGCCGATTGTGGGTTCTAAAATATCTGTTGTTGGTAATCAACTTAATTGGTTACTGGCAGCAGATATTTTTGTATACTGTATAGAGTAAAAATGGGTGACGAATTGTCAAGTCAAGCGCAACTTTATTCCAAAGAAAATTTCTGATGGACTCTTCCAGCCTAAGACCTTACGTGGTCGGTTATTTAATGTTTCAATGAACTGACAAATATCTTGGTCAGTGAGTTGATCTAAATCAGTTCCTTTTGGGAAATACTCACGAATAAGACCATTTGTATTCTCGTTAGTTCCCCGTTGCTGTGGTGCGTGTGGATCTGGAAAATAGACCGGAATACCTAGCTCTTGACTAATTTCACGATATCTTGCGAATTCAGTCCCACGATCCGGCGTAAGCGTACGAACTCGTTTGGGCGTCACAGTATGCAATAAGTCAATCATAGCTTGTGTAACGTTCTTGGCGTTTACTTTGGAAACTCGTTGAGATAGTAAGTAACGTGATTTACGGTCCACCAACGTAACTAAAGCTGAACGTCCAGTCTTACCTCGAACGGTGTCACCTTCCCAATGGCCAAACCAGCTCCGGTTATCACACGACACTGGCCGCTCATGGACTGAAGGAACATCATTAAACCGCCCCCGTCGTTCATTGATTGTTCCTTTGACCTTGCGAGTTTTGCCACGATGGCGGAGTTTACGGGCAAAACCACGAGCGCCACGACTCTTACGTTTAATTCCCAAATTATCACGTTCAATTCCGCGATAAATGGTGTTGTAACTAATTCGCCATCCACTATTTTCGTGAAGTAAACGCCCTGAGATTTGTTCGGGAGACCATTGGTATTGAACGATGCAGCGAAGGACAAAATCTCGTAATTTCAGGTCAGTTAGGAGTCTAGGACGGCGGCTCTTCAGTCGGCGCCTTTGGTAGCTCTCTTGTGCTTTGACAGCTGAGTATGCATCACGACCGCCATTGCGTGTAACTTCACGTGATACAGTGGCTTTAGAACAGCCAATTTTCTCCGCAATAACTTGATAGCTATCGTTTAAAGTGACGCCTAACAGTATGCATTCTCGGTCTTTTAAGGTAAGATGTTTGTACGAACTCATAGCCTAAAATCTCCTTTAAATGATTGTTGTGGTGACTTCATTTTACAGGACTCAGGCTATGAGTTCCTTTTTTATCTTCTTACTTGTTGCACTTCAATTGTAAATTCGTCGTACAAAAAAGGGATATAGTCGCAGATCTATGTCCATCCACTACCACATTTCAAGAGAAAGAAAGTGACTATATCCTATGTCCAATGATACTAAAATTATTCTGGGGATAAAAGACCCTAATATCAAAAAACTGAAAATAATGAATCCCTTAGAAGTAAAGGGACCACTCAAGGTACAGGCACTTTTAGACTACCGTCCAAAAGCTTGTCCTAAATGTGGCGTTTTGAACCAGAAGAGCATTATCAAATACGGTTGGCGTTGGACCACGGTTAAACTCCCACAAGCTGTTGAACGAGACGTTAAACTTCACCTTAAAAAACGTAATTTCAAGTGTAAGCAATGCCATCAATACTTTCTGGCAGAAACGTCGTTGGTTCAGCGAAACCACACCATCTCTAACGTCAGCCGGATCTCGTGTTTAGTAAAGCTCAGTGAGACGGTTTCAATGCGACATATCGCAAACGAATTAAACATTTCGAGTACGAGTGTTTTACGAATCATGCGTAGCTACCAACCGGATATTAAGACAAATTACAGCTGGTTGCCAGCAGTTATTAATATGGATGAAGTCAAGTCTACCAAAGATGCCAAAGGTGCAATGAGCTTTGTCTTTATGGACGGTATGCGAAACGAATTTATCGATATCCTTGAATCACGAACCCTGTATGATCTCGAAAAATACTTCAATCGATATACTAAGGCTGCGCGAGAAGGCGTGAAAATCATTGTGACAGATATGAATTACACGTATCCGCAATTGACAGAAACCGTTTTTCCAAACGCGATTGTGGTAACCGATAGGTTCCACATCGTGAGTTCTATAATGCGTGGTTTCAATCGTGTGAGAGTTCGTATAATGAAGTCCTATGCCAATTCAAATATCAAACATAAGATCTTAAAACGATACTGGAAACTACTCTTAAAACCTAACGAAAAGCTGAACTTCAACGTCTATCATAATTTCACTCATCTCTCAGGAATTAATACTGAGAATAGTACGGTCGATTACATTCTCAGCTTCAATGATGGATTACGCCAAGCGTATGAGCTTTTACAGACCGTTCGGCGAGCCGTCAAGTATCATCACACGTCCAAACTAGTAACCATTCTAGACAAGAAGAATGATTACTCCGAAGAGCTTGAAACACCGTTAAATACGTTGAGAGAACACCAAGAATCTGTGTACAATGCGCTAAAATACAATTATTCTAATGGACCAATGGAAGGTATCAATAATAAAATCAAAGTAATCAAGCGAGTCAGCTACGGATTCGGTTGTTTTAGTAGCTTTAGATTAAGGATTCATCTAGTATTCGGAATTAAAAAGGCTGCCTAATCATAATACGATTAGGCAACCTCAGACAGCCGATTACCAACAACAGTTGACAAAGAGCCCGATTGTGGTGGGCGCAGTTTTTTAGTGACCTACTAAAGGTTGCAAGCCAGAAGACCGCTTCTCAGGCCGCAGGTGGTCCCCACAGTGCTGGAATCTCTGGCAGCCGCAGGGGGTGATGACTAGTTTAATGGCGATAAGCCTCGTCAGCTGGGAACTGAGGTGTTTTTGCCCTGTAATGTTGTGAGAAAACGAGGCGATTTGCCTTGTCACGTGGGCCGGCTGCCCTATGTTTTCTGAAAGGAAACGCCAGGCTTGCAAATCGCCGGCAAAATAGGTAAACTAGGCAATACTGGATTTATGCGACCTTCAAATCGTAGATTCTCCAGAATCTGAATGAAATGATGGTGATACCATGCAGGACAACAGCCAAACGCGGGTTGTCGTTGGTATGAGTGGCGGTGTCGATTCCTCCGTCGTGGCTTTGCGGCTTAAGCAGCAGGGTTATGACGTGATCGGTGTCTTCATGAAGAATTGGGACGATACGGACGAGAACGGTGTTTGTACCGCCACGGAAGATTACAAGGATGTAGCCAAGGTAGCCTCAGAGATTGGGATTCCTTACTACTCGGTTAACTTTGAAAAGGAGTACTGGGACCGTGTGTTCACGTACTTTTTGGACGAGTACAAGAAGGGCCGGACGCCGAACCCCGACGTTATCTGTAACAAGGAAATCAAGTTCAAGGCCTTCCTTGACTACGCGTTGGAGTTGGGTGCGGACTACATTGCAACCGGCCACTACGCGCAGTTGACGCGTGACGAGAATGGCAACGCACACTTGATGCGTGCCGTTGACCAGAACAAGGACCAGACGTACTTCTTGAGCCAGTTATCCAAGGATCAGCTGGACCGCGTGATGTTCCCAATCGGTGACTTGGTTAAGCCTCAGGTCCGTGAGATTGCGAAGAACGCTGGCTTGGCTACCGCCGACAAGAAGGATTCCATGGGAATCTGCTTCATCGGTGAAAAGGGCCACTTCAAGGACTTCCTGAACACGTATCTGCCAGCTAAGCCCGGCAAGATGATGACCGTCGATGGTGAAGTCAAGGGCGATCACGCCGGCTTGATGTACTACACGATCGGTCAGCGTCGCGGCTTGGGTATCGGTGGTGACGGTGAAGATAACGAGCCTTGGTTTGTTATCGGTAAGGACCTGACCAAAAACATCTTGTACGTGGGGAAGGGCTACCACAATCCACACCTCTACGCGACCCATCTGTCGGCTTCCGACATTCATTGGGTGAACACGATCGACCGGGGCAGCGACTTCCACTGCACGGCGAAGTTCCGTTACCGTCAGAAGGATACCGGTGTCACGGTTCATCTGAGCGAAGACGGTCAGCAAGTCACGGTAGAGTTCGACGATCCCGCCCGGGCAATTACGCCGGGTCAGGCCGTGGTCTTCTACAATGGTGACGAGTGCTTGGGTAGTGCCATTATCGACGCTGCTTACAACAAGGACCGCGAGTTACAGTTGATCTAGTCGGTGCCCTAAGGTTTTGGCGGCTCATCTATAACCCCTAAATAAGAGTCATGATCACCCGTTAACGAGGGCCTCCCCGTTAGCGGGTTTTTTGAAATTTTCGTGTATGTTTCTTTGAAAAATAGCTGAAAACTGGCATAATAAGGTGATGTGACTGTTTCTTCTATGGGGCAGTAATGATGAACGATTAACCAAAAAAGAGAAAGGTAGGCGCCAAGCTTTGAAATTATACTTTGTACGCCACGGGAAGACACAGTGGAATTTGGAGGGTCGTTTTCAGGGGGCAGGCGGCGACTCTGAGCTCTTAACCGAGAGTTACCAGCAAATGGTTCAGGTCGGCCATTTCTTACGCCGCACGCGCTTTCAGCATGCTTATTCGAGCCCGATTCGGCGGGCCCGGGTGACGGCGCAACACGTGATTAAGGAACTTCACCAGCACGTGCCCCTGACGTTGATGAGTCGGCTGGAGGAATTTCACCTGGGGAAGCTGGAAGGCATGGCCTTTGATGACGTGAAGCAGCAGTTTCCGGCCGAATTGGATGCCTTTCGTAACCATCCCGACCAGTACGAGACCAGTCGGATTGGCGGGGAGACCTTCCAAGAGGTTATTGACCGCATGACGCCGGGAATCGAGACCATTGTGGCGGCCAATCCTCAACCCGAAGCCAACGTGTTGGTGGTGAGTCATGGCGCCGCACTGAATGCCGAGATTAATGCTTTACTCGGCACGCCATTACCCGATCTGCGCAAACGCGGCGGGATTCGAAATACCAGTGTGACGGTGCTCGAGACCACAGACGGTGGCCAGCACTTTGAACTCCGCGATTGGAACGATACGAGCTTCTTAACGGCGGCAGCCACGCCGACCGATACGATTTAGAAAATAAGGTGATCATAAACATGACGGAACAACAAGCAGGGCAAGGTAGAGAACAGGACAAACAACGCTCTGAACAAATGGTCCACAAACTGGTGCAGCGCATTGACAGCTACCCTGGTGATGCGGACACCTACTATGAATTAGCGACGGTCCTCGTCGATCTCAATTCCTTTGCTCAGGCGGAGGAACTCTTGATGAAGGCACTGGGACTATTTGCCGCCCAACCGGAAACGGTGGAAAAGCTACACTATGGCTTGGGTAACGTCTACTACGCGGCCCAGGATTATCCGAAGGCCATCGCACAATTTGACCAGCTCGGTGCGCAGCTGAAGGGTGCTGGCTATCTGATGATGGCGCAGAGTTACATGGCGAGTGGTGATCACAAGCGCGCGCTGGTCTTTGGTTTGACGGCGCTGGGGAGCCAGCCCCAAGACGTTGCAACCTTGCAGGTGGTGGCCGAGAACCTTCTGGCGCTGGGCAACATGACGCAGGCCGCGCAGTACTACGACCAAGTCTTACAGTTGGATGCCCACAACGGCCGGGCCAATTTCGATCGCGGCCTGGTGGCCATGGTGCAGGGCGAGAATTACGGTCCGTATTTTAAAGCAGCTAAGACGTTAGACCCCGCGTATTTTGAAAAGGGTCAGAAGAAGTTGGCCGATATCGAACGGTTTATTCAGACCCAAAAGGGCCAAACCACGGACACCAAAGAATAGTTAGGAGGAGACAAGCAGATGGCATCCGAATCACTGGATTTATTCGCGGCGGACCACGATGATCAGGCCGATTACGTGGTTGGCACCGTCAGTGCGGTCTTCTTCGCGAGTCAGGATAGTTTTTACAAGGTCATGTTAATCAAAGTGTCCGAGACCAGCTTGGACTGGCACGAAGACGAGATTGTTGTGACCGGGAATTTCGCCGACGTTAAGGATGATGTGACCTACCGGTTTACCGGCAAGAAGGTTGAACATCCCAAGTACGGCGTGCAATTTCAGGCGGATAATTACCAAAATGAAACGCCCACTTCCCGTAGTGGGGTCATTGCCTATTTGAGTGGTGATGACTTCCCGGGATTGGGCAAGAAGACGGCGACTAAGATTGTCGATCAGCTGGGCACTAATGCGATTGAGAAGATTCTGGACGATAGCTCTGTCTTGACGCCGCTCGGGTTATCCGCCAAGGTGGTCGCCACGCTGGTCAGCCAGTTGCAGACCAACAACGGGATGGAACAGATCATCATCGGCTTAAACGGTTACGGTTTCGGGAGTACGCTCGCGGCGGCCATTTACAACCGTTACGAGGCCAAGACACTCGACGTGATTCACGACAATCCCTATCAACTTGCCGAGGACATCACCGGGGTCAGCTTCAAGCGGGCCGATCAGATTGCCACCCAGCTGGGGTACGCTGCGGACCGTCCCGAACGGTTGCAAGCAGGGCTACTCCAGACGCTGACGGATCTGTCGGTGGCTAACGGGGACACCTATACGACGGCCAAGCCACTGTTGGCCAATACGCTGAGTCTGTTGGAAAATGCGCGGAACGTGCGCTTGAATCCCCAAGACATTGCCGATCAGTTGCTGGAATTAGCCAAGCAACAAAAGGTAGTCGGAGATGATCAACGCATTTATCTAAAATCGTTGTACGATGCGGAATGGCAGATTGCCGAGCACCTACAGCGTTTACTGCAGGGCGGCGACGATGAACCAAAATTCAGTGATGAGGCGATTGCCAAGCAGGTACGGATCGTGGAGAAACAGGCGGATATCGTTTACGATGCGTCACAGACGAGCGCACTGACCGCGGCGGTGAAGGCTAAGGTGCTCTTACTCACTGGGGGACCGGGGACCGGGAAGACCACGATCATTCGGGGCCTGGTTAACCTGTATGCCCGGCTCCACGAGGTGTCACTCGACATTAATGAATATAAGGATAAACCGTTCCCCGTTCTACTGGCGGCACCGACTGGACGGGCGGCCAAGCGGATGAGCGAATCGACCGGCTTGCCGGCCAGCACCATTCATCGGTTGCTGGGCCTCACGGGTCGCGAGGAGGACTTAGATGCTGCGGCGACCAAGGACCTCGAAGGTGGCCTGTTGATTATTGATGAAACGTCGATGGTCGACGTCTATCTGATGAAGACTCTCCTGCGGGCCGTACCGGTAGGGATGCAGGTCATCCTGGTGGGTGATAAGGATCAGCTGCCTTCCGTCGGGCCGGGTCAGGTCTTTCACGACTTGCTAGCCAGCGATCAATTACAGAAGATTCAGTTGGATACCATTTACCGTCAGGGGGATGGCTCGTCCATTATTCCATTGGCCCACGCCATCAAGAACGGCCAGCTACCGCCGAACTTCACGCAGAATCAAGCCGACCGCTCGTTTATTCCCTGCCACGCTAATCAAGTGGAGAGTGTGATCGACCAGATTGTTGCCAAGGCTCACGCCAAGGGGTTCACGGCCAATGACATTCAGGTACTGGCACCGATGTATCGGGGGTCAGCGGGGATTGATCGCCTCAACGTGGTCCTACAGGATATTCTGAATCCACGGAAATCCGAGCGGACCAAGGAGGTCGAATTTCGCAATCAGAAGTTTCGAATTGGCGATAAGGTCTTGCACCTCGTTAATAGCCCGGAAAATAATGTCTTCAACGGCGACATTGGGACGATTACGGGGATTGATCTGAGTGCCAAGGACAAGAAGCTCAAGGCCGATCAACTGACGATTGCCTTTGAACAGACCGAAGTAACCTATTCGCGAAATGACTGGAATCGACTGACTCTGGCCTACTGCATGTCGATTCACAAGTCACAGGGGTCGGAATTTAAGATGGTCATTTTGCCGATGGTGGGGCAGTATAACCGTATGCTTCAGCGTAATCTGCTATATACGGCGGTGACCCGGGCCGCGGACATGCTGATTCTATTGGGTGAGCCGAATGCGTTTGCCACCTGCGTGACGAATCTGTCCGTTAACCGTCGGACGACGCTGACCATGCGGATTCAAGGTGTCTTGGCACCGGACGCAACGCCAACGCCCGAAGCCCCGGCAGCTTCCGAAGCGCAGCCGTCCAAAGATGAGAAAACGGTGGCGCCGACGGGGGAGACGCCGCAAGCGCCTTCAACGTCCGCCCCGACACCGACCGAACCGGCCAGTTACCGCTTAACACCGGAGTTGGTGCTCGGTCGGCAGATTGACCCGATGATTGGCATGCAAGGGATTACGCCCGCACAGTTCATGGCAACAAACTAAAAGTGCGGCGTGAATCGTTGCGTTTCCAGCCAAAGATTGCGATAATGTAAACAGTCAATTAAGCAAGGTGCTGATGACTTGGGGGCACGAAACTTACCGGCCGCGGTCGAGAAGTTTGCGATCCACCCAGGCCAGCACCCATTAAATCATAAATGAATTTGGGGAAACCCACTGGGAGGCTGTTATGGCAGAACATGTCGAAGCTGGCAGAATGAAAGTTTTTGCACTGAATTCCAACCGGCCACTTGCGGAAAAGATCGCACAGGCCGCTGGCGTTGAGCTGGGTAAGGCAACGATCAAGCACTTTAGTGACGGTGAAATTCAGATTAGTATCGATGAAAGTATTCGTGGTGACCAATTGTTCATCATCCAATCGGTCTCTGATCCGGTCAACACCAATCTGATGGAATTGTTAATTATGGTTGATGCGGCGCGGCGGGCAAGTGCCGATAAGATTAACGTGGTGATTCCGTACTACGGGTACTCACGGGCCGACCGCAAAGCCCGGTCGCGAGAACCCATTACGGCCAAGTTGATTGCCTCACTGTTACAAATGGATGGAGTGAGCCGGGTTATTGCATTAGACCTACATGCCGCCCAACTCCAAGGATTCTTCGACATTCCAGTGGATCATTTGCAAAGCGATCGGCTATTGGCCAGTTACTTTGTGGACAATCCCGAGATGACGGACGATAACTTCGTTGTTGTGGCGCCGGACCATGCTGGTGTGAGTCGGGCACGGCGGTTAGCCGAATTGCTCGGGGCGCCGATTGCCATCATTGATAACCGGGACGATACGGAGAACACCGCACATCCCGATGCCGTGATTGGAAATGTGCAGGGTAAACGCGCCATTCTGGTCGACGATATTATTGATACCGCCCTCCGGATTACCGTGTCTGCCAGAGCTTTGAAGGCCGCGGGGGCCGCAGATGTCTACGCCTGCGCCACCCACGCGGTGCTCTCTGGTCAAGCGACGGCGCGTATCGAGGACTCGCCGCTGGAAAAAGTGGTCTTCACCGATTCGATTCAGTTGCCAGACGAGAAAAAGAGTGATAAGTTTGTGGTACTGTCGGTTGGCGAATTGTTCGGTAAAGCGATGGATTTAATTTATCATCAAGAGCCCGTGGATTCCTTATTCCACAAGGCATTGAAGCAGCATAAGCAGTAAACGACGAGAGCCGTCACGCTGGTGATGGTTCTTGTTTTGTGTCTTACCGAATCGGCAAAAGAGGGAATCATGGTTCGATAAGGATGGTTACCAAGATTTAGAGAAGGAGCGAGTCGTTTGAGAGGAAAACATTTTGGCACCTTGCTGGGGATTGCGGCGTTGGTCGTGGGCGGTTTGGCCGCTTGCGGGAAGTCAACGACGTCCAGCAATTCAGGTAAGTTAGCGTCGGACCAAGAGGTTAAGCTGTCGACGAAGTCCGAGGTCACGACCTTGGACGTGTCGAAGGCGGCGGATTCAACCAGTCTGACGCAGCTCTACCACACGCAAGAAGGATTGTATCGTTTAGGTAAAAATGAGAAGCTGATCAACGCCATGGCGACCAAGACCACGGTCAGCAATGGCGGGAAGACCTACGTCTTTAATCTCCGGCACGACAATCGTTGGAACGATGGTAAGACGGTCACGGCCAAGGATTACGTTTACTCTTGGCAGCGGACGGTTAATCCCAAGACGGCAGCCGAGTATGCCTATTTGATGGCGGGAATCAAGAACTACAGTCAAGTGCAAAATGGTAAGTTGGCGCCTAGCCAATTAGGCGTTAAGGCCGTGGGCAAATACAAGCTGGAGGTCACGTTGAGCAAGCCAGTCGCTTACTTCAAGCTGCTGCTAGCCTTCCCAACTTTCTTCCCGCAGGAACAGAGCGTTGTCGATAAGTACGGGAAGAGTTACGGCCATTCCAGTGAGAAGACGGCCTACGATGGTCCCTTCGTCATGACCAAATGGCAAGGAACCGATCAGAACTGGCAATTGGTCAAGAACACCAAGTTCTGGGATAAAAAGAAGATTACGCTGAAGAAGCTGAACTTCCAAGTCGTCGCCGACCCATCAACGGGCTTGAACCTCTATCAACAAAAGAAATTGGACGCCACAACGCTGGACGGGACACAGGTTGCCAACCTGAAGAACAACAAGGGCATGAAGACCTTTGTCGGCGGGTCCACCTACTACATGCAGATGAACCAAAAGCGGATCAAGGCACTACGGAACTTGAAGGTCCGGCAAGCCTTGTCCATGGCGATTGACAAGCAACAGTTGGCCAAGAGCGTCCTGCGGGATGGTTCAAAGGCACCACTGGGCTTCGTTTCCCAAAATCTGACGCAGAACCCGAAGACCAAGGCCGACTTTGCCAAGGACGCTTACGTCAAGAGTGGGGTGACCTATGACTTGAAGCAGGCCAAGCAACTGATGAAGGCCGGTTTAAAGGCTAGTGGCGCCAAGGAGCTGAACCTGACGTTAATGGCCGATGATACCAGTGTGACCAAGACGGTGGCGCAGGATATCCAAGCCAACCTGCAAAAGTTACCCAACGTGAAGGTGACGATTAACACCTTGCCTTACAAGACACGGTTGAGTCGCTCAAACAGTGGAAACTTTGACCTGGTTCTGTCGAACTGGGGTGCGGACTTTGCCGATCCGATCAACTTCTTGTCGTTGATGAGCACCGGCAACACCAACAACAATGGTGGCTTCTCCGACGCGAAGTACGACGACTACTTGAAGCGTTCTGAGAATCAGGATGCCAACAAGCCAACGGCCCGGTACAATGACCTGGTTAACGCCGAAAAACGGTTGATGACGCAGCAGGGGGTTATCCCGCTGTATCAACCCGCAACGGTTGAAATGTGGAATTCCAAGGTCACGGGATATGTCTGGAACCCAGCCGGCATGAGTCGCGGGTACCAGTGGATGCGTGTTGAACAGTAATTTAATTTGAAATTGGCTCGTTAAGCTGGATGAAAAGTCCAAGTTTAACGGGCCTTTTTTGTCCCGTCGTCATGAAAATCTGCCGTGATTGGTTGAAAAGATGGGTGATGACGCGGCTTGCAAATAGCCGCTGAAAATCCGGACTGATCACCACTGTAAATAGTCGTGAATATTGGTCAGTTAATATTCACAATTGAAATTATGTATGAAACATGTTATACCTAGAGTAGTCGCTATGAAAGCGAATACATAATTTCGACAAGTCTAATGAAAGTTGGAGGTCAACACCATGCAATTTGAAGACTTACTTACAGAACAAAGAAATCACCGGTCAACGCACATTGACCGCGAATCCACGTTGGAAATGGTCGGGACGATTAACCGCGAGGACCACCGGGTAGCCCGCGCCGTCCAGAAGCAGTTGCCCCAGATTGCGGCGGCCATTGATGCGGCCTACCCGAAGTTCGATCAGGGTGGGCGCTTGATTTACGTCGGGGCCGGGACTTCCGGCCGGTTAGGCGTGATTGATGCCACCGAACTCCAGCCAACCTATGGGCTGACCGAACAGCAGACATTTGGGCTGATTGCCGGGGGCAACGAGGCCTTGACACACACGCTACCGTCCGTGGAGGACTCCCCCGAGCTGGCGCAGGACGATTTAGCCGCGGTACAGTTGACGGAAAATGATGTGGTGGTGGCCAGTGCCGCTTCCGGTCAGACGCCTTACACGGTGGCCGCACTGAAGTTTGCCCAAGAACAGGGCGCCACGGGTATTGGGTTCTCCTGTATCGAGGACAGTCCGTTGGCGCAGTTAGCCGATTACCCAATTACGCCGGTCGTGGGGCCCGAAGTGATTACCGGCGCCACACTCCTAAAGGCCGGAACCGCCGAGAAGATGGTGCTGAACATGTTGTCAACGGGCATCATGGTCAAGTCTGGTAAGGTTTACCAGAACCTGATGATTAACGTGGTTCCGACCAACGGCAAGACCTTTGAACGGGCCAAGAAGATTATTGCGGAAGCCACTCAGACCTCAACGTTGGCGGCGGAACGCGCGCTCGATCGGGCCGGCAACAACGTCCCACTAGCCATCGTGTTGATTGAGACCAAGGGGACCATTGCGGAGGCCAAAAAGTTGTTGAATGCCACGGGTGGTCACGTTTCTCAAGCCGTTAAGCTTAGTGATGACGTACAGCACGTTTAACGCAAAACTTGACTGGTCCACACCAATTCCTTTATACTCATAGGTAGGCATAAAGGGAAGGAATGTGGCAAATGTATTTAGCAGATGAACATCGTTATGAAAAAATTCCAGTGCGGCGTGCCGGAAATACTGGTTTTCAACTACCAGCAATTTCTTTTGGAATGTGGCATAAATATGGGGAACACGCCAACTACGGCGATACCCGGGACATTATTTTAAAGGCATTTGATGCCGGGATCTTTAGCTTTGACTTGGCCGCCAACTACGGTCCAGGGTCCTACGAAGCGGAACGTCTTTTTGGTGAGGTCTTAGAGCGTGAATTAAAGCCTTATCGTGATGAACTGGTCATCAGTAGTAAGGCGGGTTTCCACATGTGGCCTGGTCCTTACGGTCAAATGAGCTCACGTAAGGCGCTGATGGCTTCATTGGATCGTTCATTGAAGTGCATGGGCCTGGACTACGTGGACATTTTCTATAGCCACCGTTACGATGCCGAGACGTCACCGGAGGAAACGGCCGTGGCGTTAGACGACATGGTGCGGCAAGGCAAGACGCTCTACGTGGGAATCTCGAACTACACGGCCCCTCAAGCCGAAGCGATGATTAAGATCTTCAGAGACCTGCATACGCCATTCGTTGTGGACCAAGTGTCCTACAACATGTTGAATCAAACGGCCAATGATGACGGTCTGTTCGACATGTTAAAGAAGAACAATGCCGGCGCCATCGCTTACGGACCACTGTGCGAAGGCCTGTTGACCGACAAGTACCTGGATGGCATTCCGGAAGACGTCGATATTCACTGGTCCAGTGAATTTATCTTGGACGCCGGTCGTGACAAGATGTTGAAGAAGTTGCAGGGCCTGAATAAGATTGCCCACAGCCGCGGTCAAAAGTTATCACACATGGCCTTAGCTTGGTTGTTACACAACCCAGTGATTACCAGTGTGATTACCGGCGCTTCCAAACCAGAACATTTATATGAAAACGTCAAAGCCGTCCAAAACTTGGAATTTGACGATGAAGAATTACAAGCCATCGATAAGATTTTGAAGGCTTAGGTAGACCGAAGACTAACGACATGACCGAAAGGGTGCCGCTAGTCTTTTTCATTTACCCAGATGGAAAGCGACAGTTAGTTAATTTAACGTTGAAATAAAGATTATAACGCTTACGGGTTTAATAACTTTAATAATAACGAATAACAATTGGAAAAATAACTAAAATTGTTCAGCAACTGACGGCGCGGATAGGGTATAATTAACGCAGTGGTCGTGGTTGCCGGCGTGGGCGTTGGTGACCACGACTTAAACGAGATTTTGACAGATTGGTGTGGAGGGTGCTATGACACGGAAAGTAACGATTCGGGACCTGGCAGAGGCCGCCGGGGTTTCAGTCACCACGGTTTCGCAGATTTTAAATGGGAAGGGCGAGCGGTTTAGCATTGATACGCGGACCCGCGTGCATCAGCTCCAAGAAGAGATGGGCTACGTCCCCGACTTTAACGCGCGGAATCTGATTATGCGTTCGGCCCAGACGATTGGCGTGATTGTTCCCAACCTGGGCAACCCGTTTTTCAGTATGTTTATTAAAGGTGTGCAGTCGACCAGTCGTGAGCGGCACTTTATTCCGTTGATCTTTGGGGCGAATTACGACGAAGATCTGGAGGGTTACTATCTGCAGGAGCTAATCAAGCGGGCGGTAGACGGTTTAATCATTTCCAGTTCTTCGATTACCGTCGAGGCTATTGATAATATTTTGAAAAAGAATGGCATTCCGTATCTGTTGATCGACCAAAACGGTGGTCCGAGTCTGGACAGCGTGCGCATCAACGACCAGCGAGGCGGCAAGCTGGCGGCAGAACATCTCTTATCGCTGGGTCACCGGCAGATTGCCGTTATCATGCCGGCCGATCCCACGGATAACCTGGTGGTTCGGCTGGAAGGATTCAAACACCATCTGGCGCAGGTGGGCGTGACGCTTCCCGATGAAGCCTTTATCATTTCGCCGATGACCAAGCTGGGGGGCTATCAGGCGACCGAAGCCGTGATCGCGCAGGCGCCAACAGCCGTCTTCGCCGTCAACGATGAGATGGCGCTGGGGCTCATTCGTGGTCTTCACGAGCGGGGCATTCGGGTGCCGGAAGACATCTCGGTGCTGGGTTACGATGATATTGACCTCGATGACTACGTGGTGCCCAAGCTCAGCACGGTTCATCAGCCGGTGGTGACCATGGGCGAGCAGGCGACAACGCTTTTGATTAATCGTATTCAAAAGCGTCAGTTGGCGCCGCAAACGGTGGAATTGCCGGTTGAACTGCGACAACGGGAGAGTACCGCCGCGATTCGTAAATAAACCGACAAAATTTTGCTTTTGATTGAAAAAAATTTCAAGTTTTACTTGTAAGCCTTTTCGAAACATGATACGCTAGTAGTAATCTGAAACGGGTTACCGGGCGTGTCGGTAATACGTAAAACGTTTTACGAACGGATAAATGGTTAAGGAGTGGAAGTTAATTATGGCAAACAAAGTAACTGTTCTTGGAAGTCTCAACGTGGATACAACCTTACGGGTTCCTCGGATGCCTCTACCGGGCGAAACGCTGTCAACTGAAAACAAGAGTAGTGCCGCTGGTGGGAAGGGTGCGAACCAGGCCGTTGCTGCTGCGCGTGCCGGTGCGGACACCCGGTTCATCGGGAAAGTCGGCAATGACGACGCTGGTCGTTTCATGGTCGAATCCCTACAAGAAGACAAGATTGACACGAGCGCCATCGTGACCGATAAGACGGTTGGGACGGGTTCTGCCTTCATTCTTTTGGATGAAGAGGGTCAAAACAGTATCTTGGTTTATGGGGGATCGAACCAACAAATCAAGGAAGACGAAGTCATTGCGGTCGAAGACGATATTGCCAAGGCTGACTTTTTAATTACCCAGTTTGAAACGCCCCAAGCCGCTGCTTTGGCTGCCTTCAAGGTTGCTAAGAAGCACGGGGTAACCACGATCTTGAACCCAGCACCAGCTGCTAAGATCGATCCAGAGCTCTTGAAAGTGACGGATCTGGTGGTCCCTAACGAGACTGAAAGTGCCGATTTGACTGGAATCGAAGTGACCGACCGGGCTTCCATGGATGCCAACGCGGCCAAGTTCCGCGAAATGGGCGTCAAGAACCTGATCATCACTGTCGGGAGTAAGGGTGCTTACTACGCCACGGAAAAGGAATCTGGCTTCGTGCCAGCCTTCAAGGTTAAGGCCGTCGACACGACCGCTGCTGGGGATACCTTCATTGGGGCCTTGAGCTCACAATTGAAGGGCGACCTGAGCAACATCGAATCTGCCTTAACCTTCGCGCAACGGGCAAGTTCCCTGACAGTTCAAGGTTTAGGGGCCATGCCATCGATTCCAACGTACGATGACGTCATCGCCGCTAGCCAAAAATAGATTTTCTGAAAGCTTACTAAAATTGTGCAATCTTTTTCGAAATTTTCGGAAAAGATTGCCTTTTTTTGCACTTTTGAGACAACCGGTTGCAACATCAACGAATCGGTATATTTGATAATACAGCTATCAAGTTAATATAAACGCCGTTAGAATAACTTCTTAAAGAATGCTTGCATTATTTTAGTTGAATTGGTATAGTTAGAAAAGTCAAGGAGATGCCGTTGACGATATCGATTAAATCAACGTATGCATGTGCCAATCAAAACTAGCGATTGTGAATGGTCCGGTTGCTCAAAGTGAGGTTATTTTACAATGTTGAATGAACAAGTCGTAAAAAAAGCAGATTTTGATGAAGTTGATACGCAGGCCGTGACGGCGGTTCGGATGCTCAGTATGGACATGATTTCTAGAGCGCGGTCCGGTCACCCGGGTTTACCGTTGGGTGTTTCGCCAATGGCCTACGTCCTGTTCTCACGGCACCTACGCATCGACCCGTCCTTCCCACAGTGGTTCAACCGGGACCGCTTCGTTTTATCCGCGGGGCACGGCTCAGCCATGTTGTATAGCCTACTGCATTTGAGCGGCTTTGCACTGAGTAAGCATGACCTGATGAACTTTCGGCAAATGGGGAGTAAGACGCCTGGTCATCCGGAGTATGGGGTGACGCCTGGGGTTGATGCGACGACTGGTCCACTGGGTCAAGGGATTGGTATGGCCGTGGGGATGGCCATGGCGGAGATGCACCTCGGCGCTACGTACAACCGGCACGCCTTTAACGTGGTTGACCACTATACTTACGCGATTTGCGGCGATGGGGACCTGATGGAAGGTGTGGCTGCTGAAGCGGCCAGCCTTGCCGGTCAGTTAAAACTCAATAAATTAATTGTTTTGTATGATTCCAACGATATTTCCCTTGATGGGCCGTTGTCTAACGCCTGTCACGATGACGTTGCCGGCCGTTTTGAAAGCTACGGCTGGAACTACCTCCGCGTGGCAGATGGCAATGATTTAGCCGCCATCGACGACGCAATTAATACGGCGAAGAACAATCAGACCGGGCCAACCCTGATCGAAGTCAAGACGGTTATTGGCGCGGGGAGCCCGCATCAAGGAACCAACAAGGTTCACGGGGCGCCGCTCAACGATGAAGACCTCGCGGCTACCCGGAACTTCTACAACTGGGATAACGATCCCTTCACAGTGCCAACGGCCGTGCGTGATCGGTTCCAGAGTACCGTCAAATCGCGTGGTTGGGCCAGTCATCAGGAATGGTCGAATCTGGTTGATCGGTATTCCACGGCTGAACCAACCCTTGCGGCACAGTTTGCGCAGGGGATCAGCCAAACCTTGCCGACCGGTTACACGGCGAGTCTGCCCACCTATTACAAGAAAGATGCGCTGGCTTCGCGGGCGAGTGGTCACGAGATTTTACAGCAACTGAGTGCGGCTTGCCCGAATCTCTGGGGGGGATCGGCCGACCTGTTTAGTTCCAACAAGACCAACGTGGCGGCGACGGACCGCTTCAGTCGGGATAACCCGACCGGCAAGAATCTCTGGTTCGGGGTCCGCGAATTCGCCGAAGCGGCCGCAATGAATGGGATTGCGCTCCACGGTGGGACTCGAATCTATGGGTCAACGTTCTTCGTCTTCTCCGATTACATGAAGCCAGCGATTCGGCTGGCGGCCTTGCAAAAACTGCCGGTCATTTACGTGTTTACCCACGATTCGTTGGCCGTGGGGGAGGATGGGCCGACCCACGAACCCGTTGAACAGCTGGCTGCCTTACGGTCGATTCCGGGATTGACCGTTTATCGGCCCGCCGATGGGAATGAAACCGTGGCGGCTTGGGAACAGGCCATTGCGGCGACCGATCACCCAACGGCAATCGTGTTGACGCGTCAGGGCTTGCCAACCTTACCCAAGGCAGCGGCCAAGGTGCGTAGCGGCGTTAAACGAGGCGGTTACGTGGTGACCGAGGCCCAACACGAGGCGGAGGGCATTCTGATGGCTTCCGGGTCCGAGGTTAAACTCGCCGTGGACGCGCAACAACGCCTGGCGGAGATTGGGCATGATGTTCGTGTCGTTTCTATCCCAAGTTTTGAAAAATTCAGTGCACAATCCGCCGATTACCAAGCGCGCGTGCTACCTAAGCATCTGCGGCGGCGGGTTGCGGTCGAAATGGCGAGTGGCGCCAGCTGGTACCGCTACGTTGGCCTCGATGGTGTGGCGTTAACGCAAGAACGGTTCGGGGCGAGTGGCAACGGACCTGCCGTGGTTAAGATGGCCGGTTTCACCCCGGAAAACATCGTCCAAGCCTATCTGGATCTTCTGTAAGACTTAGGCTGTTTCTTCTATAATATATCGTTCTCTGGCCACGCTAGGCTTCCGCAACTAGCGTGGCCTTTTTGGTGGGGTGGCGGTGGAACAGATGATGCTGTTCGGCATGGTAGGCGCAGACAAAAGAACTTATCTCGTCCAATAGGGGCTAGTCACCAGGGACTTTCCGCGCAACTTCGTGAAGAAATTCAGAACAATCTAGGGTCTGTTCCTAAACATTGATTTCTGGTATACTCCATCAAAAACGGATTGGAGTACATCATGACTATACCAAAGCGCTATGAACTAACTGACGAACAGTGGAACCGCATTGAACCAATGTTTCCAGCCTATCGTACCGGTCGACCAGCCACCATTGATAACCGAACGGCTTTCAATGGTATTCTCTGGCTGATGCGAAGCGGAGCGGCATGGCGTGACGTTCCCGAGCGCTACGGTCACTGGAAGGCAATTTACAGCCGATTTCAACGTTGGTCAAATTCCGGTCTGTTTCTAAAAATGTTTGAAGAACTTTCTCAAGATCCAGACATGGAGAACATCAGCTTAGATTCAACCAGTATTCGGGTTCATCAAAAAGCTACCGGTGCTAAAAAAACGCAGTCAATGCAGAGTTCAACCAATTCATAGGACGAAGCCGAGGTGGCCTTACCACCAAGGTTCATGCGTTAGTAGATGGACTGGGCAACCCACTAAAATTCTTGCTTTCAGGTGGTCAGGTACACGATAGTATTGCGGCACCTGAACTACTTGAAACTGTTGATTTGACTAACGTAAACGTGATTGCGGATAAAGCATATGGTGCCGAAAAGCTAAGAGACCAAATTACATCAGCCCATGGGACCTATACCATTCCGCCAAAAGAGAATGCCAAAGATCCTTGGGACTGTGATTATTTCACCTACTGTGAACGTCACCTGATTGAAGACTTTTTTAATCAAATGAAGAACTTTAGACGCTTCGCAACACGCTACGATAAGCTAGCTACCAGCTTCTTGTCCACCATATACATCTGCGCCATCATGATTCTATTGAAATAGTTTGAGAACAGGCCCTAGTATAGCACAGAAATAAAAAAGGCCAATAGGGTATACCCTAATGGACATTGAACTAACTTAGCGAAAAAGAAAAAATTCACCTTCCTTTAGGGTCTGTTCCTAAACATTGATTTCTGGTATACTCCATCAAAAACGGATTGGAGTACATCATGACTATACCAAAGCGCTATGAACTAACTGACGAACAGTGGAACCGCATTGAACCAATGTTTCCAGCCTATCGTACCGGTCGACCAGCCACCATTGATAACCGAACGGCTTTCAATGGTATTCTCTGGCTGATGCGAAGCGGAGCGGCATGGCGTGACGTTCCCGAGCGCTACGGTCACTGGAAGGCAATTTACAGCCGATTTCAACGTTGGTCAAATTCCGGTCTGTTTCTAAAAATGTTTGAAGAACTTTCTCAAGATCCAGACATGGAGAACATCAGCTTAGATTCAACCAGTATTCGGGTTCATCAAAAAGCTACCGGTGCTAAAAAAACGCAGTCAATGCAGAGTTCAACCAATTCATAGGACGAAGCCGAGGTGGCCTTACCACCAAGGTTCATGCGTTAGTAGATGGACTGGGCAACCCACTAAAATTCTTGCTTTCAGGTGGTCAGGTACACGATAGTATTGCGGCACCTGAACTACTTGAAACTGTTGATTTGACTAACGTAAACGTGATTGCGGATAAAGCATATGGTGCCGAAAAGCTAAGAGACCAAATTACATCAGCCCATGGGACCTATACCATTCCGCCAAAAGAGAATGCCAAAGATCCTTGGGACTGTGATTATTTCACCTACTGTGAACGTCACCTGATTGAAGACTTTTTTAATCAAATGAAGAACTTTAGACGCTTCGCAACACGCTACGATAAGCTAGCTACCAGCTTCTTGTCCACCATATACATCTGCGCCATCATGATTCTATTGAAATAGTTTGAGAACAGGCCCTAGTAAGTTGACCGAATTATTGGTAAGATTGGGGTAAAGAAACTGGAGGCGGTTTTAATGGAGATTCGACGGATTAAGGTTCCCACGGCATTAGTGTGGTCCGCACCGACGGCAGCTGTACTAGTCCCTGTCAAGTTGTCATTCGAAATAATATAAAATGGATATTTACTCTAAGCGGCTTCATTCCAGTATTCTACTGGGGTGAGGCCGTTTCTTTCTGGGGAACGATCCAAGTAATTAAAGTAGTGGATGCCTTCGTTTACCAGCTCCACAAACTCTCGATACGTTTTTGGCATTGGATGACGTTCCATCCAATGCGCTTTAAATTCATTCCACCAACGCTCCATTGGCGCGTTGTCGTAAGGTGTTCCTGGTCGGGACATACTGCGCATCACTTTATGTTCTGACAGAAAGTTATTGAAAGCTTTAGCGGTGTAAGCAGCTCCACGGTCCGTATGGATCAGTGGGTGTACATCGCCAGCCTGTTCAAAAGCCTGTTTAAAAACCTGGATCTCTGCCACAGCTGTTTCTGTAGTGCTCAAAAATGAGGCGATCAGTCTCCGGCCGCATAGATCTAAAACACCACTCAGTCGGATTTTGAATTGACCCTTTGGTCCGTAAGACAACTCAGTCGAATCCGCAAGCCAAACCTGGTTGGGACCGGCGACTTTAAAGTTACGATTCAAAACATTGTCCTGAATGTATTGTTCCTGTTCCTTGATACGTTGGCGCTTCTTAACCCGAATCTGACACTTGATATTCAAGTTACGCATAATTCGTTTAACACGCTTGATTGTTACCTTAAACGTCACCTGTTCATCATGCTGTAGATTGGACAAGATCTTGCCAGCTCCGATTGCTTGATGATGTTGATTGAACCAATAAGTGATTCGCTTTTCTAGAAGCCGCTCTTGAGTCTCCCACGGCGTTTCTTGCCGATGAAAAGACTTGTTATAAGCTTGCCGACTAACTCCGATATGCGTCAATAATGTCTTAATGGCGCCTCGCTTTCCTTGACTGACCTCACTGATTGCCTGATATGCCAGTCGATGTTGCTGATTCACCCCTTGTGCTGAATTTCTTGAAATTTTTTTACGAATTCTTTCAGTAATTCCATGTCGGCGACTTGACCTTCTAGTTGCTTAATCCGCAAATTGGCCTTATCTAAGTCGGTTAATTCTCGTTGTGGCTTACGGTGTCCGCGTCGATCCTCTAAGGCGTTGTAACCACCTTTCTTAGCTCTAAGCACCCACGAACGGGCTTGTTGGTAGGAGACGCTGTAATGTTCAGCTGCTTCGTTATATGAGTGGTTCTGCTTGGTAATGTACTCAACCACTTCAATACGCTCTGCCAGAGTAGTTTTTCGGCTCATCGTTGGGACCTGCTTTCTAGACGGGGTTGCCGTCACAGTTTTGTCCCTATTATACCTGGAAACCCAGTAATTTACCTGCGTAGCTGAGCGCAAACCATACTTCATTGCTACTTCTCGTTGTGAACCTTCGCCGTTCAAAAAAGCATACACGACTCTTAGCTTAAAGACCTCACTGTATCTGCGACAACCTTTAGATTCTTTAAGCCCATCAAAGCCATCTCGTTTGTACAACGCCCGCCACCGAATGACCGCCTCCTTGTCTGCCAAACCATGTTCTCTGGCAAAGCCAATATTAGTTTGACCTGATGCTTCAAACTCATTAATCAACTCCAGCTTCTCCACGGCACTATACTTGATCTTCGACATGTCATATTCCCTCCGTTGATTGTCAGATGAATTATATTATTTCATTTGACAACCCCAAAGGGATCATAACAAGCCACAAAGACTGATCAAACGTACTTGAAGGATGGCAACTTGACGGCTTGGGCGGCTGCTTTACAGCCGGCCGATCGGCAACGATTAGCGGATAATCAAAGCATTGTCACCGAAGCGTTATTCAACGATCGGGTCGTCTTGGATCGACAAGAGGGGGATTGGGCTCATGTTTTCGTGACGCGTCAGGCCAATCGGGCAGAGCGCCGCGGTTATCCCGGTTGGGTCCCGCTGAGTCAATTGACCACTAGCGATGCTGAGTTGGAATATCCCACAACGACGGTGCGGCTGGTTCAGCCGACGACCACCCTCGTGGACGCCAACCAACAGCCCGTTTTGGATCTACCCATGGGCGCGATCCTGACTACCACCAGTCAAGACAGCGACTGGATTCAGGTGGTGACGCCTCTAGGTGCTGGTCAGATTCCAGCCGCAGCGGCAAAATTAGGCGTGAGTGGCGTGGATGATGGTGATCGCATTCTGGCTCTGGGGCGGCAATTCATTGACACGCCGTACCTCTGGGGTGGCCTGACACCAGCCGGTTTCGACTGTTCGGGCTTCGTCTATGCTTTGCACCGGGCACTGGGCATTCCGGTACCACGGGATACGCAGGACCAATTTGCCAACGGCTTCCCGGTGGCGCCGGAAGAGTTAACCGCGGGTGATCTGGTCTTCTTTGCCACCAAACACGGCACGGGTGACGTTCACCACGTGGGACTCTACGCGGGGGCCGGTCGCATTCTCCACGCGCCTAAGCCGGGTGGTCAGGTCGAAGAATCCAGTATGGCCAAATCCGCCTTTGCCCCCGAATACGCCGGGGCACGGCGTTTCTGGCAGTAAAAGTAAGTTTGAAGAATTCTCTAAGGTCACGTTGCGTTTAGCTTCCCGGAATTTTCACGTGCTATACTGGGTGCACGGGAGAAGTTAAATTCAAGTGAAAAGAGAGTGCAAACAATGAAATTTAAACGAATTGTT
Organism: Levilactobacillus brevis; assembly: GCA_021383565.1. Taxonomy (NCBI): domain Bacteria; kingdom Bacillati; phylum Bacillota; class Bacilli; order Lactobacillales; family Lactobacillaceae; genus Levilactobacillus; species Levilactobacillus brevis. The sequence goes on along the minus strand of CP079699.1, from coordinate 1,002,775 downwards.
TTGAGCTTAGCCGCGGCCGCTCTGGTCGTGGGCATCGGGGGCGGTGTGATCGGACATGCCGATACGACGACCGCTGACACGAGCGAGACCAGTAGCTCCGCCACCAGTGGCAGCACGGTTCAGACCAAGGCTTTGTCCAAGGCCTACGTGGTCTATGGCGCGGGTTTAGCTAGCGAAGACAAGGATAGCGTGGCCTTCGCTCTGGGCGTCAAGTCCAATTACACGGCCTTGACCGCTACCGGGAGCGATTACGCCAAGTACTTGAATTCAGCCGGAACCACCGATGCTAGCATGATTAGTTCGGTGGCACTCGCACCCGCTGATCCGGGAACTGGTGTCAAGGTCAACATTGCCGACTATAATGGTAGTAATAATATTACGGAAGTGACCTCGCAACAATACGCCATGGTCGCAACGATGGCCGGGGTGAAGGATGTCATTATCACGGTGACGGCCGATAAATCAGTCTCCGGTGAATCGGCACTGACTGGGGTGTACAAGGCCTTGGCCGCCGATGGGTTGACGCTGAATTCGGAAAATACCCAGGCTGCCAACGGCGTGTTGGATGCCACTCAGCCGGCCATTGACAACAACAGTAGTGATAAGAAGTATCCGGGTAAGTTGATGTCGGCCGTCGGGTCAGTCTCATCTGACTTGGCCAAGCAACGACAAAACGGTGACGATTTGGCCACCAAGGCAGATATCGAAGCCATGTTGCAAAAGGCTTTGGCTAAGCAGGGGATTGATGGGAAAACCAACCAGACGCAGATTACCAATATTGCGGTGGCCCTGAGTAAGGTGCAACAGGCGCCGGTGTCGACCAGCAAATCCTACGTGACCAACGTCACCAATGTGGCTAGCAATTTAGCCAACAGCATTGGTAACAAAATGGCCAATGTGAAAGATTTTGCCAACAGTGCGGATGCGAAAAAAGCAGAAAATTTCCTTGTTCAAATCTGGCATAAGGTTGTGGCGTTCTTCCAAGGACTCTTCAACTAAGATCAGTCAGAATGGCGGGATTACTAACTAACGGGAGACCTTCTCCCGTTTTTTTGTGGAATTTTTTTCAATTTCACAAAGTCGCCCGAAAATTTGATAATTGTAACCTACAGAAAGCGTTATCAGGCTCAATTTGTATTCTGCAACTGTTTTCATGTGCAACCGTCCTTGACCGCCTCAAGTAACTGTTTGCCGGTGGATATCGACTGTATTTGAACGTTTGTTTGCTTCAATGTAACCGTTTAATACTAACGTGGCGGTGCTTTCATGCGTATCTAAATTGTTATATTTTCAAAACGGGAACAAATGTTTAACCTTAAAAATCCGTTATGATTTCCTTAATATTTCACAAGGAACTGGGAAAACGTGTGGTAATATTAATTTGTGATTCGTATTTACTATGAACGACCGAAAGTGATCGGCTGATTTGGCCGAATTTTCTCGTTCACTTGCGTTTGAAAAAAAGTCATAAAAGGACGTGTTGTTGAAAATGAGTACAGGACAACGAAAAACAAAAGCGTTGGTTGGGGTTGTTGGGGCCATGGGTGCCTTGGCAGCCGGCGCGACCATTACTGCTAATGCCGACAGTATTCAAGTCAAGCAGGGCGACACCGTTTGGGAACTTTCACAAAAACTGGGGGTCTCGATTGATGACCTCGAAGCGCAGAATTCGATTGACAGCAAAACTGATTTAATTTTCGTCGGGCAGAAATTACAGGTTCGGTCCGCTAAGACGACGCAGACGCATACCGTCAAATCCGGCGATACGCTCTGGGATTTAGCACAGCAATACCATGTCTCCGTGGCCCAATTACAAAAGGCCAATCACATGACGGGTGACGTGTTGAGCGTGGGTCAACAATTGACGATTCCGCGGGGGAGTACCGCCAAGACCACGACCGGCGTGCAAGCCAACACGACGACTGGCACGACCAGTAGTGCGACGCATCAATCTACGCAAAAGGCCAATGCCGTGCAGGCCCAAATCGTGGCGCAACAACAAGCAGCGGCAAGCAAGCAACAGCAGAAACAAAGCGCAGCCGCGGGCACGTCAGCCGCTACCAGTCAATCCACGACCAGTTCGGCTTCTTCCAGCACTGGATCAACCAGTAGCAGTGTAACGAAGAGTAACCACAGCAATGCCAACACGACATCGCAGGCGCCGCGTACCAGCTACGCCCAGTCCAGTTCCAGTCAGTCAGCGGCTACGACCAGCAGTTCGACGTCTAGCAGTGCTCCCGTGACGACGTCGTCCAGTAGCAGTACCAGCACGAGTAGCGTGACGAGTGCGAGTCAGACGTCACAGCCACAACGGCGGACGCGGGCCGCAGCACCGGCAACCTCTTCAACCCAGCCGGCTAGTCAGTCCAGCACCCAGTCGTCAGCTACGGGTGCCACGTCATCAACTAGCGCCGTAACCAGTAGTCGTACCACCAGCCAAGCGCAGAAGCAGACTGGTAGTCAAAACGCCACGGCTACGACGACCACGAAGCGGATCAGAACCACGACGCAATCGGCCGTTAAGAAGCAGGCTGCTAAGGCCGCTACCACGACCAGCAGTACATCAGCTAACAGTACTAGCAGTGCGGCTTCAAGCGCAACCAGTTCAGCGGCCACAACTAGTAGTAGCGCTAAGAAGACCACAAACACGGCCGGCTTAACCAGCGGCTCCGTGACGGGTCTGGCGCTGAAACTCTCTTCAGCCAACATTCCTTACGTCTGGGGTGGCTCCTCACTGAGTGGGATGGACTGTTCTGGTCTGGTCGCTTACGTTTACAAGAACGCGATGGGCGTCAGCTTACCACATAACACGGTAGCACAAGAGGCCTACGTTTCGACGCATTCCGTTGGCTCGGCTAAACCGGGCGACATCCTCTTCTGGGGTGCCAAGGGGTCCACTTACCATGATGCCATCTACTTAGGAAATAACCAATTTGTTGACGCGCCAACGCCGGGACAAAACGTTCAGGTTCACCAAATCAGTAAGTACTTCATGCCATCCTTTGCCGGGACGGTTAAGTAATCGGTTGCACGTCAAAAGTTTATGAATTTCGCTGAAAAAGTTTAAGATAATCGTTAACAAATCCTTTAGCAAGTGGTATGATTCCTTTTAGTCGTTTGAGAAAACGGGAATTAAAAAACTATTTTTGTTAAAGGAGTTGTGTAATGATGAGTAATCGGGTAGAGATTCTGGAAGAGTATCGGCAGGCTAATTCACAGCTAGCCACGTTGAAAGAAAAGGAATCCGCAACTGTTCAAAGTACTGATGAAACCGTACGGATTGAACCGCGGTATGGTGAGGAAATGAACTACCTCAGTAATAAGTGCGCTCAGCTAGACATGATTCTGGAAGCAATGGATGCTTCTGAAGACTAAGCATAAACCGTCGATGATCGCTCATCGGCAAGTCCTGTCGTCGTTATGGCGGTGGGACTTTTTTGATTTGATTGGTTTGGCCAAGGGTCACCGAGAATTTTCTTACTGTTCTAATACGCCAGTCACGTACTGGCCGCCTTACCGTTCGCCAAAGTTGGTCTGGATCGCGGTGGGTAGGACGGGAAAAGCCAAAAGGCGGTCTTGTCCCTCGCTTTGAGCCGTCGGCCCGCGTCTCAAAGACGCCGTTTTCCAAGTAAAACACTTGGAAAATCCCACGGCTGAGACCAAATTTAGCTCACTCACGGCTACCTGAGGGATGTCCAATTAAACTGGCTGAACGTTGCCACACCAGCGATGTCGCCGCGTACTCAGTGGCTTTCATCCATCGTAACCGGAATCTCTGACAGCCGTAGGTGGTGTTGATAACGCATTTAATGGCGGGCGGTAAATCCTGTCAGCTGAGGACTGGGGCGTGTTCGCAAACTTTCGTATTTTTGTTCAAAAAGGGCCGTGCGCCGACAAGAAAACTTGTCGGCGCACGGCCCTTTTAAGTTGGGCTTTTCAGAAAAGTTAAATCGTCACGTCAAACCAAAACGGGTACTGCTTGAGTCCGACGTAAACGTCGAAGAACCGTCCGCCCATCTCTTCACCGTCTAATTGGCCGTATTCGATGGCCGGAACGGTAAGGTGGACACTTGATGCCTGATAGTAATGAACGGCCTTAGACGTCAAATGACGCTTAAATATGAGCCGTAGGGCCAACCACATCAGCTTGAAGAAATTTGGCTTCTCGATTACAACCAAATGGAGCTGGTGATCGGTGATGGTGGCGTTGGGAACAATGCCCACACCGCCGCCGAAGTACGGATGATTCGTCGTGGTTACCAGAAAGGCGTTGGGATAGATGTCCCGTTGATTGCCCACGTGGACAGTCAGGGTAAATCCCGTCTGATTGTAGTACACATCGAGTGCCGAGGCCAGATAGGACAGTTTGCCCATGTGGTGCTTGTTCAGCCACACCTTGGCCTTGGACTGGTTGGCTTGCGAAATGATTGCCGCGTCAAAACCGATCCCCAGGTTGTTGGTGAACACCCCGCGTTCCTGTTTAATTGTTTCGTCATAGCTCCCGATATCGTAGGTCGTCGCGTGAGTACACTGAATAATTTGTTTCAGGGCATCCTGCCACTTGAGGGCCATGCCGGCACCGCGGGCAAAATCATTGCCGGAACCAATCGGTAGGTAGGCGACCGGAATCGGGTAGGTCCGTGGTTGTTTGGTGAGGCCGTTGAGGGCTTCGTGTAGGGTCCCGTCGCCACCGACCGCGAGAACGACCCAGTTTTGATGGGCGGTATCTGGTAATTGTTTTGCAAATTGCTCGCTTAAAAGAATCGCATGGTTGGCGTATTCTGAAATGGCGAGCTCATAGGAGACTTGGGCGGCATCGAGCTGTTGCTTGATTTCGGGCCACAAGACCTTGGCACGACCACTCCCCGCGTGCTCGTTTAAGATGATATAGAACTGGACACTCACCATACTTCTCCTCTCAATTATTAATCCTCACTATTATAAACGAAATCAAGGAAACTGCCTAGTGATTCTAACGGAACTTTCCGGAGTCGTAAGATTCATCGGGAAAAAGGGCAAAAGAAAAGGGATGCCACTACAGCATCCCTTCGGTCATGACTACTTCGTCATAATAAACATGGGTAAAATCATAGGGTGACGTTCCGTCTTCGCAAAGAGGAAGTTCTGGAGGTCATCAATAACGGCGTTACGAATCGAGGCTTCGGTGGCCTTCGGATTACGCATCGCCCGGCGGATCGTCTGGAAGACGCGGCGGCGACCCTCATTTAAGAGTTCGCCGGATTCGCGCATGTAGACGAACCCACGGGAGAGCAAGTCGGGACCAGCCTTAATCTCTTGATTCTTCAGATCGATCGTGGCGACGACCACGACCAAGCCTTCTTCGGACAAGAGTTGCCGATCGCGTAAGACCACGTTACCGATGTCCCCAATCCCGGAACCGTCGATGTAAACATCACCAGCGGTAAAGTGACCAGCCACTCGGGCGGAATCTTGCGTTAAGGCCAAGACATCCCCATTTTGCAGGATGAAACTATGGTCTAACGGCACGCCACACTGTTCAGCCAACTCGGTATGAATCTTTAACATCCGGTATTCCCCATGAATCGGCATGAAGAATTTCGGTTGCATCAGCCGGAGCATCAGCTTCTGTTCTTCTTGGCCACCGTGACCAGAGGTATGGATGTTATTGACCTTACCGTGAATGACGTTGGCACCGGCTTCTTCCAGTTCGTTAATCACGCGGTTTACGGAAATCGTGTTCCCGGGGATTGGGTTACTGGAGAAGACGACGGTGTCACCGGGTTGAATCGCAATCTGACGGTGAGTTCCGTTGGCAATCCGAGAAAGAGCGGCCATGGGTTCACCTTGCGAACCGGTACATAGAATCATAACTTTTTCAGCGGGCAGGGAACGGATGGTGTTGGCATCCACTAACGCATCGTCAGGGATGTTCAAGTACCCCAGTTCACGACCGTTGACGATGGCCGCTTCCATTGAGCGACCAAAGACAGCGATCTTCCGTCCGTGAGCCAACGCAACTTCACAAGCCGTCTCGATACGCGAGATGTTGGAAGCGAACGTGGCAAAGATGACCCGGCCTTCAACTTGGTCGAAAATCTTACGAATGGATTTACCCACCCATTTTTCAGACTTCGTCCAAATTGGGCGTTCGGCATTGGTACTGTCTGACATCAGGCAGAGCACGCCTTCTTCGCCCAGCTTGGCCATCTTTTGCAGATCAGGCGGCTGGTTGGTAACCGGTGTTAAGTCGAACTTATAGTCCCCAGTTTCCACAACCGTGCCGACTGGTGTATGAACCGCAACTCCCAGCGTATCGGGAATTGAGTGGGTCGTCCGGAAGAAGGTGACACTCATCTTACGGAATTTAAGCACAGTATCATCGTCAATTGCGTGTAGTTCAGTCGATTTAAGTAATCCGTGTTCTTCAAGCTTGTTCTTAATCAAGGCTAAGGCCAAAGGACCCGCATACACTGGGACGTTCAGGGCCTTGAGCAAATACGGAATACCGCCAATATGATCTTCGTGGCCGTGGGTAATCACTAGCGCTTTGATCTTGGCTTGGTTCTCAACGAGATATTGATAATCGGGGATGACATAGTCGATCCCTAATAGTTCGTCTTCGGGAAACTTAATCCCGGCATCGATCAGGATAATTTCGTCCTGAAATTGAATGCCGTACGTATTCTTCCCGATTTCACCAAGTCCACCCACGCCAAAGATAGCGGTCTCGTTATTTTTGACGTTTAACTTGTTCATTCATTAAACTCCGTTAACTTGTAATTCGGATTCTGTTGTTCGTAAGCGAGCGTGTTGCCTTCAATCGCTTCGATGAATTCGATATTGTGTTCCGTGTGTTCCTCTACTTGGGCCCGAGCTTCAACTTCGGTGTTCGCTTCCAAGTATAGAGAATGGGTATCCTCGCGCTTAGGATTCCGCTTTTTATCGTTTTGGTAATAAACTTTATAAATCACTGACAAAACTCCTTTAACAAAATAATTTAACGCGTCAGCATTACGGCGCGTCATTGGTCCATCCGAACTGCGGGTTGCTTACACAACAATTAGCACAATTTTAGCATAGTTTCAGGCGATTGTATAGAATTACCACTGGACGGTAAAACATGCTATGATTAACCTAACGCAAAGTGAACGGAGGAGACGCCATGGCACTAATAGTAGAGATCATCATTGGGATTATCATTGCCATCGTGATATATGAAATGATTCACCGCACCATCGTCCAGCGGGCGACCCGAATTGTTCGGCGTTCTGCCCAAGACGAGACGGATGTGGCAGTCAAGGCGGCCCTCCAACGGCTGGTGAATGAAGACGTGCTGACCGAGCCCGAGTGTCAGATCGAAGCGGCGGAGACCGTCGCCGATGTGTGGGGCCGGGGGGTCATGTCGTTTGAGTATAGTTTTCCGGCCGGTTTGGACACGGAACGGCGCTTACCGGAATTGGAAGCAGCTTTCAATCAGGCGTTAGCCAGTTTCAGTGCCGACCACGATATTAAGTCGGTTGTTAGTGGCTCGGCCTTCGTGGTCAGTGACATCTGGGTCTACACGGGTGAGCTTCACCTGGACGTGGCCTATCTGATGAATGAATCAACCGTGGAATATCTTAAGGACTTAAAAAAATTGGACGATCCCGTGGTTAAGTAACTAACCTAACTGAAAAAAGGTGCGCCGCTTTCGCAGAAATTTGTGAAAGCGACGCACTCTTTTTGCAAACAATTACTCAATCATAATGGTGTCTTCAGCGCGACTGAACGGCTGATCCTTATCAATGTGATCGTAGAATAACGTCCCGTGTAAGTGGTCAATCTCGTGTTGGCACACGATTGCGGGGTAGTTCTTGAGCCGAATCTGGTGTTTTTCACCGTTGACGTCGTAGTAACGCAACGTGATGCGGTCATGACGGGGCACGAAGCCGGGCACATCCTTGTCCACGGACAGGCAACCTTCACCCTCGGTTAAAGCGCCTAGCTGAACGGATTCAGAGACGATGACCGGGTTAATGATGACATCGGTGAAGGGCGACTTGCCGTTTTCTTCTGCCGGTGGCACCAGCACGGACGCCATCTTCTTGGACACACCGACTTGGGGTGCGGCCAGACCAACGCCGGCCCGCAGACCATACTTCTTACATTGCTCGGGGTCTTGAGAGACCACTAAGTATTCCATTAAGTCTTTAGCGAGCTGTTGATCCTCTGCAGATAAGGGGAAAGTGACTTCTGCCGCTTCCTTACGCAGTACGGGATCGCCATCTCTGACAATATCTTTCATGAGAAACAAGAGCATTACCTCCGCAAATTATTCATAACTACCAACTATTTTAACATAACAAGCGCTCAAAATGAAATGAAAGAAAACGCTTTCCGTACATTTAAAATAACGAAAGCTGATAATCACAAGCGTCGCGGAATATTTCACACTAAACCTTTATTTACGTTAATGAAAGGGCTTGCAACGGTTGTGAAAAAATGGTACTTTAGGGGTGTAGTCAGGAAACGCAACGTTAACTCACTCTTGTTAACAATTTCATATCAAGTGAAAGGAAAGTGTTACTTATGGCTAATGGAAGCAAACAGATTGTAGACTTTGCCAAAATCAAAGCTACGATGGCCGACCCATATAAGCACCCGGTGCAAGTCATTGACCGGGAAGGGAAGGTTGTTGATCCAGACACGTTGGCAAAATATTCAGATGACCAACTTGTTGACTTCATGAAGAAAATGGTTTGGGAGCGTACGTTACACGAACAAACAATGAACTTCTCCCGTCAGGGTCGCCTCGGTTTCTATGCTCCAACTGCCGGTGAGGAAGCCAGTGAAATGGGAAGTGTGACTGCATTTAAGGAAAATGACTTCCTGTTACCTGCTTACCGTGATTTACCACAAATGATTCAGCACGGTACAACTGTTGCAAAGGGTTTCTTATGGTCTAAGGGCCATGTTGAAGGAAACCAACATGAAAATCCAAACATGCTTTTCCCACAAATTATTATCGGTGCCCAATACGTTGAAACTGCCGGCGTAGCCCTGGGGATCAAGAAGAACGGCGACGAAGATCGCGTTGCTTTTGTCTACACCGGTGATGGTGGGACGTCACAAGGGGACTGGTATGAAGGGGTTAACTTCACCAGTGCCTTCCAAGCACCAGCCGTATTCTTCGTTCAAAACAATGGTTGGGCCATTTCCGTACCACGTTATAAGCAAACGGGTGCTGAAACCTTAGCCCAAAAGGCGGTTGCCATGGGTGTTCCTTCCGTTCAAGTTGACGGGATGGATATTGTGGCCGTTCACGAAGTTTCTAAAGCTGCCCGTGAATTTGCCGCTGCTGGTAACGGTCCAGTTGTGATTGAAACCTTAACTTACCGTTATGGTGCCCACTCTTCAGCGGGTGATGATCCTTCTCGTTACCGGACGAAGGAAGAAGAAAAGCCTTGGTTCGATGCCGATCCACTGATTCGGATGCGGAAAGTCTTAACGGACAAGGGCGTTTGGTCACAAGATCAAGAAGACAAGTTAGTCGACGAATACAAAGACCAATTTAAGGAAGCAATGAAGGAAGCAGAAGCTGCCCCAGCACAAAAGGTTTCCGACTTCCTGAAGTGGACTTACAATGTTCCTACTCCAGCGGTTAAGAAGCAAATTGCAGAATTCGAAGCAAAGGAGTCGAAGTAATCATGGCTAAAATGACGTATATTAAAGCGATCACTTCTGGTCTGGATCAAGTCTTAAACGACGATCCCAAGACTTTGATCTTCGGTGAAGATGTTGGTAAAAACGGTGGTGTCTTCCGGACCACGGTTGGTCTGCAAGACAAATATGGTGAAGACCGGGTCTTCGATACCCCATTGGCCGAATCCGGGATTTTAGGGTTAGCCATCGGGTTGTCACTGACCGGTTGGCGGCCAATTCCAGAAATCCAATTCATGGGATTCACGTTCGAAGCCATGGATGGGATTGTTGGCCAATTAGCGCGTGACCACTACCGGTTCGGTGGCCAGAAGAACTTCCCAGTTACTGTTCGGACACCATTTGGTGGGGGGACGCATACCGCCGAAATGCACGCCGATAACTTGGAAAACTACTTCACCAGTACCCCTGGTCTGCGGGTTGTAACCCCAGCCAATCCATACGATGCGAAGGGCTTAATCATCTCCGCTGTGGAGAGTGACGATCCCGTTCTGTTCATGGAAAACTTGAAGCTTTACCGGTCAATGAAGGATGAAGTGCCAGATGAAAAGTACACGGTTCCGCTAGATTCCGCTAAAGTGGTTCGCGAAGGTACGGATGTGACCATCGTGGCTTACAGTGCAGAAGTTAACGAATCTCTGACCGCTGCCGATGCCTTGGCTAAGGACAACATCTCAGCCGAAGTCATTGACCTGCGTTCACTGTCACCAATTGACACGGACACCATCTTCGCTTCCATCGACAAGACGCACAAGGTTGTTGTCGTTCAAGAAGCACAACGGATGGCCGGTGTTGGTGCCGTTGTGGCCTCCGACATTGCCGAAGAAAAGATCATGTCCTTGGATGCGCCAATTGGTCGGGTAGCTGCGCCAGATAGCGTTTACCCATTTGCCCAAGCTGAAAACGATTGGATTCCAAATGCCGATGACGTTGAAGCCAAGGTCCGTGAAATCGTTAACTATTAAAATGTAACCGCTCTATTAATAAAATGATAAAACTCGATGTGGGAACATCCTGCATTAAATGAAAGAAAGGAAGTTTTCCCATGGCTTATACGTTCAAACTCCCTGAGCTTGGTGAAGGAATGGCTGAAGGTGAAATTTCTTCATGGCTTGTTAAAGAAGGAGACGCCGTTAAGGAAGACGACACGTTAGTCGAAATCCAAAACGATAAGTCTGTTTCGGAATTACCATCACCCGTTGATGGTACGATTTCAAAGATTGTCGCACAAGAGGGGGATACCGTTGAAATCGGTGATCCACTGATTGTGATTGACGATGGTTCGGATACACCACCTGACTTAGGCAAGGGTGGCGACGAAGCTCCAGCTGAAGAGACTGCACCAGCTGAAGAACCAGCCGCCGCAGCACCTGCACCAGCTGCTGCGCCAACCGGGGTACCGGCTGCCGCTGATCCAAATAAGCTGGTCATGGCGATGCCATCTGTTCGGCAATATGCTCGCGATAAGGGTGTTGACATCACGCAGGTTGCCCCAACCGGGAACCACGGTCAAGTCTTGAAGGCTGATATCGACAACTTTAACGGTGCTGCTGCCCCAGCTGCTGAAAAGGCTGCGCCAGCCGCTCCAGCTGCTGCCAAGGCAACGGGTCAGGCAATCAAGCCTTGGAACGCGGATCGGCCAGAACTGGAAACTCGGGAACCAATGTCGCCTATGCGGAAGATTATCGCCAAGAGTATGCGGACTTCCAAGGACATTGCGCCACATGTTACTTCATTTGACGAAGTTGAAGTTTCAGCTTTGATGGCTAACCGGAAGAAGTACAAGCAAGCCGCTGCCGACAAGGGCATTCATTTGACCTTCTTACCATACATCGTTAAGGCTTTAGTCGCCGTCATGAAGGACTTCCCAGAACTGAACGCCTCCATTGACGACACCACCCAAGAGATTGTGACGAAGCACTACTACAACATTGGGATTGCCACCAACACGGACCACGGTCTGTATGTGCCAAACATCAAGAACGCGGATTCCAAGGGTATGTTTGAAATCGCTAAGGAAATTAGTGAAAACACCCAAGCTGCTTACGATAACAAGTTGTCACCAGCATCCATGGCCGGTGGTTCCATTACCATCAGTAACGTTGGATCTATCGGTGGCGGCTGGTTCACGCCAGTTATTAACCAACCTGAAGTCGCTATTCTGGGGGTTGGCCGGATTGAAAAGGCACCTTACGTCAACGAAGATGGCGACATCGTGGTTGGCCGGATGCTGAAGCTCTCCATGAGTTACGATCACCGTTTGATCGACGGGGCCTTAGCTCAAAATATCTTAAACGAAATGAAAGCATTGCTTCATGATCCAGAAATGCTCTTAATGGAAGGATGACAGAAATATGGCAGATGTTGAAAAAAAGGATACCGTCATCATTGGTGCCGGCCCCGGTGGCTACGTTGCCGCAATTCGGGCTTCTGAATTAGGCCAAAAGGTAACTTTGGTTGAAAAATCCGATACGCTGGGCGGTGTCTGCCTGAACGTTGGTTGTGTGCCTTCCAAAGCGCTGATCCAAGCGGGTCATCGGTTAGAACAAGCCAAGGATGGTTCCACTTACGGGATTTCGACGAGTTCGGCTGAGATCGACTTCAAGAAAACCCAAGACTGGAAGCAAAAGAAGGTTGTCGACCGGATGACCAGTGGGGTTAAGATGCTGATGAAGAAGCATCACGTTGACGTGGTCAATGGTGAAGCGGTCTTCTTGAGCGATACCCAACTGCGGGTGATGCCAACTGGTGAGAAGCAATTTATGTCGACGGATACGGGCCAAACCTTCGAATACAATAATATTATTATTTCGACGGGGAGTCACCCAATCGAAATCCCTGGATTCAAGTTTGAAGGCCGGGTCATTGACTCGACCGGTGGGCTCAACTTGCCAGAGATTCCCAAAGAATTCGTCGTCATCGGTGGCGGTTACGTCGGGACCGAATTAGCGGGCGCATACGCTAGTCTGGGTGCTCACGTCACCATCATTGAAGGAACACCATCCATCCTGCCTAACTTTGAAAAGGATATGGTCTCCGTTGTCCTGAAGAACTTGAAGAAGAAGGGCGTTGATGTGATTACCAGCGCTATGGCCAAGAGCTCAAAGCAAGACGACAACAGTGTCGACGTGACCTACTCTGTTGATGGCAAGGAAACCACGATCAAGGCAGACTACTGCATGGTGACGGTTGGCCGGAAGCCGAACACGGATGACTTGGGCTTGGAATACACCAAGGTTAAGTTAAACGATCACGGTCAGATCGAAGTCGACAACCAAGGTCGGACGGCTTCAGAACACATCTGGGCCGTTGGGGACGTTGTTCCTGGCGCCGCATTGGCTCACAAGGCCTTTGCCGAAGCCAAGACGGCTGCTGGCGCTATTGCCGGTAAGAAGACGGCCAACGACTGGCTGAGTGTGCCGGCCGTATGTTTCGCCGACCCTGAATTGGCGACGGTGGGCTACACCCAAGCCGAAGCCAAGGACAAGGGTATCAAGGTGAAGACCGCGAAGTTCCCATTCGCTGGGAATGCTCGGGCCGTTTCTCTGGACGCACCTGAAGGCTTCGTTCGCTTCGTCTACACCGATGATGACAACAAGAACATTGTCGGTGCCCAAGCGGTTGGTCCCGAAGTCAGCACGATGACGGGTGAATTATCCTTAATCGTGAATGGCGGTTTGAACGTCGAGGATGTGGCGTTGACGATTCACCCACATCCAACGTTAAACGAACCAATCCAAGAAACTGCGGACATTGCTTTAGGGTTCCCAACCCACGTCTAAAGCGACTTGTGACAACTCTATGGTTACGAAGAAAGGCGACTCCCATTGTGGAGGCGCCTTTTTTCGTGGGAGCGGGAGTTCTAGCTTGCTATCCGGCGGGGTTCACTTATAATGGGATTATGTGGTTATTTTTGACGGCAGTTAGCCGGAGCCGCCTCTAATATGGGGAGGTTGCGGCCTTAAACCAGCGGCCAGATCGCCTGCAACCCGAATTCAGCGGTCACGGTCAGCTACCTATCGTTTTTGGTACAAGGAGGGTCACCCATGAAACCAACGTTATTGATTCAGGGAAATTTTGATCAGGCCAGTCAGCTGTTGCACCAGCTACTGGTGACGGATTTACCGCTAGATTGTGTGGTGATGCCCAACACCACGGACGATACGCCACGCTATCAACCCTTGGTCGTCGCGAGTGCCTTGTGCCCGCGGCTGACGATCCGAGTTGGGACCGCCGCTGACTATGGTCAGGCGACCTGGCTGATGGTTCTCGACCGCGAAACGGTGGAGACACCGGTCGCCAACATGGTGGCGGAGTTGCGCCTACTGATGAAGCGCATTGTGGAGAATGGCTTCAACGGTCAGCTGATCTTTTCCGGGAAGCAGGACGAGATTTTGACCTACTTTGCGTGGAAATTCTCGGGATTGCCCGCCAGTCAAATCTGGGGGCTAGGAACCTACCCCTTGACGCGGCTGTTGACCTATCGACTGGCCGAACGACTGGGGGTCGGGGCTGCCGTGATTCAGGCGACGGTGGTCGGAACGGCACAGACGCCGATTGTGGCTTGGAGCCGAACTTACGTGGGTCCCGCCCCCTTACTTATGTACTTAGCCAATGCGGATGCCGATTTTGATGCCGATGACTTGGGCAAGATGAGCACGTGGTTGACGCGTGAAGCCGCCGAACAGCAGGGGACCTTGCGTGACTTGGCGATTATTCGCTTGCTACAGGCCACCTTGTCCGATCAGCCGGTTATTGCGGCAGTGACCAACATTCATGAGGAAGAGCCGGCCTTTGCGGCTGCCTCACCGGTACTGGTGGGAGCCAAGGGCATTCGGCATTTAACCAATCTGGTCTTATCTGAAGACGAGCAACAGGACTACGCCGCCCAGATTGCGGCGATTCGTGAGCAGATTGCCACGATAGAAGCACAACAAACGGAGGGGAAATAACGCGTGACACAATCATCAAGTAACTATGAATATCCATTGCAGGCCGACTGGTCGACCGCAGACATTGTCGCGGTAACCACGCTGTATCAGCGCGTGGAGGATGCCTATGAGCTGAATCAGGGGGTGCCCGCAGATGTTTTGCTGGCAGCTTACCGGGGTTTTCAGCAGGTTGTTCCGCAAAAGTTCGAAGAAAAGCAGTTGGGACGGGAATTTGAACAGGCTTCCGGCTACAGCATTTATCGGACGGTTAAGCAGGCCCGCGAACAGGGTGGCCGGATTAAGATGAAAGGGGCGCGTTAAGCGTTATGGCAGAAGATTGGCAACAGGTAGCACGGGATGTTTCGGCACTCTTACGAGAAGGGCGGCGGCAGGTCATTGCGAAGATGGCCGGTCCGATGACGGTCAGTGAAAAGACCAGTCGGAAGGATTTAGTGACCAACATTGACAAGAGTAACGAACAATTTTTGATTGAAGGTATTCGGCATTTAGATCCCACGGCCAAGGTTTTAGGAGAAGAAGGCTTTGGTGATCAGCTGACCAGTCTGGACGGGCGTGTCTGGATTGTGGACCCGATCGATGGGACCATGAACTTTGTGAAGCAACACGACAACTTCGCCATGATGATTGGGATCTACCAAGATGGCGTCGGGCAATTGGGCTTCATCTATGACGTGATGAATGACGTCTTGTACGCCGGTGGTCCCGCCGTTGATGGGGTCTGGGCCAACGATCAACAGCTCAGTGCACCGGCGAACATTGCCTTAGCCGATGGCCTGATTGGCGCCAGTGCTCCGCTCGTGGTCCATGACGTCGCGCACATGCAGAAGATTGTGCACGATAGCGCAGGGATGCGAATTTACGGGAGTGCCGGCATTGAAATGATTAACGTTCTTCTGGGGAAGACGCTCGGATACATTTCCTATCTGAAGCCGTGGGACATTGCGGCCGGTCAAGTTATGCTAAACTTTTTGGGTGTTCGGGTCTCAACCATTGACGGCCAGCCGCTCAATATGCTATCATCTAACCTTGTACTAGTAGCGACGGAAAAAGCGCAACGTGATATTCTCCAAATTGAAGAAGATGACGTCTCACTGTGACACGGTCACAGTTTTTTTATGCGGCCGGTCGGTACAGATGGACTTTATTAATCAATCACGCTACAATAAGCGTACTTACTGACGACGTAAGCATGCCGTGATCCATCTAATTCAACAAGCACGAAAGGAAGAAATACACTTGAAATTCAGAGATGATATCCGTAACATTGCCATCATTGCCCACGTTGACCACGGGAAAACGACCCTGGTTAACGAAATGCTTAAACAATCCGATACGTTAGACGAACACACGTCCATTGGCGACCGCGCCATGGATACTAACGCCATCGAAAAGGAACGGGGAATTACGATCCTGTCCAAGAACACTGCTGTGCGTTACGGCGACAAGCAAATCAACATCTTGGATACCCCAGGACATGCTGATTTCGGTGGTGAAGTTGAACGGATCATGCGCATGGTCGACGGCGTTTTGCTCGTTGTCGATGCTTACGAAGGCACGATGCCCCAAACCCGCTTCGTTTTGAAGAAGGCTTTGGACCAACACTTAACCCCAATCGTGGTTATCAACAAGGTTGACCGTGAAGGCGCTCGTCCTTCCGAAGTCGTTGATGAAGTCTTAGACCTCTTCATCGAATTAGGTGCTGACGAAGACCAATTGGACTTCCCAGTGGTTTACGCCTCAGCAATGAACGGGACGTCTAGCTACGATCCAGAATTGGACACGCAAGAACACACGATGAAGCCAGTCTTTGACACCATCGTTAAGCACATCCCAGCGCCAATCGACAATACGGACGAACCTTTACAGTTCCAAGTTGCCATGTTGGACTACAACGACTTCGTGGGTCGGATCGGGATTGGCCGGATCTTCCGTGGGAAGGTTAAAGTCGGCGATAGCGTTACCGTTATGAAGTTGGACGGCTCCAAGCAAAACTTCCGGGTGACCAAGTTATTTGGTTACTTCGGTCTGAAGCGTTTGGAAATCAAGGAAGCCCAAGCGGGTGACTTGATTGCCGTTTCCGGGATGGATGAAATCAACGTTGGTGAAACGGTGGTTGCACCTGACACGTTGGAACCACTTCCAATCTTACGGATTGACGAACCAACGCTGCAAATGACTTTCCGGACCAACGACTCACCATTTGCCGGTCGCGAAGGGAAGTTCGTGACGTCTCGTCAATTGGAAGAACGCTTGAAGCGTGAACTCCATACCGACGTTTCCTTACGAGTTGACGACACCGATAACCCTGGTGCCTGGATTGTTTCCGGTCGTGGTGAACTTCACTTGTCCATCTTGATCGAAACGATGCGTCGTGAAGGCTACGAATTACAAGCTTCTCGTCCAGAAGTTATCTACAGAACAATTGATAACGTGCGTTGCGAACCATTTGAATCCGTTCAAATCGACACGCCTGACGAATACACCGGTTCAATCATTGATACCTTGTCACAACGTAAGGGTGAAATGAAGAACATGGAAGCCGTTGGTAACGGTCAAACTCGTTTGACCTTCTTGGCCCCATCACGTGGATTAATCGGTTACTCAACCGAATTCTTATCCTTAACGCGTGGTTACGGGATCATGAACCATACCTTCTCCAAGTACCTGCCAGTTATCAAGAACTGGAACCCTGGTCGTCACAACGGGACTCTGGTTTCCATCAACTCTGGTAAGGTAACGACGTACGCCATCATGGCCGTTCAAGACCGTGGGACCATCTTCACTGAAGCTGGGACTGAAGTGTACGAAGGGATGATCATTGGCCAAAACAGCCGAGATAACGATATCTCCGTTAACATCACGCGTGGCCGGAACCAAACCAACGTCCGGGCCGCCGGTTCTGAAGATATTGCCAAGGTTAAGACGCCATTGAAGATGTCTCTGGAAGAATCACTGGAATTCATCAACGAAGATGAATACTGTGAAATCACCCCAGAACACGTTCGTCTGCGGAAGCAAATTCTGAACACCAGCGAACGGGAAAAGGCTGCCAAGAAGCGGAAGACCGCTGCACGGAAGTAATTTCTAAAATTTAATTTAAATCTGAACCGGTCATTTTCGTGGGTAACTGCGAGAATGGCCGGTTTTTGGTGTCACCAGGTGGCTGTTGGCGTGATGGTTCGGGCGGAGAAACGGTAGAAGCGAGAATCCCAGTTTATCATTTGCTTAAGCGGAAGCTATGCTATAATATAAACATTCGATTACCGTTTACGGACGGTAGACTTGGAGCGAGTAAACCGTATGCGAAAGTTAAAATATTTAGACTACTGGCTGTTTGTACCCTACATCATTTTGAGCCTATTCGGGGTTGTCATGGTGTACTCCGCCAGCGCCGACATAGGTGCTCAAAATGGGGGAAGTCCTGGTAGTTATTTAGTCAAGCAACTGATGTTTGTGATTTTGGGATTGGTCATCTATACCTTTATGGTAATGATGAATCTGAATAAACTCCGCGACAAGCGCGTCCTCAAGTATGCCAGCATTCTGGCGGTGTGTTCGTTGCTGTTCCTGATCGTGATCGGGAAGACCATTAATGGGGCGGCCGGCTGGATTCGATTGGGGCCAATTAGCATCCAACCCGCGGAATTTGTGAAATTTTACCTGATCGTCTGGTTGGCGCACATCATTGACCGGCGACAGGATGCCATTGCCCTTGAAGGATGGTGGGCCGTCATGTTACGGCCGGTCGGGATTAGTGCGGTCCTGATTGGGCTAATCTTTATTCAACCCGATTTAGGGGGGGCGGCCATTAATGCCAGCATTGTCTTCGTGATGTTACTGGCCAGTGGCTTTAACTGGCGGCGGGCGATTGCCTATTTCCTGTTGGCTTTGTTTGTGGTGATTGGCCTCATCTTTCCACTGGCAATCAAGGTTTCGGAGTTGGGCTTTGCCAAGAATATTTACCAACTCCAGCGGGTGGTGGCCTTTGTGGACCCCTTCAAGCATTCGCAGGGGGTCGGTCAACAGCTGGTTAATTCCTATTACGCCCTGAGTAACGGGGGCATCTTCGGTGTGGGTTGGGGCAATAGTATTCAGAAAACTGGGTACTTGCCTGAGCCCAACACCGACTTCATCATGGCGATTCTGGCCGAGGAACTGGGTCTGATCACGGCACTAGCGGTGATTAGTCTGCTGTTCTTGATCATTGTTCGCACGGTCTTGGTCGGCATTCGGAGTCATTCGGGTTACCACGCCTTGATTTGTTACGGCGCGGCGACCTACTTGACGGTCCAGACCCTCTTTAACCTGGGGGGTGTCCTGGGCTTGCTGCCGATTACCGGGGTTACGTTCCCATTTATTAGTTACGGGGGGTCCAGTACCTGGACGTTAGCCCTCGTGATGGGGGTCGTGATGAATATTAGTGCTCGGCAGAAACGCTACCGGGCAACGCATTAAGTGAGGAGGTTCTAGCGATGGCATTTGAAATCCAACCACGACAGAGTCTGATCGTGTATACGTATAGCTTGAAACAAACGCGCCAACTGAAGCGCTACGGCACCGTGATGTACGTCTCTAAAAAAATGCGTTACGTGGTGTTGTACGTCAACAAGGAGGAAGTCCCCACGTTGACGGATCAGTTGAATCATTTACGCTTTGTAAAACGGGTCGTGGCATCAGAACGGCCAGCAATCAACGAAACTTTTAACGGCGTCGCGGAAGAGATGGCGGCGGCAAAGGATGATGATGAATGAGAATTGTAGCAGGTGATTTTGGTGGCCGTCGGTTAAAGGCGGTGCCGGGGATGGCCACGCGGCCGACGACGGATAAGGTTAAAGAAGCCTTGTTCAACATTATTGGCCCGTACTTTGATGGCGGCCGGAGTCTGGACCTCTTTGCGGGGTCGGGAGGGCTGAGCATCGAGGCCGTGTCACGCGGTGTCGCTAAGGCCGTGCTGATTGATAAGCAGTACGCGGCCATCAAGACGATTAAGGATAACGTGGCCGTGACCAAGGCCCCCGAGCGGTTTGAAATCCTAAAGCGCGACGCCAACCGCGCCATTAAGGAATTGGCCGGTCGTGGTGATCAGTTTAATCTGGTCTTTTTTGACCCGCCCTATGCCTTACAGAAGATTGCCGAACAGATGGCAACATTACGTGAGCTGAAGCTCTTGGCACCCGGGGCGCGGGTAATCTGTGAAACGGATCAGAACGCCCAATTACCGGATGAATTGCCCGGTTTTGACCTCGTGGAGCGTCGTGATTACGGCATCACGGAGCTGACTATCTATGCGTTGGGAAGTGATCCAGCATGACTATCGCAGTCTTTCCTGGAAGCTTTGATCCCTTGACCAACGGCCACTTGGATCTCATCCAACGGGCCAGCCGTCTCTTCGATCAACTAGTGGTCGCCGTGGGGCAGAACACGTCGAAACGGGGGGTCTTCACGGCCAGTGAGCGGGTTGCTTTTATTGAGGCGGAGACCCGCGATCTGCCAAACGTCTCCGTTCAGGTCGAAACCGGTCTGACGGTGGACTTCGTGCGGTCGGTTCACGCCACGGTTCTGGTGCGCGGCCTCCGCAACGGCACGGACTTTGAATTTGAACAGGGGATTGCCGGCATGAACCGGACGCTAGACGATCAGATTGACACAATCTTCCTGATGGCGGCGCCCAAGTATCAGTTTGTTTCCTCCAGTCTGCTCAAGGAAGTGGCCCAGTTCGGTGGTGACCTGACGCAGTTGGTTCCTCCTGCCGTGGCGCGCGGTCTCCGCGAGCGATTGGAGCGTGACTAGCGCATGTGGAAATTAACCCGTAAACAGTGGTGGCAGGTCATCGGGACGGCGATTGCGGCGTTGGCCGTGCTCGCTTTCTTCTTTCTGCCGTTGCCCAAGTACATCGAGGGGCCTGGCGAGGCAGATAATCTTAAGACCTTCGTCAAGATGCCGGGTCATCCGGATAAGAACAGCGGTAAATACATGATTACGTCGGTGGCGTTGGCACAAGCGCGACCGGCGACGTATTTATATGCGAAACTCAACTCGTACTACAGCATCGAAAGCGTGGATGACGTCACGGGTGGGCAGAGTAATGCCACCTATGACAAGGTCCAGGATTTTTATATGCAAAGCGCCATCAATGAATCCATTTATACCGCGTATAAGGCCGCACATAAACCGGTCACGCGGCAGTATCTGGGGATTTACGTGTTGAGTGTGGATGCCAAGTCGCCGTTTGCCCACCAGTTGAAGGTTGGTGACACGGTGACCCGGGTTAATGGTCGTCATTTTAATACGATGACTGGGTATCAGCAGTACATTCAGCGCCAAAAGGTGGGGTCTAAAGCGACCATCACTTACCGGCATAACGGGAAGACGCATACGGCCACTCAGAAGCTGATGCGCCTGCCGACCAAGAAGGCGGGCATTGGTATCACGCTGACCGATAACGTCAAGGTGAAGGCCCGGCCTAAGGTCACGGTGGACGCCGGTAACATTGGAGGTCCGTCCGGTGGGCTGATGTTTAGCCTGCAGATCTATACGCAGGTGACCGGGCAGAATCTCCGTCACGGCAAGAAAGTGGCCGGAACGGGGACAATTGATGCGAACGGTGATGTGGGCGAGATTGGTGGTATTGATAAGAAGATTATCGCGGCCAAACGCGCAGGGGCCACGGTCTTCTTCGCACCGTACGTCAAACCATCGAAGTTGTTACTCAAGTACGAGGAACAACACAAGACCAATTACCAGTTGGCAAAGGCCACGGCGAAGAAGTATGCGCCGAACATGAAGGTTGTTCCGGTCAAGTCCTTTAACGACGCGGTTCACTACCTTAAAACTCATTAAGTCAGGATTCCTCTTTGAAAAAAGGGGAATTTTTTTGCGTTTTTTGAAAATATTTTACTTCTGATTGCGGAGTTAAGGTGAAAGGGGGTAGATGACATGCAACAGGTGATGATGTGGTGGCGCGGCTTATCCCGCCGTTATCAGGTGATGGTGGGGGGTGGCATACTCTTGGTGGCCGGATTGATTGTGTGGGGTAGTTTTGTCGTGAGCCGACCGGCACCGGCGGCCTTACCCGCTACGGTGCCCACGCAACCGGTCGCTCAGAGTCAGTCCAGCCACACGGCAACCGTGGGGTCAAGTCTGGCTAGTCAGGTCAGTCATCACGATACCCGGGTCTTTGTGGATGTTCAGGGGGCGGTCGCTCACCCGGGGCTGTATCAGTTTGCCGCCGAAATGCGGGTAGCGGATGCGATTAAGGCCGCTGGTGGGCTGACGGCTAAGGCGGATCGACGCCAAGTCAATCTGGCGAGTCGGCTGACGGATCAACAACAGCTCACAATTCCACAGAAGGGTGAGCACCCAGCGACGGCAACCAGTGGTTCGGCATCGGCTGCTGCAGGGCAAACGGGGGCACACAGTGGGTCGGCGGCAGCTAAGAGCGGCGAATCAGCGACCGTGGTGAACCTCAACACGGCAACGGTAGCCGACCTTCAGCAGTTAACCGGGGTCGGCGAGAAGAAGGCACAGAAGATTGTCGACTACCGGACGGCCCACGGGTCTTTTCAGACGGTGAAGGACTTGGCGCAGGTGCCGGGATTTGGCGAGAAGACGGTTGCCAATTTGCAAGATCAATTGACTACTTAGGTAGCGGTTGTGTTGATTTGAAAATGGGTATCGTGAAATTGACGGCGTAGGTGTAAGCTTATTAAAGTTAGACGACGGTCAACTGGCCGGACGCAGAAAAGAAGAAATGGGGACTTGACGATGCAACGAGAACGAATTCCTTGGGATCAATATTTTATGCTTCAAGCGTTGGTGATTTCGACACGAAGCACGTGTAACCGGCTTTCGGTCGGGGCGACGTTGGTTCGGGATAAACGGATTATTGCTGCCGGATACAACGGCTCGGTGTCGGGAGATGACCACTGCCTAGACGAGGGTTGCTACCTCGTGGACGGTCATTGCGTGCGAACAATTCATGCCGAGATGAATGCCATTCTACAGTGTGCGAAGTTTGGCGAGGCCACGGATGGCGCAGAGATTTACGTCACGGATTTCCCGTGTTTGCAATGCACCAAGATGTTGCTGCAGGCGGGGATTCGGAAGATTACCTACATGCGAAATTACCACAACGATCCCTACGCGCAGAAGCTGATTGCGCTGAAACACGTGGAATTAAACCAAGTTCAAGTCGACCCACAATTGCTGACTCAGCTGTCCTTCGACCAACCTAAACGCGATTAGTGACCAATCACTGGTTATTCGTGGCGTTACCGTTGGCCGCCTTGAGTGTGAGCTTGGGCGGCCATCCGGTGGCGGGAAGTTTACTGTTGCTACTTGCGTTGAGTCGCGTTGTGGCCCTACGCCAGCGCCAGACTTTGCTGGTAACGTTGGGTATGTTACTGGTGCTTGGTGGTTATTTGGGATGGCAACATTACCGGATAGCCCAGCAACAAATCTCACCGTTTCACGCGACGACCGCGACCTTAGCCGTGCGCTTTCGACCCGACGCGTTGACCTTTCATGGGGCGAGCTATGCCTTGGTGGCGAGGAATCAAGCGACCGGGGAACCCGTGCTGATTCATGGTTGGGCCGAGTCCGCGGTCGACTTACATCAGTTGCAGCAACTCCGCCGACCGCAAGTCTGGCAGCTCACCGGCCAGCAGAGCGGGATTCTGCCGGCGACCAATTTTAATCAGTATGAC
Organism: Levilactobacillus brevis; assembly: GCA_021383565.1. Lineage (NCBI taxonomy): Bacteria > Bacillati > Bacillota > Bacilli > Lactobacillales > Lactobacillaceae > Levilactobacillus > Levilactobacillus brevis. The sequence continues at coordinate 979,437 of CP079699.1, read as the reverse complement.
GCCGCCGATTATTGGGCGCACCGGGGCATCACCAAGACCATCAAGGTGAGTCACCGCGATCGCCAGTCTGTGGCGCCAACCACGCCGCTGACTTGGTTTGGCGATTGGTGGCACGGGTGGCGGGTTCGGCTCATTCGTTACTGTGAGCGTTTGCCGGGGGCCTTGCGGGTCTATGCCTTAGGGTTATTACCCGGGAGTCGGGCGGTGGAGGCGACCCAGGAGCTTCAGGGGATGAAAACGCTGGGGTTGCTGCACCTCTTCTCCATCTCGGGCTTACACGTGGCACTGCTACTCACCGCCATTGAATGGTTGTGTGTGCACTTACGTCTGCAACGCGAACACTGGGAGTGGGGACTGTTACTGGGCTTACCGGGCTACGTGATCCTGGCTGGCGGTGGTAGTGGCGTCCTGCGTGCGTGTTTGATGCGGGGCATTCAGCTCGGCGGCCATAAACTTCGACTCAAGGTCACCGGCCTAGATGCCTGGGCCGGCGCACTGATGGTCGGGCTGGTCGTGAATCCCGGCTTACTCTTTGAGCTGGGGAGTCAGTTGAGTTACGGGCTTTCACTGGGGCTGGTTTTGCTGGCCCGCGAGTCGGGCTGGTGGCGGCAAATTGGCCTGACCTTACTGGGCCTACCGAGCTTACTCAACGGCATTTTTCAGTGGCATACGCTGACAATTCTGGCCAACGTGATCCTGGTGCCGTTGTTTCCGCTGATCATGTTTCCCCTCACGCTAGTTGGCGTGGTCGGCTTCTCCTGGTGGCCCACGCTCAGTCGTTGGAGTGCCCAGATATTGGGCAGTTTGGACGGTGTTTTGGCTGGGCTAGCCGAGCTCCCCCGGTAATGTCAGCTTTGGCAAGCCTTGGTGGTGGGTCTGCTGGCTGTGGCTGGCCGCTAGCTGGTGGCTGCTTAGTCGACCACCAGCGCAGCGTCGGCGGTGGTTGTGGGGCCTGTTGGCCAGTTATGGCGTGATGTATGGCTTGATTCATGCCCCGTTACACGGGGAGGTGGCCTATTTTGATGTGGGACAGGGCGATAGTATCCTACTGCGAACGCCGTTTAATCGTCGGATTTCATTGATCGATACCGGGGGTCGCTTGGCCTTTCCCCAGCCGAAATGGGTACCAGCCACGCCGCATAGCTACGGGGCCACGTACACCAACATTAATTACCTTCGTAGCCGTGGCATTGACCATGTGGACGACCTGTATCTGACGCATCACGATGCCGATCACATCGGCGATCTTCCGGCGTTTCTCAAGGAACTGCGGGTTAAGCGGCTCCTGGTGCCGGCGGGGATGGAACAAGAACCGCAGTGGCAGCATTTAATTCGCCAGAGTCGGTGGCCCACGGTGGTCCAGCCCATTCGGATTGGAAGCGCGGTGCCACTCACAGTGCGCCATCCCTATGAGGCGGCGCCAGCCGAAAACGCCAATTCATTGGCGTTGCAGGGGGACTTCGGTGGGCTGAACTTTCTGTTCATGGGCGATCTCGATCAGGCCGGTGAACAGAAAATCTTGGCCGACCACCCACAGCTCCGAACGGACGTGTTAAAATTAGGACATCACGGGAGTAAGACAGCCAGTGCACCGGCCTTCATTCAACAGTTGCGACCGCGCTGGGCAGTGATCTCGGCCGGTCATCAGAACCGTTACGGTCATCCGCACGCGGAGACCCTAGCGACGCTACAGGCCGCTCAGGTGCCGACGGTCAGTACGCAAACCAGTGGGATGATTCGTTACGTCTATACGGGCAACCACGGGCGCTGGCAGACTAAATTAAAAGGGGAATAAAGCGTGACGATTAACGAACTTTTAAAAACTTTAGCCACGGGTGGACAACTCGACCCAGTCTATTTGATTATGGGGCAGGCGGATTACCTTCAACGTCGGCTCAAGGCGGCCTTTAAGGCGACTGTTCCTGAAGAGGAGCAGACCATGAATTACGCCAGTTATGATATGGACACGGTGCCCTTGGCCGTTGCGCTGGATGATGCCATGGCGGCCCCGTTCTTTGGCGAACGCCGGGTGGTCTGCATCGACAATCCACAATTCTTGACGGGTGAAACCAAGAAGCAGAAGGTTGATCACGATATTGGGAGCCTGCAGACTTATCTGGGTGCACCAATGGAGAGTACGGTGCTGGTCTTCTTCGCACCGTACGAGAAGCTGGACGGCCGGAAGAAGGTCTCTAAACAGCTAAAGAAGGTTGCAACAACCATCGACATTGGCAACTTCTCCGAGCGCGATGTCCGCCAGTTTGTGACGGCGCACCTCAAGCGCGAGGGCTACACCATGGCGCCGGCCGCACTGAACGCGTTGATTCAACGAACGGATGCGGACCTGACCTTGATGATGGCAGAACTGCTGAAGTTGGAACTCTTTGCTTACCCGCAAAAGACCATTCAGCCGGATGCGGTGACCGGACTGGTCGCTCAGACGCTGACGCAAAACGTCTTTGATCTGGTGAACCAGGTGCTTGCCAAGGATACGGCGAAGGCGGTTACGTTGTACCGGGAGCTATTATTGGCCAAGGAAGAACCGTTGAAAATCAACGCAATTTTACAGGGGCAGTTCCGTTTGCTAATTCAGACCAAGGTTTTGGCCAAGCAGGGCTACAGTCAAGGTAAGCTGGCTAGTCTACTGAAGGTGCATCCGTACCGAATCAAGTTGGCCCTGCAGTCACAACGGCGTTTTCGCTTGACCGACTTGAATCAGGCATACTTGGGACTGTTTCGGGTAGAAAAGCAGATGAAGTCCACGTCCATGGAACCAGAAATGTTATTTTCATTATTTATGACGCAGTTCGCCGGTGGTCAAACCGCCTAGACTGCACAAAAAAGGGGGTCGACCGTGATGGTCGACCCCCTGAATTGCATCATCTAATCTGATTGATTAATTGATTACTTAGCTAAACGTGCAGCCATCCGTGACTTGTCACGGGAAGCCTTGTTCTTCTTGATCAAGCCCTTGGAAGCGGCGCGGTCAACAGCAGCACTAGCTAAACGGTATAATTCTTCCGCGTTGTCGGCACCGGCCGTCTTAGCTTGTTCAAAACGCTTAACGGCAGTCCGCATCGTGCTTAATTGTGCTGAGTTACGTTCGTTGGCCTTAACGTTGGTCTTGGCACGTTCGATTGCTGATTTGATAATTGGCATGAAAATTTCACCTCCGAATGAGAATTCCTGTACCGGAAATCTTAATTTCAACGTATGTAATTATACAGAACCCACCGACCGAATGCAATACTTTCCCGCGATAAATGTAAAGCAAATTTACTTGATAGGTAAATACGCAGAAAAAACTTGCTATTTTCCCTGGAGTTCAGTATGATAGGTAACTGTGCAAAAGCACAAACCCTTAACTTAGTTGGCTCGACCACCACCGTCGACTTACTCAGTTTAGGGCAATTATATGAAGGGTGGTACATTTACCATGGCTATTAGTCCAGAAAAGAAGAACGAAATCATCAAGCAATACGCACGTCACGAAGGCGACACGGGTTCTACTGAAGTCCAAGTTGCTGTTTTGACCGCTGATATCAACGAAATCAACGTGCACATGCAAAATCACCGTAAGGATTTCCATTCCCAACGTGGTTTGATGAAGAAGATCGGTCACCGTCGTAACCTTTTGGCTTACTTACGGAAGACTGACGTTCAACGTTACCGTGAATTAATCAAGAGCTTAGGCTTGCGTCGTTAATTCGCCGCACCTGCGAGTCCATTTCCTATCCAGGAGATGGACTTTTTTTGCGTGGTGTACCTTCATAGTTCAGTAATTGCCCAAAGTATGGTAGACTGGAGAAAGTTTAATCATGGACGAATCTAGGTCGCGAAACCTATAACAAAAGACTGGTCGGTTGTGATCAGTGATTAACTTAAAACTAGTAAAGATACTTGAGGTGAACTTATGAGTGCGAAGATAAAGATTGTGCCGTTCGGCGGTGTCCGCGAGAACGGGAAGAACATGTACGCCGTTGATGTTAATGGTAGTATTTATATTTTAGATTGTGGGTTGAAGTACCCTGAAAACGAACTCTTGGGGATTGATGTGGTGATTCCAGATTGGAGTTACCTTCGCGAGAATAAGGATCGGATTGTGGCGGTCTTTCTGACCCACGGCCATGCCGATGCGATTGGCGCTCTGCCTTACTTCTTGAGCGAATTCAACGTGCCGGTCTTCGGGTCCGAAATGACGATTGCGTTAGCCAAGCTGAACGTCGCCGACGAGCCTAAGGTCAAGAACTACGATGATTTTCACGTGGTTGATGAAAAGACGGAGATTGACTTCGGCGACGTGGTCGTTTCCTTCTTCTCCACGACGCACTCGATTCCCGAGTCTTTGGGGATCGACTTAAAGACCGATGAAGGCCAGATTGTCTACACCGGGGACTTCAAGTTCGATCAAACGGCTAAGCCCGGGTACCAGACGGATTACGCCCGGCTGGGAGCGATTGGTCAAGCCGGCGTTTTAGCTTTACTGAGTGATTCAGCCAACGCCGAGAACCCGAACATGAACGCCTCCGAGCAGACGATTGCTGAGTCAATTGAAGAAACGTTCAACTATCGGGACGGTCGAGTCGTTGTGGCCTGTGTGGCCTCGAACATTTTACGGATTCAACAGGTCTTCGATGCCGCCGAAAAGACGGGCCGGAAGGTTTGCTTGACCGGCCAAGACTTGGAAAAGATCGTCAATACGGCCATGAAGCTGGGAAAGTTGTCCTTTAGCGACGACTTACTGGTGACGCCGGAACAATTGGACGGCTTGGAACCAGCCGAAACGGTCATTTTACAGACGGGAAAGATGGGCGAACCAATCAAGTCCATTCAACGGATGGCCAACAAGCAGGAGAAGACGCTCAACATTCAAGCCGGTGACCTGGTCTACATTACGACCACGCCATCACACGCCATGGACACGACGGTTGCTCAGACGCGGGACATGGTTTACCGCGCCGGTGGTGAAGTCAAGGCGATTTCTGACGAGATGAATTCATCGGGTCACGCCTACAAGCGTGATTTACAGTTGATGATGAACCTGTTGAAGCCGAAATACCTCGTGCCCATTCAGGGGGAATATCGCTTACTGAATGCGCACGCCAATGCTGCGATGGAACTGGGCATGCCAGCCGACCACATCTTCATTCTGGCCAAGGGTGATGTGCTGACCTACGCCAAGGGCACCATGGGACTGGGCGAAGGTATCGATGTCAGTGACACTATGATCGATGGGATCGGGGTCGGAGATATCGGAAACATCGTCCTGCGAGATCGGAAGGTCTTGGCCGACGATGGGATTTTCATCGCCGTGGTCACGATTGATCGAAAGAAAAAGCAGATTGTGGCGGAGCCTAAGATTACCTCCCGTGGTTTCGTTTACGTCAAGGCCAACAAGGACTTGATGCAGGAGAGTGGCCAGATTATCCGCAAGGCGGTTCAGAACAACTTAGATAACAAGGAGTTCGATTGGGGCCACTTGAAGCAAGATGTCCGGGAACACCTGAGTCACTACCTGTTCGAACAGACTCACCGGCGACCGGTCATCCTGCCTGTAATTATGGAAGTCAACCAACATCACCGACGTTCCAGCGGTAAGGAAAAGGCGGGGAATAAGGGCCAGACCAAGTCGACCAAGGAGACCAAGGCACCTGCTAAGGCCAAAGCCAAGTCGAACCGTGGTAAGGCCAAGGCACCCGCCACGGCGGCCAAGGAAGGTCAAACCAAGCCCCGGCGCAACCGGAAACGGCGGCCACGGGCGAAGAAGCCAGCGGCAGTCACCGATAAAAAAGATTAGTTAAATACAGACGGACCGAAACCTTGTCAGGCATCGGTCCGTTTTGATTCCACAAAATTTGTGAGTGAGGGGTGCATGTTATGGGAGAATTTTCGAGTCCAGCGGCCAGAGAACAAGCCATTGAGAAGGCCCACCAGGCGTTTTCAGCGGGAGAGTGGTCCACGGCTACCGATTGGTTTGAACGGCTCTATACCGACCAGCAAACGGCCGAATTCAACCGTTATTTAGTGGCGAGTCTCTATCACGATGAAAAATATCTGGCCGCCGAGCAATATGCCGCGGAACAGGACGCCGTTTATCTGGTTTCGCCCGCGGCCTTTCAGTTGCGGCTAGACGTGGCGCTTAAAAATCAGCAGTTCATCTTCGCCCGGGAGTTCTGTGAGCTTCCCGCGGCGAAAACCTGGCGTGACGCCGGCATCGCACAAATCGCGGCGGCTGAGGTCACATCGCAGCAGACCTTAGCCGAGACGCAGCGGGTGCTCGCTAAGCAGTTTTACCATTTGGGAGACGTCTCCTTTGGTGAACAGCAGCAACGGCTGGCACGAGCCCGTCAGCTGCCGCTGAAAGCCTTCATGCAGGGGGTTCAGTATCTACTGGTCGATCCGTTCTTACATCCTTTAATGCGGGCGACCTTACTCGAGGAATTACTCCGATTGCGGACAACCCAGACGGTGCAGGTGCACTGGCTAGACGACCAGCTGTACGCGGTGGACACCAGTCAATTACAGCCGGTGGGGGCCAGTCGAGCCGCACAGCAGATTCAACAGTATTTACATGAACACGTTGCCCAGCAAGATCCGATGCTTATGGCTAACATTTCCCAAACAATTACGTTACAATTGATGATGTTGTACCCGTTTATTGACAAAATCATTAAGAATCCGGTCGCCTGGATTCAAATCGCGGCACAACAATCGGTGACAGATCAGGCCAGTGACGCAGAATTAGAAGAAATTAATGTGTGGCAACACCGCTTAAATCGCTACATGACGGCTTTATTCGGTTCAATTGACGATAAAAATCATGAAAAACCGTAAATTCGGCAAGATTTTAGTTTACAAATAATTCTACAGCATATATACTGGTCAAGGATTCTTTTTTGGGAGGGTTCCAGCTTTCCCTTTCTGAAAAGAAGTAGTATAATTTTACGCAAAGGGTGATTAATTTTCGTCAGAAATGCGATCATCCTTGCGATAAAATACAGGAGGGTTTCATTAATGGCTGAAAAAGAACATTATGAAAGAACTAAACCCCATGCAAATATTGGTACTATTGGCCATATTGACCATGGGAAAACGACGTTAACTGCTGCAATCACTAAGGTACTTGCTGACAAAGGTTTAGCAAAGGCCGAAGATTACGCTGATATCGATGCTGCTCCAGAAGAACGTGAACGTGGTATCACGATCAACACTGCCCACGTTGAATACGAAACTGAAAAGCGTCACTATGCGCATATCGATGCCCCAGGACATGCTGACTACATCAAGAACATGATCACTGGTGCTGCCCAAATGGACGGTGCTATCTTGGTTGTTGCCGCTACTGATGGCCCTATGCCACAAACGCGTGAACACATTTTGCTTGCTCGCCAAGTTGGTGTTAACTACATCGTTGTCTTCTTAAACAAGACCGACTTAGTTGATGACGACGAATTGGTCGACTTAGTTGAAATGGAAGTTCGTGAACTGTTGTCTGAATACGATTACCCTGGTGACGATATTCCTGTTGTTCGTGGTTCCGCTTTGAAGGCTCTTGAAGGCGACGAAGAACAAACTAAGGTTATCCTTCACTTGATGGACATCGTTGATGACTACATCCCAACGCCAGAACGTGAAAACGACAAGCCATTCTTAATGCCTGTTGAAGATGTCTTCACGATCACTGGTCGTGGGACTGTTGCTTCTGGTCGTATCGACCGTGGGACTGTTAAAGTCGGTGACGAAGTTGAAATCGTTGGTTTACATGACGACGTATTGAAGACGACCGTTACTGGTCTTGAAATGTTCCGTAAGACGTTGGACCTTGGTGAAGCCGGGGATAACGTTGGTGCCTTACTTCGTGGGATCAACCGTGACCAAGTTGTTCGTGGACAAGTTCTGGCTCAACCAGGCTCGATCCAAACGCACGAAAAGTTCAAGGGTGAAGTCTACATCTTGAGCAAAGAAGAAGGTGGCCGTCATACGCCATTCTTCTCCAACTACCGTCCACAATTCTACTTCCACACCACTGATATCACTGGTGTTATCGAATTGCCAGATGGCGTTGAAATGGTTATGCCTGGTGACAACGTGACGTTCACTGTTGAACTGATCCAACCAGCTGCCATTGAAAAGGGTACTAAGTTTACTGTTCGTGAAGGTGGCCACACTGTTGGTGCCGGTACCGTTACGGAAATCGACGACTAATTAAAGTGATTTAATTAGCGTACCTAGAATGAAGGACTGAAAAGGTTAACTTTTCGGTCCTTTTTTCGTACCTTAATCATGAGGGTGCTTGACTGACTGATCCGTGAACGGCCACAATGACTCGGTGGTTAACGGATTGGTCACGCCGGGTCGTCCCGAATATCGGCGAAATGAGCGGTAGCGCTTTACTTTTGCGGGAATTTCTCGGAAAACTTTAAGGAAAGCCGCGTCATTCACGGCATTTAGACAAAAATCATTTTACAATTCGGAAAGCATAAGGTACACTTATACAGTATGCAATTGATAGAATTGTAAATAGTAATATCTTTCATTTCGGAGGGAAAATAATGGCTGCAAAATGGGAAAAAAAGGACTCTAATCAAGGCGAATTAACCTTTGAAATTGCTCCTGATATGATCAAGGATGGTCTGGACAAGGCCTTCAAGCGCACCAAGAAAAACCTGGCTGTACCTGGTTTCCGTAAGGGTCGGGTACCTCGTCAAATCTTCGACCAAATGTATGGTGAAGAAGCCTTATACCAAGATGCTTTAAACATCGTCTTACCAGACGCTTACGAACAAGCTATCAAGGAAGCTGGTATCGAACCAGTCGACCAACCACAAGTGGATGTTGAATCCATGGACAAGGGTAAGGCTTGGGTTCTGAAGGCCGTTGTGACGGTTAAGCCAGACGTTAAGCTGGGCGACTACAAGGGTCTTAGCGTAACGAAGCAAAACACGCGGGTTTACCAAAAGGACATCGACGCCGAATTAGAAAAGCAACGTCAACAACAAGCTGAATTAGTGCTTAAGGAAGACGAAGCCGCTGCTAAGGGCGACACGGTTGTGATTGACTTCGACGGTTACGTTGATGGTAAGCAATTCGACGGTGGCAAGGCTGACAACTACTCCTTGGAATTAGGCTCTAACTCCTTCATCCCTGGCTTCGAAGACCAATTAGTTGGTCACAAGGCCGGCGATGACGTTGACGTTAAGGTTACTTTCCCTAAGGATTACCAAGCCGAAGACTTACGTGACAAGGAAGCCACTTTCAAGGTTACCATCCACGAAGTTAAGGAAAAGCAATTACCAGAATTGGACGATGAATTCGCTAAGGACGTTGACGAAGAAGTTGACAGCTTAGAAGAATTACAAGCCAAGACGAAGGACAAGCTGAAGGAACAAAAGACCCAAGCTGCCCACGATGCCATTGAAGACGAAGCTATCAGCGAAGCCGTTGATAACGCCGAAATCGCCGACATCCCAGAAGCTATGCTGAAGGATGACATCAACCGTCAAATGGACCAATACCTGGCTAACATGCAACAACAAGGTATCGAACCAAAGATGTACTTCCAATTGACTGGGACGACCGAAGACGACTTGCGTAAGCAATTCACTGACGGTGCCGAAAAGCGGGTTAAGACGAACCTGGTTCTCGAAGCTGTTGTGGCTGCTGAAAAGATCGAACCTTCAGAAGACGAAGTTGCTGCTGAAGTGAAGGACTTAGCTGGTCAATATGGTATGGAAGAAAGTGCTGTTCGCAGTGCCCTTTCCGATGACATGTTGAAGCATGACATTGCGATCAAGAGCGCCGTTGACTTGATTGCTGATTCTGCAAAGCAAGACAAGAAGAAGGACGCTGAAGACAAGGACTAGTTCCTTATCTGCGTGCTTGACCGGGACGACAGTCGCTGTTGTCCCGGTTTTTATTTAACGCCGGGCTTGACCGTGCGAGGCAAATTGATTCTCTCGTGCGCTTATCTGTGGTATAGTACACGATTGATAGGGAAAACCTGGTTAGTTCGACAGGTTTACTGACCAAAATGCGTCTTTTAATGAGTTAGGCTTAAGCCTGGAGAGAAAGGGTGAAGTTTATTGTTTGAAAACACCGAAACAAATGGCCCGGTCACGTGTTCTTTTTGTGGGAAATCCCAAGATCAAGTGAAGAAGATCGTCGCTGGCCCAGGTGTTTACATCTGTAATGAATGTATTGACCTCTGTAAAGAGATTATTGATGAAGAGTTCAGCCAAGACAGCGCACAAGAAACCTTGGAAGTGCCAACGCCTGCTGAAATCGTCAACACGCTCGACCAATATGTCATTGGCCAGAACGAAGCTAAGCGGACGTTATCCGTGGCCGTTTATAATCACTACAAGCGGGTTAATGAAATGGCTCAAGCCGACGATGATGGTCCTGAATTACAAAAGAGTAATATCGCCGTTATCGGACCGACTGGTTCAGGGAAGACTTACCTCGCGCAAAGCCTGGCGAAGATTCTCAACGTGCCATTCGCCATTGCCGATGCCACGACCTTGACTGAAGCTGGTTATGTGGGTGAAGATGTCGAAAACATCTTACTGAAGCTCTTACAAAACGCCGATTACGATGTTGATCGCGCCGAAAAAGGGATTATCTACATCGATGAAATCGATAAGATCGCGAAGAAGTCCGAGAACGTCTCCATTACGCGAGATGTTTCCGGTGAAGGGGTCCAACAAGCGCTCTTGAAGATCTTGGAAGGGACGATTGCCAACGTGCCGCCTCAGGGTGGCCGTAAGCATCCCCAACAAGAGTTCATTCAAATCGACACCACGAACATCTTGTTCATCGTTGGTGGGGCCTTTGATGGCATTGACGGCATTGTGAAGCGGCGTCTGGGTGACCAGACGATCGGCTTTGGTGCCGACACCAAGGAACAAAACGTGTTGGCTTCCGGCGATAGCTTGATGCAACACGTGATTCCAGAAGACTTGCTCCAGTTCGGGTTGATTCCAGAATTTATCGGTCGGTTGCCAATCTTGACGGCCCTCGAGAAACTGGATGAAAACGATCTGGTCCGGATCTTAACGGAACCGAAGAACGCCCTGGTTAAGCAATACGAGAAGTTACTGTCGCTCGATGACGTTCAACTGGAATTCCAGCCAGCCGCCTTACGAGAAATGGCTAAGTTAGCCATTGCGCGGAACACGGGTGCCCGGGGATTACGGTCGATCATTGAAGACGTCATGCGCGATATCATGTTCGACCTGCCAAGTCGTGACGACGTGGCGAAGGTTGTGATTACCGCGAAGACTGTGACCGATCATGCGGAACCAGAAGTTATCTTAAAGGATCAAAAAGCTTCGTAATTGCCACACTATGTGGTGTTGCGACTGGCCTACAGGTTGGTCGCTTTTTTTATGGGTGGCAAAAGGTGGGCCGTGCCGGGCGTTAACCGCTTTATCGCCAAATGAACCCGCGAGAAAGTCCCCAGTCAGCTGACGTTCTGTGTTAAAATGATGAAAGATATTTGGAGAGGATGGCATTAACCAATGGAAGTCAATCACGTAGAATTAGTCATGAGTGCGGTTGACCCCGCACAGTACCCAACGACGGGGTATCCAGAAATTGCGTTAGTTGGCCGGTCGAATGTGGGGAAGTCCTCGCTGACCAACGTGTTAATCAATCGGCGGTCGTATGCGCGGACGTCTAGCCAACCCGGCAAGACGCAGACCCTGAACTTTTACAATGTTGAGGACCAGCTGTACTTCGTCGATGTCCCTGGCTATGGTTACGCCAAGGTTTCCAAGACGGAGCGCGAGAAGTGGGGGCAGATGATCGAGACCTATCTGACCCAACGCGACCAACTCAAGGGGGTCGTCTCCCTGGTGGACGCACGGCATGCGCCGACCGAAGACGATGTTCAGATGTATCAATACCTGGCCTACTTTAACCTGCCAACGCTGATTGTCGCGACGAAGAGCGATAAGATTGCGCGGGGCAAGTGGAACCAAGCCGTTAGTCAGATCAAGAAGTCGATGGATCTGCCGAATACGGACAACATTATTATGTTCTCAGCACCCAAAAAGATCGGTAAGGATGCCGTCTGGAACTGGATTGAACAACAAGCCTTTGGGGGGAAATAATATGGAATTTAATGATTATCAAAAAGCTGCGAACCGGACGCTCTACGGCAACGAACAGGTCTTAACGAACTGTGCACTGGGCCTTGCAGGGGAGTCGGGTCAGGTCGTGGATCTGGTCAAGAACTATACTTTTCACGGTCAGGACATGGATCATGAGGCCATCGTGAAGGAAATGGGCGATGTCCTCTGGTACCTTAGCCAGATTGCCCAGTGGGCCGACATTGATTTTGACGAGGTGGCTCAAGATAACATTAAACGCTTGAACGAACGGTACCCGCACGGTTTCCAACCGGAACGGTAGGCGCATTCGGTGACCACGAGCTGAGAAGCTGGTCAGCAAAAAGGACCCACGGTTAATTACCGTGAGTCCTTTCGTTTAATGACGTTAGTCCTGACTGTGATCCTGTTCGTGTTTTGATTTATCAGATTTGATCAAGCCTTTTGCACGCTTGTTATCCTTGTGGGCATCGGCACGCTTCAGAAACTTGTCGCGCTTCACGTCCGTCGGGTCCATCTCAGCAAATTTACCGAACATGGAGTCAAGGTCATCCTGGCGTTTTACTTTGAGAGCCATTCAAGCCACCTCCTTGTCTTTAGCAGTATCATAGCAGAATTAGGCGGCTTTGTCATTTATCAGCGTGAAGCTTGGCAAAAACCGAATAAAATTTGTGCTTTTTTGAAGGTTCGTGAAAGCCGGGCGACCGGGGTAAATTGCTTGCACCAAACAGATATTCGGCTTATACTTTATTAGCTAATTCGAGAAATGAACGGGAGGTTAGGCCCTTGGCATCGGAATATTTGGAACATAAACTGGCGTTATTGCCGGGCCTTCCCGGCTGTTATCTGATGAAGAATATCAACAGCCAGATTATTTACGTGGGGAAGGCTAAGAACCTGAAGAACCGGGTGCGCTCCTACTTTAAGAGTAGCCACACCGGGAAGACGGCTCAGTTGGTCAGCGAGATTGTGGACTTCGAGACCATCATCACGTCGACGGATAAGGAGGCCTTTCTCCTTGAAATCACGCTGATTCAAAAGCATCAGCCGTACTTCAATATCAAGCTGAAACGTGGCACCGGTTACCCCTACATCAAGATTACAAATGAACGCGATCCGCAGCTGTTGCTGGTCAATGACGTGAAGAAGGATGGCGCTTACTACTTTGGCCCGTATCCCAACGTTTATGCGGCCGAGGAGACCATTCACTTCTTACAGAAGGTTTATCCGCTCCGGCGGTGTACCGGTTATCAGGGCCGACCGTGCCTGTATTACCACATGGGCCAGTGCCTGGGTGCCTGCTTCAAAGAGGTGCCGGAGGCCGAATACGATGAGCAGATCAAGAAGATTAAGTCGTTTCTAAACGGTAACGTGGGTCACGCCGAGAAGGAATTGTCCGAACGCATGACGGCCGCTGCCGCCGATATGGCCTACGAGCGGGCCGCCGATTTGCGCGACCAGATTCGCTACATCGAAGCCACGGTGGAGAAACAGAAGATTATCTCCAACGACAGTACGCCACGAGACATCTTCAACTTCTATCTGGACAAGGGCTGGCTGTCAATTCAGGTCTTCTTCATCCGGCAGGCGCGGTTGATGAAGCGGGAGAAGCGGCTCTTCCCCATCGTCAGCACGGCCGAAGAAGAGTTGGCCAGCTTCATCGTGCAGTTCTATCAACGCAAGAATACAGTCTTGCCGCGTGAGATTCTCGTGCCCGCCAGCATCGACGGGGAGACGATCGAAGCGATCCTCCACGTGCCCGTGAGAACGCCGCAGCGGGGCACCAAACGTGATTTGCTAGACATG